>JBDTVX010000060.1:0-17883 GCA_040007015.1 Ferruginibacter sp. | reverse complement strand
AAATCAGACATAAAAATCAGACATTAAAAAATCAGACATCAGGCATCAGGCATAAAAATCAGGCATCAGACATAACAAAATCATTCAAAATAAAAATGACATCCAATGGTAAAAAGTTATTTCACCACCGCATGGCGCAATATCAGGAAGAATAAAGTATTTTCTTTCATCAATATTGCAGGGCTTGCTATTGGTATGGCTGCCTGCCTGCTGATATTGCAATTTGTAAATTTTGAATTGAGCTACGACCAGTTCAACAAAAATGTGGGTGATATTTACCGTGTATATAATGACCGTTACCAGAATGGCAAGCTTATTCAACATGGCACCATTACTTATTCCGCTATTGGTAAGGCTATGCAGGATGATTACCCTGATGTGATTGACCATACGCGCGGGGTGCCTTTTGGCAAATCGATTATATCCTATGATAATAAAAAATTTGCCGAGCAGGAGGTAATTGCAGTCGACAATTCCTTTCTTACCATGTTTTCATATCCGTTAATTGCCGGCGATGAAAAAACCGCTTTAAAAGATCCTTATGCGGTTATACTTACAAAAACTGCGGCAGAGACATACTTTGGTAAGCAGGGAAATAATTTTGGCTCACTTGTCGGTAAAGCGATCGTGATGGGGCGTGATTCCATGCCTTATAAGATAACGGGTATTTGTAAAGATGTTCCGGAAAATTCCCATTTGCAGTTTGATATACTTGCCTCTTATGTGTCCATCCTTGCTGGTAAAAATCCTTATAAGGAGGCTGATTATGATTTTACGGATTCTGATTTCTGGCATTATGTTCAATTAAGGCATGGGGCCGATTATAAAGTCTTACAGGCAAAATTTGATGCCTTTAGCCAGAAGCATTTCCAGGGAAATAAAATTTCAGGCAGTGTGGAAAAATTTTATTTACAGCCCCTGGCAAAAGCGCATTTGTATTCGGATTTTGAATATGAAATAGGCAAAACGGGTAGCGCTACAGTTGTTTGGGGCTTGCTGATCATTGCCTTATTTATAATTGTTATTGCATGGGTAAATTATATTAATCTTTCAACCGCCAGGTCGGCAGAACGGGCAAGGGAAGTGGGTGTAAGGAAAGTTACGGGCGCCACCAAAAATCAATTGATCGGCCAGTTCCTGGTAGAGTCTCTTCTTATCAATATCATTGCAATGGCATTGGCCTTTTTATTGGTTTTTCTTTTGCAGGGCCCCTTTAATACGCTTGTCCAGCATAAGCTGTCCTTATCGTTCCTGTTCCAAAAAAGCCTAAGTGGTTACAGCATAACCATTGGACTGCTGGCGCTTATCCTCACCGGTATTTTTGTTTCAGGGTTTTACCCCGCATTTGTTTTATCATCGTTTAGGCCGATATTGGTTTTGAAAGGAAAATTCAGTAATTCAAAAAAAGGTATTGTTTTGCGTAAGGGGCTGGTGATAGGCCAGTTTGCCATAACAGTGGCGTTGATAATCGGGTCCTTTGTTGTATATAAGCAAATAAAATTTATGAGTGCACAGGAACTGGGGATGAATATAAATCAAATGCTGGTTGTAAAACCGCCAATGCTTAGCGACTTTGATTCTTCCTTTATGGCAAGGGAAAACAGCTTCAAACTTGAACTAAGGCAAATTGCCAGTGTAAAAGGGGTTGCCACTTCAAACAGGATAGCAGGGGATGAAATGGGAAGGGCATTTAATGTTCACAGATCGGATGATAACAGCGGCAATCATTTTACCGTTAGAAACATGGGCGCGGATTATGATTTTATCGACGTGTATGGAATAAAATTATTGGCGGGAAGAAATCTTTCCAGCGTTGATTATAATCCTGATTATAATAAGCTTCATAATATCCTTATAAATGTTTCCGCTGTTAAGCTGCTTGGGTTTTCTTCAAACGAAGATGCGGTAGGGAAATCAGTAACCATGTATAATAAGAAATGGGATGTAATTGGGGTGATAAACGATTATCATCAAAAATCGCTGCGTTATCCTTTAGAGCCCGTTATACTGCAGCCTTTTTATGGCACAAATAATCCTATTTCAATAAAGGTAAATACTGCCGGTGTGGATGAAACCATTAAAGCCATTAAGGCGAAATATTTAATGTTCTTCCCCGGCAACTTATTTGATTATTATTTTTTGGATGAAAAATATAATACGCAATATAAAGACGACCAGTTATTTGGTAAAGCGTTTGCCATTTTTGCCGGCTTTGCAATTTTCATAGCCAGTCTTGGTTTGCTCGGATTGTCGCTTTTTGCTACCGCCCAGCGGACCCGGGAGATCGGTGTAAGAAAAGTATTGGGCGCATCCGTATCAAATATCGTATTGCTGTTGGCAAAAGATTTTATACTCCTCGTGATCATTGCCTTTATAATTGCATCGCCTCTTGCATATTATTTGATGCATTCATGGCTGCAGAATTTTGCTTACCGCATAAATATAGAGTGGTGGGTGTTTGCCATGGCAGGCTTACTTTCCATTACGATAGCAATGGCAACCATCAGCTTCCAGGCAATAAATGCGGCAATAGCTAACCCGGTGAAGAGTTTGAGAACGGAATAAAATCGAATGTGAAAATATGAAAATGAAAAAATGGGATAATGAAAAATATACAAATAATAAGTGTTTGCAGGAAAGTTTTCGTTTCGTTTTGCAGCTACTATTTAATACTCCGAAGGGCAATGTCATTTAGTTAAGAAAAAATGTCACCCCTTGGGGGTTATTATTCAACTGTAAGCAATTATTATAGTAAATTAATAATCTCAAAATTATTGAAACCCCGAAGGGGTTGAATGTGAATAGCCACAGGTAAAACCTGTAGACCTGTGGACCTATGGACCTGTTGATGAAAATGTGAAAAGGGTTTGTATAAAAATATGAAAATGAAATAAATGAATTTTATTTGAAGAACTCTGATCAAAAATCAGACATCAAAAATCTGATGGCATCGGATCAGGCGTCAGGAATCAGACATCGGATCAAACATCGGATCAAACATCAAAATAAAACCTTATGGTCAAAAATCACTTCAAAACAGCCTGGCGCAATATGGTGAAAAATAAAATTTTTTCATTCATCAATGTTATTGGATTAACAATCGGCTTAACCAGCTTCCTTTTGATTGCTCTTTATATTTTTGATGAATTAACCTTTGATGGGTTTCATAAAAATGCAAAGAATATTTATCGTGTTATAGATCATAAAATATCCGCGGGAGGAAAAGAATCGAAAACCGCAGGCGCTGGTTACCAGGTTTCTGAAAAATCCAAAACCGATTTCCCGGAAATTAAAGATGCGGTTCGCCTGGTAACCTTCGGAAGATCCAATGTTTCCGCCGTTGAAAATACCAATGTTTTTTATGAAGATTTCACCATAGCCAATCCCGGGTTTCTGACAACTTTCGATTTCAAACTGTTACAGGGGAATCCTAATACAGCATTAACTGCACCTCATTCTGTGATCGTCACAGAAGAAACGGCTCAAAAATTATTCAGCACAACAAATGTTATGGGAAAGGTTATCAGGGCCGATAGGGATACCATTCCGTTTAAGATCACCGGGGTCTTGAAAAATTTTCCCGTTAATTCTCACCTCTCGTTTAATCTTCTTTTTTCAGAATCAAGTATAGCGGGTGATGATTTTAAAAAGTTCATCAATTCCGACTGGGATTCAGATGCTTTTGCAACTTACTTATTGCTGGATGCAAAAGCGGGTATACATGCGATAGAGGCAAAAATTAACCGGCTTGTTGCTTCCGGTAGAAAAACTGAAATAAAAGATAAAAACAGTTTTATCCTTCAACCTTTAAAAGACATTCATTTTCATTCTGATGAGATCGAAGGCAATTCTGGAAAGAAGGGTAGCATTACTTATCTGTATGTATTTTCATTCGTTGGCTTGTTCGTATTGTTGATCGCTTGTATCAACTATATGAACCTCACTACTGCCCGTTTTGCCAGCAGGTCAAAAGAGATCGCTGTGCGAAAGGTGGCCGGCGCTTCAGGAAAGAACCTTGCGGCGCAATTTCTTTCAGAAGCCTTCGTGGTAACTTTAATTGCATCGGTGTTTTCATTGGTACTCGTAGAAATGCTGTTACCAGCCTTCAACGTTTTTACAGAAAAGCGTTTAACACTGGGAATCCAAACTGATTACCGGATCTGGTTGGGCATTACATTGATTGTAATAGTTGCCGGTCTTTTATCAGGGGTATATCCCGCGTTATTTCAATCCCGGTTTAAGCCTCTTTTATTGTTAAAGAGCACGCTCAATATTGGTAAAGGAAACCTATCCTTACGGCGTTCACTGGTAGTGTTCCAGTTTGCAATTTCTATTGTTATGATCGTAAGCACGATGGTCATTTACCTGCAGATGAAATATATAAATACCAGGAGCATGGGTTTTAATAAGGACCAGTTGCTTGTAATAGATATCAATAGCGGGAAGGTACGTCGTGGTGCAGAAACTATAAAAACTGAATTTTCAAAATTGGCCCAGGTTAAAGAAGTATCCGTAAGCTCCAGGGTTCCTGGTGAATGGAAGGACCTGCCAAAAGTAAAAGTCAAGAATGAAAAAATACAGGCTACCGAAGGCAATGATATGTATTTTCTTGGCGTTGATGACCAGTTTTTGAAGACATACCAGGTCTCCCTCGCTAATGGAAGAAATTTTATGACCGGGATTTCTGATTCATTGGCTGTCATCATAAATGAAACCGCGGCGAATGAATTGGGAATAACCGAAGCTTCAGGACAAAGGATAGAAATTGCGCTCGGCCTGCCATTCAATGCAAAGGTTATTGGGATTGTAAAAGATTTTAATTTTCAATCCCTGCATGAGCCGCTCGCGCCGATGGTGCTTGGTTTTCAAAAAAACCCTGTTCAAAATATTGACTACTTTACCTTAAGGGTTGCAACAAATAATGTGGGTGGAATGCTTAAGCAAATGGATGCGGTTCTTCACAATATTGATCAAAACCATTTGTTTGAATATCATTTTCTCGACAAGCAGTGGGAGCTGTTTTACCGCGAAGACCGTATACGGGAGATAATATTTTTGATCGTTGCTATGCTCACGATATTAATTGCATGCCTGGGATTATTTGGTTTAGCTACTTATGCGGCCGCCCAACGTATTAAAGAGATAGGCATTCGTAAAGTATTGGGTGCTGGTGTTGGCAATATTGTTATTATCTTATCAAAAGATTTTCTGAAACTGGTATTGATTGCCTCGGCAGTCGCGTTTCCCATTGCGTGGTGGGTAATGAATCAATGGTTGCATGATTTTGCCTATCGTATTACAATTGGCTGGTGGGTATTTATATTGGCAGGTTTAATTGCAGTATCCATTGCCTTAATTACCATTAGCTTCCAGGCAATCAAAGCGGCGATTGCCAACCCGGTGAAGAGTTTGAGAACGGAATGATAAATAATGAATGATGAGTTATGAGCAATGGAAGATGTGTAATGAATGATGAGTAATGTATGAGAAGTGTCAGGCTTGATAACATTGACGAACAAAGGGTTCTCTGCAATTTAAAAAGAATTTTGAAACAATAATACTGTTCGTAGACCCCTTTAGGGGATGGGGGCAATTTTTTAATACTGATAAACAAAATAACATGAAAAAAACAATTTTGATCTTATTAATAAGCTGTACAGTAAGTACCTTATTTGCACAGAATGATTCTAAACAGGATGCATTCCTGACCAAATCATTAGCCGGCCAATCTGTTAAACAGGTTGAAGTGGAAACATCCGGCGGGAATATTACCGTGGAAAGTACGGCTGTCGGACAGGAACGAGTTGAAGTATTTATCTGGCCATCGGGCAGGAACAAAGGAGCATCTGTTTCAAAGGAAGAAATACAAAAAAGACTGGATGAATTATATGACCTGAAGATTGCCGTTGCCGATAATCAACTTACCGCCATTGCAAAACCTAAAAAAAGGAATATGAATTGGAAGAATGGGCTGTCCATCTCATTTAAAGTATTTTTAGCCAAAGATGTATCTACGCATCTTACCACAAGCGGGGGAAATATTGATCTTAGGGCATTATCCGGTGAACAGAAAATTACGACCAGCGGTGGTAATCTCACCATAGATAATGTAAAAGGAAAGCTAAGAGGCACCACATCAGGTGGTAATATCTATGTGAAAAATTCAGATGATAATATTGATCTCACTACCAGCGGTGGCGATATTGAAGCAAATAATTGTACCGGTGGGATAAAGCTGGTTACGTCCGGTGGTTCCATTTTACTCACGGATCTGAACGGTAATGTAGATGCAACTACCAGTGGGGGGAATGTGCGGGCAAATGATATCAGGGGAGAGCTGGAGGCAAGTACTTCCGGTGGAAATATCAACCTGTTAGCCTTATCCTGCAACGTTTCTACATCTACAAGCGGAGGAAATATCAGGGTAGCAATGAACGATCCCTCTAAATTTATAAAGATCAGGAATTCGGGTGGAAAAATTGAATTGGAACTGCCTTCCGGTAAAGGTTATGACCTGGATTTGTCAGGAGATAAAATCAAAACAGGTAATCTTGCCAATTTTAGTGGAAAAGTAGAAGATGATAGGGTAAATGGAAAACTAAATGGTGGTGGAACGCAGGTTACAGCGGATGCCGGGGGAGGCAGGTTGATCTTGACACTGAAATAGCTACTACCGGAATGTAAAGGAATGGAACGTTCAACCTATATAAAAATAAGCGGCGGGTAAGCACTGATGATTCACGAATTTAGGACGCGTTCTCGATACCCATCGCTTATTACACATGAATGATAACATCAAATACCACGTTATGATCAGCCATTATTTTAAAATCGCTTTTCGCAGCATTGCCCGTCAAAAAGTTCTATCAACGATCAATATTTTTGGGTTGTCTATTGGCGTCGCATGTTTCAGTTTGTTTTTACTATATTCAGTGAACGAATTTAATTTTGATCGCTTTCATAAAAATGCGGGAACCATTTTCCAGGTATATCAATGGAACGATGGATATAATGACCGGGAAGCGGGTGGCACGCCCTACCTTCCAATGCCATTGGGCAATGCCATGAAACAGGACTTTCCCGAGGTGGAAAACTTTGTGCGGTTCAGAACTGCCGGCACGCCAAATTTTGTGCGTGTAAATGACAATGATACCAGGCGTTTAAAAATTTCTTATGCTGATCCGCAGTTCTTTTCCGTTTTTTCTTTTCGGTTGAAATATGGCACCATTAATTCTGCATTACAAAATCCTCATAATATTGTAATAACCCAATCAAAGGCGCGCGAATTATTTGGTACGGAGAACGTGATCGGGCGCAACCTCCAAATAAAAATGGAAGATGATTTTTTGCCTTTTACTATCAGCGCCGTTGCAGAAGATATCCCCGCCAACTCCTCTTTGGAATTTGACCTGCTGGGAAGTTTTAATTTTTTAGAAACATCCACTTCACAAAAGAAAGGAGTTAACAACTGGCAGAGGTCAGGGTATCTCACCTATGTTAAACTTCGCGCTGGTAGTGGTTTGCCCGGGGATGCAGAAAAGCTTAGTAATTTTCGGCGTAAATATTATCCTGGGGAAGAAGCGCAGTTAAAGAAGGATGGCGTTACATGGAAAGGAAATATTTCCCCGATACGGTATGGATTACAGTCGCTTCAAAATGTGCATACCAATACAAAAGTGTTTGGAGGCGCAGTGGGCAATATAGATCCCAAAACCATCTGGATATTACTTGGTATTGCAGCAGGGGTATTGCTGATAGCCTGTATCAATTTTACAACATTATCCATCGGACGTTCTGCGGGCCGCGCAAAGGAGATCGGTGTGCGTAAAGTGATTGGGAGCGAAAGAAAACAACTGGTATACCAGTTCCTTGCAGAATCATTGGTAATGAGTTTTCTTTCTGCAGTATTGGGGTTGCTGATCGCCCGGTTGCTATTGCCTTATTTTAATGAGCTTTCCGGCAGAGCCTTGCATTTTTCATTATCACGATATCCTGAAATGGGCTGGATGTTATTGGGTTTAATCATGCTGGTTGGCCTGCTCGCAGGAAGTTATCCCGCATTTGTACTCTCGGGGTTTAAACCTATTGAAGTTTTAAAAAGTAAAGTGCGCATAGGCGGCGCCAATTTATTTACCAGGTCGCTGGTAACGGTGCAATTTGCAGTATCAATCGGTTTAATTATCTGTACCGTCATTATCATGCAGCAAACAAATTACATGAGCAGCAAAAATCCAGGGTTCAACAAAGAGAATGTTTTGGTGGTGGATGCCGACGAAACAAATACAAAAGCAATTTTTCCGCTGTTTAAAAATGCATTGCAGCATCGTACGGATATTGTGGGCATCACCAGCGCAGAACTAAGCCTGGGAGCGGATATGGGATGGAGTGTGAGCGGCTTTGATTACAAGGGAAAGCATAAAGAGGCGTATGAATATTTTATTGATCACAACTATATTAAGGTGATGGGCATGAAATTGAAAGCAGGCAGGAATTTTGATCCGGATATTACAGCAGACACAGTTACTTCTGTAGTGATCAATGAAGCGATGATGAATGATTTTGGGTGGAACCTGCAAAACGTGATCGGGCAACCACTAACGGGGTATATGGAAACCAAGACACCGGTAGTGATCGGCGTTGTGGAAGATTTTAATTTTTTCTCTTTAAAAGATAAAATTGCACCGCAGTTGTTCCAGCAGTTTAGTGACTATGCACCTTTTAAATTTTTAGTAAGGTTTAAGCCCGGTGATCCTTCTCCCGTCATAGCGGCAATCCAAAAAACATGGAGCAGCCTGGTACCCCGGCTTCCACTGAAATACAGTTTCCTGGATGAGGATCTCGGAAAATTTTATAAGGAGGAGCAAAGAATGAAAAGCATTACAGCTATGGCCGGCGGCATATCTATTTTCCTTGCCTGCATGGGTTTGTTTGGATTAGCTGCGCTTGCTGCCGTTAACCGCACAAAAGAAATCGGTATCCGTAAAGTATTGGGTGCGTCCATAACCGTTATCATTACCCTGCTTTCCAAAGATTTTTTAAAACTGGTATTGATCGCGTTGATCATCGCTTCACCGGTAACCTGGTATTTCATGCATCAATGGCTGCAGGATTTTGCGTACCGGGTAAGTATAGGATGGTGGGTATTTGCGGCTACAGGAATTATCGCGGTATTGATAGCGTTGCTAACGGTGAGTATCCAGGCAGTAAAGGCAGCGGTAACAAACCCGGTAAAGAGTTTGAGAACAGACTAGAAACAATGTGCTAATTTGCTAATGTGCTAATGTGCTAATGAGGAAACTAGAAAATGTGAAAATATGAAAATGCGATTGTTCATCCACAAATTAAAAACGTTTATGAAAATAGCAGGCTGTTCGGGGAATTCTTCCCTAGCTGGCGGGCGGGGGAAAATGGACACCCTTCCGTAGCCCTTGGACCGTTCGTAAAGATGGAGGTGTTGCAATGCTATCACCCCAAAATCCTCAACCATTCACCTTAAAACCTATACCATAAACCATAAACCTTTTTTATGATAAAAAATTATTTCAAACTAGCCCTCCGGAATCTGGTTAAGCGGAAAGGGTATTCGCTCCTTAATATTCTTGGCCTTGCAATCGGCATTAGCTGCTGCCTGCTCATATTTCAGTATGTAGCTTTTGAAAGAAGTTACGACCGGTTCGGGAATAAGGCTGATCAAATAGTTCGACTGCGCCTGGATAGCTATCGCCAGGAAAAACTTTCCTGGAAATCTGCAACTTCCTATCCTGCTTTTGGACCTACCATGAAAAAGGATTTTCCGGAAGTGGAGAATTTTTGCCGGCTGCATGATGCAGACCTGGTATTATCCAATGTTGAAAAAAATGTAAAATTTAAGGAAGAGAAAGGATATTTCGCAGACCCATCCTTTCTTGATATGTTTAATGTTCAGTTCATTAAAGGGAATCCTGTAAATGCCCTGGATGGCCCCGATAAAATTTTATTATCGGAAAAGACTGCAAACAAATATTTTGGTGATGGTGAGGCTGTAGGAAAGAAATTAGTATTTCGCGACCCCCAATTTTCAAGAACTTTTGAAGTAACCGGAGTGTTCAA
Organism: Ferruginibacter sp.; assembly: GCA_040007015.1. Classification (GTDB taxonomy): domain Bacteria; phylum Bacteroidota; class Bacteroidia; order Chitinophagales; family Chitinophagaceae; genus Ferruginibacter. The sequence goes on along the minus strand of JBDTVX010000060.1, from coordinate 7,794 downwards.
AGAGTTTCCCGCAAACTCCCATCTCATCATCAACCACCTGGCTTCCTACTCAACCCTGGCCGACATGGAGCGGCAATCGGGAGATACTACCAATGCTACTGAAACCAGTTTTGGATGGTATGATTTTTATACCTATCTGCAGCTGAAGCGAGGGACGGATCTTAAAAAATTTGAATCCAAATTACCCGCTTACTGCGACCGTTATATGAATAACCGGGAATGGGCAAAAACAAATAAAATAACCACGGAGATCCATATTATTCCGCTACCTGATATTCACTTGTATTCTAACTACAACCAGGAAGCCGAAGCAAATGGAAACGGGCAATCGGTATCTTTTCTTTTTATGATCGCTTTTTTTATTATTGGAATTGCATGGATTAATTATATCAACCTTGCAACCGCAAGGTCAATGGAAAGAGCCAGGGAAGTTGGAGTAAGAAAAGTATTGGGCGCTCTCCGCAGGAACCTTGTCGGGCAGTTCCTGGTGGAAAGTTTTTTATTGAACCTAATTGCTTTTGTATTTGCGACAGCAATTGTTTTCCTGTTAACGCCGTGGTTCAACCAGTTGACGGGTCGCACCATACATGCAGGCTTTTCTTTACCAATTAATTATTGGCTGGGATTTATTGCTATGTTTTTATTGGGTAGTTTGCTATCAGGAATTTATCCCTCTTTTGTTTTATCGGGCTTTCAACCGGTCTATGTTTTAAAAGGTTTATTTAAAAGCAGTCAGGGAGGTATTGCATTACGTAAGGGGCTTATCATTGGCCAGTTTGCAACATCTGTGGTTTTAATTGCAGGGACGATCATTGTCTTTCAACAGGTAAGTTTTATGCGCAAACAAAAGCTGGGCGCCGATATAAATCAAACCATCGTCCTGGATGGGGCCAATTCCATTTCCGATTCACTTTATCAAAATTATTTTCAACCATTTAAAAATGACCTGCTGAAAATTGGTGACGTAAAAAATGTTTCCACCTCATCCAGTGTAATGGGTAAAGAAATTTACTGGACAAATGGCGGACGGAGATTGGGCACAGAAAATAAAGGGTATGTTACATTGTATAATCTTGGCGTAGATTATGATTTTATTCCATCGTTTGGATTAAGTATGGAGGCGGGCAGAAGTTTTTCGAAAGAATATAAAACAGATGAGCATGGCATTTTATTAAATGAAAATGCTGCCAGGCTTTTGGGATTTGAAGACATGAATAAGGCAGTGAATGAGAAAATCATTTCTGCCGGTGATACAGCAACAGTTTTGGGGATCGTGGCAAATTATCATCACCAGGGTTTGCAAAAAGCAATTGACCCCATGATATTTCGTTTGGCGCCTAATAACAGGAATGCGTATTCGGTAAAAATAACAACTGGAAATATCCAGTCAACAATTGCCGGTATTGAAAAAATTTGGAACAAGTATTTTCCTGCTGATCCCTTTAATTATTATTTCCTCGACGAGCTTTTTGACCAGCAGTATCAGGCAGACAGGCAGTTTGGAGCAGTGTTTGGACTATTCGCATTTCTTGCCATACTCATTGCATGTTTTGGTTTATTGGGCCTATCTGCTTTCAATGTTTTACAACGCACCAAAGAGATCGGTATCAGGAAAGTATTGGGGGCATCCGTTCAAAATCTTTTATACATTCTTTCAAAAGATTTTTTAAAACTGGTATTGATTTCATTTGTACTGGCTATTCCTGTTACCTGGGGGATCATGCATAACTGGTTGCAGGATTTTGCTTACCGGATCAATATGCAATGGTGGGTATTTGTACTGGCTGGAATTATTGCAATATTCATCGCATTATTTACGATAAGCTTCCAGGCAATAAAAGCCGCGGTTGCAAACCCGGTAAAGAGTTTGAGAACGGAATGAAAACAATTTGCAAATTTGTAAATTTGAAAATGTGAAATTGAATGAAGGTGGCAATGGAATTAAATAAAGAAAAAAATAAGAGGCCATTTGCTGGTATAATGGGGTTGAAGAATTAAATGCTGTTCGAAGAACTCTCCGCTAGCTAGCGTACCGGGGGGTACAATAGGGTATTCATAGACCTCCCCCACATGCCACGGGGTGTACGATACCATTACACTAACTGTCCGTTTTCGTACACCTGCCTTTACCTTAATTCCCGGAACCCTTATCTATCAATGGTTTTCCCTTTGGCATAGTCATTGACAACCTTACATTCAATTGAAGAATCCCGGCGCAGTTCACCATATCAGAACAATAAAATTGAGAAAATGATAAAAAATTATTTCAAGATCGCTCTTCGGAATATCATTCGTCACAAAGGATATTCCGTAATCAATATTACAGGATTGGCCATTGGTATCGCTGCCTGCCTGTTGCTTTTCCTGGTTATCAGGTACGAGATGAGCTATGATAAATTTCAACCGAATTATGCACGGATCCACCACGTGGTAACACAGGATAAATATGCAGAAGGTATTACCTATAATCCGGGTGTTCCGGTGCCCGCACTGGAGGCCCTGAGAATGCAAATGCCGGGTATAGAATTTGCAGGTATCAACGCTCTTTCTAACAGCCAGGTAACCGTAGGCACTGGTAACAATAATGCTTTTACGGATAAAAAATTTATAGAGGAAACCGGGATATTCTTTTGTGAACCACAATTTTTTAAAGTATTCAGTTATCAATGGCTGGCAGGAGATGCATCTGTGTTGAACGAGCCCAATACAGTTATCCTTACAAAAAAGATCGCCGAAAAATATTTTGGCAACTGGCAACAGGCAGTCGGTCAGTTTATCAAATTAGACAATTTTATTACATTGAAAGTATCTGCAATTTTGGAAAATGTTCCGGCAAACACCGACTTTCCACTGGCAGTATTGATTTCGTTTGAAACTTTAAAAAAGAATGGAGCCCCTTATAATTATTCAGCAAACGAATGGGGCAGCACATCAAGTAATTTTGAAGTATTCGCATTATTACCAACCGTAGGGGCTGCCTTTACGGCTGCCCAAACCGTTGATCAGCAGTTGTTGAAGTTCAGTAAAGATCACTATTCCAACAGGGGTAACCGCACTTCTGTAAAATCACATTTCCTGCAACCCCTCAGTGAACTTCATTTTGATACCCGTTTTGATATATTCGGAGATCATATTACCAGTAAGTCTACCCTGTGGACCTTATCGTTGATCGGCATTTTTATTATCATCATGGCCTGTATCAACTTTATCAATTTATCAACCGCGCAGGCTGTTGGCAGATCAAAAGAAATCGGTATCAGGAAAGTATTGGGTAGCAGGAGGCGACAGTTGTTTTTACAGGTAATGGGCGAAACCGCTTTGTTGGTCATCATAAGCGGAGTTGCAGCCATGATGATTGCAGCGACCGGCCTTCCCTATATCAAACACATCGCTTCGATCCCTGAAACACTGAATTTATTAAACATACAAACGATCGGCTTCGCATTGGTGATCGTAATAATTGTCACCCTTTTTTCCGGCCTGTATCCCGCATTGATACTTTCCGGGTTTAAGCCGGTATTGGCGCTTAAAAATAGAATAACTTCTGCTACAATCGGCGGTATCTCCCTGAGAAGGGGATTGGTAGTGATGCAATTTGCTATTTCGCAAATACTGATCATCGGAACAATTGTGGCCATCAGCCAGATGAATTATGTACGCAACGCTGATCTCGGTTTTAATAAAGAAGCCGTACTTCTTTTGTCGGCCAATGCAGACAGCAGTATGATAGCAAGACAGGCTGCATTCAAAGAAAACCTATTGCAAACACCTGGAATAGTTGCCGTGAGTTTTAATACAGATGCACCTTCGTCTTACAATAGTTCGAGCACAAATTTTGCTTACGATCACCGGCCCGATGAAAAATTCCAGTTGTCACTTAAATATGCCGATGAGGATTATTTTAAGACCTTTGGACTGCAATTGCTGGCAGGGAGGGTATACGATAAAAGTGATACCACCAAAGAACTGGTAATAAATGAAACCCTTGTTCAAAAACTAGGTGTAAAAAATGTTGCGGACGTATTGGGAAAGCAAATGCGAACCGGGCGGGATCCATGGAAAACAATTGTCGGGGTAGTAAAAGATTTTAAGACAAGCTCTTTAAAGAAAAGCATCAGCCCGCTTATGATTGCACAAGACAATAAATATTATTCGCTTACATCTATTAAAATACGTTCCTCCAATTTACCCAAAACGCAGGCCCTGGTGCAGGCATCATGGAACCGGTTACTCCCGGAGTATGCATACACCAGCACATTCATGGAAGATGATATCAATAACTTTTATCAGCAGGAAAACCAGTTGGCCCTGCTGTATAAGATTTTTGCAGGGCTTGCAATTTTAATTTCGGCCCTGGGATTGTTCGGACTGGTATCCTTTATGGCGGTACAAAAAACCAAAGAGGTTGGCATCCGAAAAGTGCTGGGTGCATCCGTAGGTAATATCGTTTTGCTGTTTTCAAAAGAGTTTACCATCCTGATCATTATTGCGTGTATCATAGCAATACCCGCGGGTTATTATATGATGAATAACTGGTTGCAGGATTTTGTATACCGCATAAATATTGGCGCAGGCGTATTTGTAATAGCAATAATCGGATCGCTCGTAATTGCATGGATCACGGTAGGATACAAAGCAATAAAGGCAGCAATAGTAAACCCGGTAAAGAGTTTGAGAACGGAGTAAAATCAATTTGCTAATTTGCTAGTGGCCTAATGCTCCAATGTGAAAATGTGAAAATGTGAAAATAAATGAAAGCGACAATGAAATTAAATGAAGAAAAATAGGAGGATGCCTGTTAATATATTGGATGTTAAAGAATTGAAACTGTTCGGGGGACTCTCCGCTACCTAGCGGAGACGGGGCAAAACAATAAACGTTTTTCGAATGTCAAATAATTATCTAATCGCAACTTTCAGGAACCTTGTCAATAACAAGGTTAATACGCTGATCAATATAACGGGGCTGGCGATCAGTATCGCCTGCTGCATTTTTGTTTATGTGTTTATTAAGTACGAAAAAGGCTTTGATAATTTTCACTCCAGGGGCGACCGGGTATACCGTATTGTACTTGATGAAAAGAAGGCAGAGCGCACTGAATTCAACGGATGTGTTAGTTTCCCGGTGGCGAATGCTTTGCGAAATGACTTTCCGCAACTGGAGACCGTAACACAGCTGTATGTAAATAATAACGCTACCATTTCAATCACCGATCAAAACGGGAGAAGCAAGCTTTTTGAGGATAACCAGCTCACCTATGCAGATGAATATTTTTTAAAAACATTCGACTTTAAAATGCTGGCGGGTAATGACAAGTTGCTTTATCAGCCCGATGAAGTGATACTGACAAGAAAACTGGCAGATAATTTTTTTGGTACAAAATCACGGCAGGGATATACAGACCTGATTGGAAAAATGATCACCGTAAATAAAAACAGCTACCGTATTACTGCTATCCTCGAAGATATACCGCGTAACAGCAATCTCGCCTGCCATATGCTGCTGCCATTTAAAGTATTTGAAAAAATCAATCCGAAGCTAATGGAGAACTGGAAAGACTTGTATTCGGAAAGCTACACATTTGTAACGCTGCCAAAAAATTATTCGGCAGCACAGTTTGATGCGGCATTGGTTGGCTTTAAAAATAAATTCCCCGATAAAGAATTGTCACAGCGCCAAACTTATCATCCGCAGCCCCTGATAGAAGTGCACGCCGATGAAAAATACGGCGGCACTTTTTATACCACGCCATCCATATTGGTACTTGCTTTTGTGATCATGGGGATGATTGTATTGCTTACGTCCTGTATTAATTTTATTAATCTTGCAACCGTTCAATCACTAAAGCGTGCCAAAGAAATCGGCATCCGTAAAACACTGGGAAGCCGCAATTATGAACTGGTATTACGTTTCATGGGTGAAACACTGATAGTTACCATTATTGCTTCCGCCATTGCGGTATTATTGGCAGACTATTTTTTAAATGCCTTCAATAATTACCTTTCTTTTATTGTAGAGCTGGATCTCCACATCGATCAAACCATTATTATTTTCCTGGCCGCCCTTTGTTTGGTGATCACTTTTTTAGCCGGCTATTACCCTGCAAAACTAATGGCTTCCTATCAGTCGATACAGGCATTGAAACAAGCTGTAAAAGTAAAGCATACGGGCTTTTCAAACCGTTTTTCTTTCCGGAAAGTGTTGGTAATAACACAGTTTACCGTATCACAGTTACTGATCATCGGAACAATCGTGGTAGCCATGCAGATGCGTTATTTTCATAACCGTGAACTGGGCTATCAAAAGGACGGAATACTGACGGTGGAACTTCCTGAAAATGACCTCCAAAAGCTGGCCGTATTCCGCAACCAGTTATTGAGCCGGGCACAGGTAAAAGAAGTTTCCTTTAGTTCGGGGCCACCCACTTCCGCCAGTAATGGATTCGTTGATTTGCGCAGGAGGGAGGCAGGCAAAGCGGGTAGTTTTAACAGCGAGCGTAAATTTGTGGACCCTCATTATTTGTCTGTATTCAATATCAAATTAATAGCGGGAAGGAACCTGCAGGAGCCGGATAAAGTAACACTATCGGATAGCATTAAACGCTATAATATTTTACTGAATAAAAAGGGCGCTGCCGCGATGGGTTTTAAAACAGCCGATGAAGCGATCGGCCAGGAGGTCGTAGTGGGAGACAGGCAATTTGCTACCATCGTAGGGGTAACAGACGACTTTTTCAACGTTTCGCTGCAGCAATCCATCATGCCCTGTATGCTTTTTTACGGTACTAACTGGGTAAGCATGGCCGCCATAAGAATGGATAAAGCCAATACTTCCAATACGCTCTCTTATATTCAAAAAAACTGGCAGTCTTTATTTCCCGGTCAGATTTATAAAGCGATGACACTGGATTATTATATGGACAAAAAGGCCTTCTATGTATTGGAGGACATCATGTACCAGGGGTTCAAAATATTTGTATTGCTGGCCATCCTGATTGGGTGCCTGGGTCTGTACGGCCTGGTTTCTTTTCTTGCGCAGCAGCGGCAAAAGGAAATTGGTATCCGTAAAGTATTGGGTGCATCCGTAAGGGGTATCGTGTACCTGTTCTCTATGGAATTTACCTGGCTGTTATTGATGTCATTTGTGGTAGCTGCACCATTGGGATATTTCGCAATGAGCAGTTGGCTGCAAACCTTCGCCAACCGCATTCCCCTGCATGCAGGGTATTTTGTAGCGGCGTTGGTGATCTCCTTCCTGGTAGCAGCATGCACAGTAGGTTTCCAGGCTGTAAAGGCAGCAGTTGCCAACCCGGTGAAAAGTTTGAGAGCGGAATAAAAATTAATTAGCTAATGCGCTAACGCAATGTGCAAATGTAAAAATTTGAAAATGTAAAAATGAAGAAAACCAATAGATCCGGCCCAAACAGATGGCAGAATAAAATCAAATAATTGAATAATGAATGCTATTAAAAAATCTCAAAACCCCGAAGGGGTTGAATATGAATAACCACGGGTGAAACCCGTGGATGTTGGAACTCAGTGAACGTTGATACCCAGTGAACGTTGGAACCCAGTGAACGTTACTACCCAGTGAACGTTGATACCCAGTGAACGTTACTACCCAGTGAACGTTGATGCCAAGTGAACGCTGAACCCCGTAACCGTTGATAGCCTATGGATGCTGCTACCCTGTTGACATTGAACCCTGTGACTGTTGAAACATTGATACCCTTGAACAATGAAGGAAGATGACAAGCCGCAAAATCATACATCATACATCATACATCTATCTCAT
>JBDTVX010000059.1:0-17936 GCA_040007015.1 Ferruginibacter sp. | reverse complement strand
TAATGTGCTAATGTGCTAATGTGCTAATGTGCTAATGTGCTAATGTGCTAATGTGGAACAGCAAAAATACAAAAATGATTCAACACTTTAGTACCTATGTAATCTATGTGTCTATGTTGTCCAATAAAACTGATTTGTGAAAAAAAATTATCATCGACTTGTATCAAAGAAAATATATTTTACATTTCACACATAAAAATGAATTCCAGTGAAAAAAGCACTTGCTATCACAATCAATTTTTGTTTATTGCTTGTATTACACTGCATTGCATTGCCATTGCAGCCGGCTACACTTACCTGCGAATACCTGGATGATCCTTTAGGGATTGACACAAAGGTTCCACGTTTTGGCTGGACCTTTAATAGTATAGAAAGAAACCAGTTTCAATCGGCATATGAAATTATTGTAAGCGATAATTTAAAACAGGCACGGCAGGGTAAAGGCAATTCATGGTCAAGCGGCAGAATTACTTCCCGGCAAAATATTCAGGTGGAATATGCGGGTAGTGAATTGAGGTCATTCACGAAATATTACTGGAGAATAAAAGTGTTCAACCAAAAAAATGAAGCATCTTCCTGGAGCGAAATCAATTCGTTTGAAACAGCTATGCTGGATCAAAAGGATTGGACCGCAAAATGGATAAGTGACGGTAGTAGAAACCCCGAGCGCGACGAAGATTATTATAAAGACGACCCGATGCCTTTGCTGAGAAAAGTATTTTCCGCCAGAAAAAAAATCGTGACAGCAAGATTATACATCAGTGGGCTTGGCTATTACGAAGCGTTTTTGAATGGGCAGAAAATTGGTGATCATGTTTTGGATCCTGGGTTTACTACTTACAAAAAAGAAGCGCTGTATGCTGTTTATGATATCACCGGCATGTTAGAAAAAGGAGATAATGTTGCCGGCATAATGCTGGGCAGCGGTTGGTGGAATCCTTTGCCAATGCGCATCTTCGGCAGGTACGATCTGAGAAAGATCCAGGAAACGGGAAGGCCCTGCGTAAAAGCGGAGATTCATCTTACCTATAATGATGGTTCAGCAGCCAGGATTATAACAGATGAAACCTGGCAGACTGCTCCCGGCCCTGTTATTCGTAACAATGTTTACCTGGGTGAAAAATATGATGCAAGGCTTGAACAAAAAAACTGGAACACAACCGGTGAAGACAAGAGCGCCTGGAAGAATGCCGTAGCTGTTAAAGACCCTTCCGGGATATTGACCGCACAAATGCAGCCTGCTATAAAAATTACAAAACTTATTAAGCCTGTTAAAATAACGGAGCCATCAAAAGATACTTTTATTGTTGATATGGGACAAAACTTTGCCGGTGTTGCGCGCATTAGAGTTAGCGGTCCTGCGGGAACAATAATCACATTACGTTTTGGTGAGGCCCTTTGGAAAAATGGCTCACTAAACTATATGACCACTGTTGCCACACAAATAAAAAAAGGTGGAATTAAAGGTGGTCCCGGCGCGCCGGAAACGGCGTGGCAGGAAGATGCTTATATTTTAAAAGGTGGGGGCGCAGAAATATGGAATCCCAGGTTTACATTTCATGGTTTTCGTTATGTAGAAATCACCGGTTGGCCGGGGAAGCCAGCAACGGGTGATATCGAAGGATTAAGAATGAACAGCGATATGCCATTGAATGGAATATTTTCCTGTTCCAACGATATGTTTACAAAACTGCACGAAGTGATCCAATGGACATTTATGAGCAATGTATTCAGTGTTCAGTCGGATTGCCCCGCACGCGAGAAAATGGGTTATGGCGCAGACATGGTAGTAAGTTCCAACGCTTTTATATACAATTATGATATGACAGGTTTTTACCGTAAAGCTGTTAATGATTTTGCCAATGAACAGCAACCCGATGGCGGCATTACTGAAATTGCGCCTTACACTGGAATTGCAGACAGGGGATATGGTGGCGAGTCGGGCCCGTTGGGCTGGGAATTGGGATTTTCTTTTTTACAAAAACAGTTGTATGATTATTATGGGGATAAAAGAGTCATCGAAAATAATTACGCGGCATTTGTAAAGCAAATGAATTTTTTGCAATCGAAGGCGATCAATAATTTATTCTATTGGGACATCAGCGATCATGAAGCGCTGGATACAAAACCTGAATCGTTCAGTGCCTCTTTATTTTACTATCATCATGCCAGGCTCGCGGAAGAATTTGCGGTTATACTTGGTAAAAAGGAAGACTCCCTGAAGTATTCAAAACTGGCTGACAGAATTAAAGATGCAATAGGCAACCGATACTATGTTGCTAATACGGGCCGTTTTGATAATGCCACACAAAGCGCACAGATACTGGCTTTGTGGTACGGCATGGCGCCAAAAAAAGATGCTGCATTTAAAATATTGATGAGTGAGTTTGAAAGGCATAACTGGCATTTATCAACGGGTATCTTTTCAACAATGATGATGTTCGATATTTTGAGGGAAAATAATATGAATGATATAGCTTACAGGATCGCCAATCAAAGGGATTATCCCGGGTGGGGAAATATGATCGCAAATGGTGCAACCACATTATGGGAAACCTGGGCCTATCCCGAAAGTGGCCCCTCACAAAACCATCCCATGTTTGGTTCTGTCGATGAATGGTTCTATCGTTCGCTGCTTGGGATCAATGTAGCGGCGCCAGGTTTTGAAAAAATAGTTATTAAGCCACAGCCCGCAGGTGATCTTACCTGGGCCAGGGGCAGTTATATTTCAGTAAGGGGAAAAATCGAAAGCGATTGGAAAATCAGTGGTGCTGATTTTATATTGAATGTTTCTATTCCCGGGAATACGCAGGCAACCATTTATATACCTTCAAAAGAAAATGCAGCTGTTACAGAAAGCGGAAATGCATTGAAAGTAAACCGGTATGAGAAAGGATATGCAGTTGTTGAAGCGGGGTCAGGTAATTATTCGTTTAAAGCAATTTACAGATGAGACCTGTTTTTTCCATTCATTTTTTTATAAACAACCCCGATCATGAAAAAGTTCTTTGCTTTATATATTGTTATTTTTATTTCTGCGAATAATTCAACTGCGCAGGAAAAATTACAATATCACAATATCAGGACTGATAAAAACAGACACATTGTTCCATGGTATAATCCTGATCCGTCAGTAGCTTATGATCAGGTTATAAAACTGGTTTGGAATTTTTGGGATACCATGCGCCGCGATATGAACGGTCTTCCTTATTACATGAATCACCAGGTTTGGAAAACGCCGCATAATGATTACCGCGGTATTGGCGGCGACCAGTTTAGCATGGCTATATCATCATGGGTTTTATATTATCAATATACCGGTAACGAAAACGTAAAAGAAAATCTGCGCTTCCTGGCTGATTATTATTTGTGCCATGGGTTATCACCCATAAATGTGAAATGGCCCAACATTCCTTTCCCGTATAACACGCTGGAATATTCGGGGGTCTATGATGGTGATATGATCATCGGGAAAGACATTACACAGCCCGACAAAGCTGGTTCATTTGGCCTGGAATTAATCCAGGTGTATAAGATCTACCAGCGTGATGTATATCTTGACGCGGCTATAAAAATTGCCAATACCCTCGCTGCACATATCAAAACCGGTGATGAAAATAATTCGCCTTTACCTTTTAAAGTAAATGCAGTTACAGGCGAAGTAGCACAAATTAATAATAACAACAATTATGGCACAGGCAATACGGGCAATAGCTATACCAGCAACTGGGCGCCCACCATGTCATTGTTCCTGGACCTCATAAAATTGAATAAAGGTGAAACGGAAGAATACAAAAAAGCTTTTGATCTTATATTGGCCTGGATGAAAAAATATCCAATGCAAAATAATAAGTGGGGCCCATTCTTCGAAGATATCCCGGGATGGAGCGATACCCAAATAAATGCGGTCACATTTGCGCGGTTCATGATGGAACATCCCGAATACTTTCCTGGTTGGAAATCGGAGGTAAAAAGTATTATTGATTGGGTGTATAAAAAACTCAGTAATACCAAATGGAAGAAATACGGGGTTACCGTTATAAACGAGCAAACCGCTTACCAGGTGCCGGGCAATAGCCATACAGCAAGACAGGCTGCCGCTGAATTATTATATGTGTCGCTTACCGGCGACAGCACAAATTATAATAATGCCATACTACAGTTAAACTGGTGTACCTATATGGTGGATGTTGACGGTAAGAACAGGTATCCACAGGATGATGTTTGGTTAACGGATGGCTATGGCGATTATGTTCGCCACTACCTGCGTGCAATGTCTGCAAACCCGGCGCTGGCACCGGTTGATAGGGATCATATTCTTTCAACAACCTCAGTTATTCAGCGGGCAGATTACTCGGGAAGCTTGTATAAAAATTATTTTCCTGCCGAAACTGATACCTCTAATATTAATGTCTATTACACCACATTTGATGAAATGGGTACGGAATCATTGCGCTTAACAAAGAAGCCTGCAGTAGTTTTATTTGATAAAACAAAAGCGGTGGAAAATAATACTGCAGAAGGCTATGAATGGAAGCCGCTTGCAAAAGGTGGCATACTAACCATCCACAGAGCGGACAATAAAACAGTTACGATATTAAGGTAAGATAATGTTCTAAAAAGATTTATAATGGGATGCTGCAGAAGGACACAAGCCTGCCGGCTCAATTAAGCAAACAGGGATTACGCCATGAAAAACAAATGCCGGTATTAACCAAAAAAGCAATTGTTTAGCAGTAAAAAAGTGTTATTTTGTTTCGCTTTGATACAGCTTACCAGACCGTTGATATGTTATATAATTAGCTATAAAATATAAAGATGATAGTAAAAAAGCTTGCGCTGTCAGTTGTAATATTTACCGGCCTGCAAATCTTTCCTGGTGCAATGATGGCGCAGGAAATCGATTACAAAGGTTTCCCGCAATGGACCTGGCATAAAGAAGATTCCACTGAATACTATTTGTATACACCGGCTAATATGGAGCCGGGAAAAAAGTACCCTGTTGCATTATTTATGCACGGGTGTTGCGGTATAGATTACCATGCTACGCTAAGGAACACGGTTGATCCGCCGGTGCGTATGTGGCACAACTTTGGCGCCAATACACAAGCCATTCCAACTTATATTATAGCCCCCGCAACATCACGCGGATGGAAACAACATTTCGCCAATCTTAAAAAAGTAATGGATGAACTTATCACCAGCCATAATGCAGATCCGCAAAGAATCTATGTATGCGGGTTTTCTATGGGCGGGGAGGGAACCTATGGGATTATACAGCAATACCCTGGTTATTTTGCCGCAGCAATACCAATGGGCATGAGTTTTAAGGGTGATTCATCAACAGTAAAAGATATACCCATTTGGGCAAACCAGGGTGAAACGGACTGGTTCTCCAGGAATTTAAAAAAACAGGTTGCCGCAATAAGAATATTGAACGGCTACACAAGTGATACGGGTAACACATGGGTTACCGGCGTTAATCCCAGGTATTCAAATTTTAAGGGCATTGGCCATGGTGTTCAATGGAATGCGGCCAGCACACAGGATCTAACGGGATGGGCCTATTCTAAAATTAATGACGGCAACAAATATCCGCATGTTTTTTTTATTAAACCAACGTATGCGCAACAGGCAGAAGAAGGCGAGGAGACTGCCGTTGAAATATTTGCAAAAGATCCGGATGGGATCATTTCAACCGTGGAACTGTATCAAAATAAAAAGCTTGTAAGGTCGCTCAAAAAGCAACCTTTTACAACTACTATTATTCCTGCAAAAGGCGACAATCTTATTGAAGCGATTGCATACGACAATAAGGGGAAATTTTCTGTTGCAACCACTGTTGTTAAAGTAAATAGCATGCCGGCATTGATCCTGAATAAACTACCCGATGCAATATCCGGCAGCTATTACGAGCAAAAATTAATTGCAACAGGAAATGGAAATATTTTATTTACAACAGATCCTGCAAGTAAACTGCCGCCTGGTATTCAGCTATATCCTGGCGGAATTTTAAAAGGCATTCCACTAGAAAAGGGTTTATACCGGCTAACCATTCGCGTTACGGATGAAGACAATGAATTTGCAACAGGATCATATAGTTTATTTGTCGCAGCCAAAATTAAAAATGAAGTACTCGTTACAAATCCCATTACGATGGAAGGCGTTGCCTATAAGATTTCAAAAATGCTTACAGGCGAAACCCCCTGGTTTAACAGCAAAGACACTGTTCCCACTTCCGATACAGAAGAAATTAACTTCAGCAACCTTGACAATTACGAAGGACTTACCTATATAAAAACCGACATAAATGATGCAGGCAAATCAGGCGACGGTTTTCTATCTTTTGATATTGATGAAAATGCCATGGTATATGTAGCTTACGAAATTTTAGACAATTTAAAACATTCCACTATTCCAAAATGGCTAAGGACATTTAAAAAAGAGCCCGGCAAAATAGTGGCACAGTACCGCTACTTTAATGTATACAGTAAACGTTTTGCAAAGGGAAGCGTACTATTGCCCGCGGCTGATGCCAAGGCAAACAATATTGGCAGCAATTATTTTGTAATGGTAAGAAAATCGAATTGATTAATTGCCGCTAAAAGCCTTTCATACAAGCTCAGTCTTTATTTAAAGACTTTGGTACAGATTAAAATATTATGTTATGAAAAAAATAGTTTGCCCTCTTCTTTTACTGCTGGCTTACGTGGTATCACCCGCACAACCAAAAGCCGCCCGCCTGATTGTGAGAGGGGATGATATGGGCTTTTCACACGCCGGCAATGAGGCATTGATCAGTGCTAATAAAAAAGGTATTGAAACTTCTATCGAGGTAATTGTGGCGTCTCCCTGGTTCCCGGAAGCGGTGAAGCTGTTGCAGGAAAACCCCGGGGTAGACGTGGGTATTCACCTGGCGCTTACGAGCGAATGGGAGAGCGTTAAATGGCGACCCGTGTCAGATTGCGCAAGCCTCAAAGATAGCAATGGTTATTTCTACCCGATGGTGTTTCCCAACAAAAACTATCCCGGTCAATCGATTAAAGAAAATCCTTGGAAGATAGCCGATATTGAAAAAGAATTTCGTGCGCAGATAGAAATGGGAATGAAGAAAATTCCACGGATCAGTCATGTGTCTTCCCATATGGGTTGCACCGACCTGGATAAGGAAGTAAAAGCGCTTGTTAAAAAATTAGTGAAAGAATACAATATCAATATTGACCTGGAAGAATTGGGCGTGCAATCGATCGGATACAAAGGCCCGCGGGGAACGGCTGATGAAAAATTAAAGAGTTTTTTGAATATGCTTGACAGTCTTAAACCCGGTATAACATACCTATTTGTTGATCATCCTGCCCTGGACAGTCCTGAGATGCGTGCGATTTATCATACCGGTTATGAAAATGTTGCTGAGGACCGCCAGGGAGTGGTAGATGTATGGACAAACCCACATGTAAAAGAAGCTCTCAGAAAGAAAAATATTCAACTCATTAGTTATGCGGATCTAAAAAAGTGAAACTCTTTAAATAAGACCAGCTGTCAATTACTCACATCCTGTTAACCGGGGTGTTGTTTATCTTAATAATTAAATTTGACCCGGTAGCTGCCAGGTTTGAGTGAATGTCATCAAGGTTAAAATCGCCGGGATTAAATTGTACGATCATGGAGTGCCGGTGAAAAAAAGCCAACGGTCGTAGGGGCCATCATTAACGCATTAGCCCATTTAGATTTTTGGTACATTAAAGTACATTCAGCCGCCTGTTCAATGCGTTGCGATAAGCGTCTGCCACCGGCACAGGTTTATTGTTGATGACAGTGACACCTTCTTCACCTTTATCAATTTTACCAACGGCGACAATAGAGGAGCGGTATACACGAAGGAATTTATTGGCCGGTAATTTTTCTTCTAACTTTTTCAGTGTGGTATGTACGGCATGGAATTTTTGCTGCGTAAAAACTTGTACATAATCAGCCATTGCTTCAAGAAAATCAATGTCTTCAACCAGTAAACGTTTCAAAATTCCATTATCCCTGAAGAAGACAAATTCTTTCCCGCCAACAGTAACATCCGCTTTATTACTATTGTAAATCTCACGGGCCTTTTCCACCGACTGTAAAAAACGGGAAGGTGTAATGGGCTTTACTATATAATCCGCCACATTCAATTCAAAGGCGTCAACCGCATAATCCCTTTTGGAAGTTATAAAAACGATGATGGGCTTTTTGTCGCCCAGGCTGCGGGTTAGCCACGACCGCTCCTTTCCTTCATTTCGATTCGAGAAACAACAGGTCAACAGGCTGCGACCGGGTAAGGTTATAAGCTTCCATTGAATTGGAACACTCCCCCGCAACAGTTAATCCCGTTACCTCTAAAGCCAGGTGCTTTATGACGGTGCGGGCCATTTTATTATCGTCAATGATAACACAGTTCATCTCTTAATTTTCAGTACAAATTATTTATCTGTTTATTAAATACTTGTTAATTGACAATTCATAAATGTTTATTTTGGATGACCGGGCTGGCATCATTTAAAAGCTTAGGCTTTCCGGACCTGGTCTTGGGTACCAGCATCCGCTTGCGCCAAATGTCTCTTTTTACTTTGGAATGTGTTCCGATTGTGAATATATTGGCAAGCTATTTTTATAACTTATTTAAATAAGGCCGCATAGCAGCAAACCATTTTTCCGCCATTTTCTTTTCACCGCTGTCGTTTGGATGTATATCGTCATACATATTTTTCGCAGGATTCATACCAGTATATTGATCCACAATTATGACCGGGGAAGCAGCGGTATTTTTTTTACCCCCAAATTCCTTTATTGCTTTATTGAATGCTATTACTTTCTGCGCATATGCGGTATCGTTACCACATAATTTTTTAGGCGCCCATTGCTGGCCAAGTGGTGGAATTTGCGCCAGGAAAATTTTGACTCCTGCATTGTTTTTTCGCAAGCTATCAATAATATCAGCTATACTTTTTAGCGCATCGGCAACAGCCACGCATTGGAAAACCTCATTGGTACCAAATTCGATCAAAACGATCCCGGGCGAATAAGTCTGCAGCCATTTATGGATATTCCCTCTTTGCTTATCCCAGTCCGGAGGGTTTAAAACATCCGCGGCTGTCCAGCCCGAATGGCCGTCATGATCCATGTCAAAATCAGGGCTGGGCACTTCTCCGCCCATATGGTGGCTGCTCCATGATCCAACAAAATCAATATTATAATTGTTTTTATGCAGCAATTGCCATAACGAGCGGCGGTAACTGTTATATTTATCCGTGCCGTTGGTTATTGAATTGCCCAGGCAAAGAATATTAGTGGTTTTGCCATTGTACACGGTAAGCATAAACCGCTGGTGCGCCATAGTATCCGTATTCGAAGCAATAATGTGTACAGGATATTGGCCTGGTTTCAACGGCTTCCCGGAAATGAAATGTGTAGTGGCATCATAGTGCAGCCATGATGGCAAACTTTTGACAGTATAGGATACAGGATTGCCGGATGAATCGAAAGCGCTCAGCCGGTACCGGTAGATCGAGTCTATGGAAACCCGGCTTTTTTCTTTTGAAGTAAAAAACAGTTTCGAATGCAGCGGCATATTTTGTGAAAAAGTGATTCGCTGAAAACATGCAATAAGCAATAATAACGATGTAGCTTTTTTCATAATGGCAATGATGAATCTCACAACTTAGTACTTACTACTGACACTTATTTCGGGCTGTCCATTTATCATTTTTAATGGCAGCCAAACATATCTCGAATCTTCAAGGTTTGATTTGTTCCAGCGGTCGGCCATAAAAATAAAAACATCTTTATGACCCGGCATGGGCAGTACAAATGTACTTTGCGACTGAAAAGTATTTTCGGCACCGGCACCCTTGCAGGGATCGCCCTTTTGCTTCCATTCACCCAGCAGGTTATCAGCTACCGCATAGGTAGCGGGATTGGGCGACCAGCCACTGCAATCTGATGTAATAAGATAATATTTCTTATTGTACTTAAACACCGCGGGGGCTTCCCTGTTGATGGCCGATGTAATGCGACTATACGTTGTAGTGGGTGCAAGATAATCGTCCGACAAAAGACAAACGTGCATTGTTTTATTTGACTCTGAAGAATAGATAAGGTATGCCTTTTCATCCTCATCTTTGAATACGGTCATATCACGCGCCATTTGCCCGTTGGGCTTTACACTGCCCAGGTATTTATATGGCCCGGCCGGTTGATCGCTGGTGGCTACACCCGACTGTGAATAGCTGTAATCGTTCTTATCTATATGCATCCACATCACAAATTTTTTAGTTTTTATATTGTAAACAACTTTAGGGCGCTCAATAACTCTTCCCGTATCCAGGTCATTTTTCGGATCACCTGTCACCGGCTGCAATGCTATTCCTTCACTTTTCCATTTAACCAGGTCCTTCGAAGAATAGCAGGAGACCCCGCCTGCGGGCACACGGAAATCTTCCCAGGACTGCCCGGGTACCTGCCATGTTACCCCTTTTTTAATTTCCCCAAACATATAATAAGTGCCCTCATATACCAGTATACCGGCGCCATGTGCATTAATAGGATTGCCGTCGGTATCGGTCCACAATTCCCCCATATGTGTCGGTAGCTTTTCTATTTTTTTTGACTGCTGCGCTGCCATTGGATATCCAATCATTATAAGCAGGCCCGCAAAAATTAATCGCTTCATAAATTGGTAAGTTTAACAAGTATAATTTTCAGGGAAGATGTGTTTTTAAAGATATCATCCATGTAAAAATTAGATAAACACCCACAAAGTTAATCCTTTATAAAACTGGCGCCGATGCCCTTTACCGGGGCAGGTTGGCCATTAAAATCAACGCCCCCGGTTTCAATACCGTATAAAATATGCAGGTTAAGCCCCATTCGACTTAGAGGTGAATGAGATGAAATTTTATAAGGATCAAATAATTTTAATCCCCGGCAAGACGTTAGGGTTGAACCACCTGTTTTTTTAAAGCCGGGGTCTTTATTTAATCCCACTACTTTTCCTGCCATTATTTCCTGCCCGCTTTTCTTTGCCCATTCTTCCAGGTTAATTATTCCTTCGATGTTAAATTTATTTTTTAAGCTCCACCAGTCATTCGCCAAAAAAGTATCATTCGATCTTTTACCTTTTAACAGGGTATCACCGGCAACAAAAATATTGTTGTACAATAAAAAACCTTTTCTTTGGCTTTGGCCCGCAAAGTTTATCGCGTAACCCTTGCCGTTATAAATAGTGTTGTTGTAGATAAGGCAATTATAAAATTGCAAGGAATCGTCCGAACTGTTCCATATATAAATACCGGCGCGGGCTGCAGATACCGTACCATCGTTTTCGCTGATATTATAACGGATGGTATTGTTATGCCAGGCGCTTGCACCTGCGTATTGAAATATGCCAAATCCGCTTCCCTGGTTTTCATAAGAGAGGCAATACTGGATCACGGAATTGGTAACACCACCATCCAGGTCAAAGCCGCCACCATCATCGCCGCCGACAGAAGTTTTATTGCGATAAGAAATACAATGCTGTATTACTACACTGTCCGCTTCATAGCACCAAATACCGACCGGGCCATTGCCAATGCGGGGCATATCCCATCCGTTGTCTGTAGCAACACAGTATTCAATCGTTAGCTTACTGCAGTTGCCGGCTACAATGCCATTGCCGCTGTGATTATCTAAAATAACAGGGCTGCCAGGATTGTTAAATGCTTTACAATAGCCGATGTATACATTACTACAACTCTTCTTTAACAGGTATTCGCCCGATATTGAAATACCGGCAAAACCATTATCATGGGCATCCACTCCAATAACCCGTATATCCGAAGATGTATACACCGACACGCCTGAATTACGGAACCCGCTTATATCAAGGTCATTCACAAGCACATTGCTGCAATTTAACAGCGATAAGCCATTTCCCGAATTGCCATTCTTTCTTCCTGAACCGGACAGTTTTAATTTTTTTATGGTAATAAATTTTGTTTTCTTAATAATCATAGCGGATTCATTTCCTGCATCTATTATGCTCTTTCCTTTGCCATACGCCGTAACCAGTATTGGTTGGCCTCGGCGCCCCTCGCTGTTAGAATCCAACAACAGCGTGCCTATGAAAATTTGGCCCGCTTTAAATAATACCGTATCCCCGGCGCTTAAATAAATAGAATTAATTTTTTGGATCGTTTTCCAGGGGCTATTCCTGGTACCTTTGTTTTCATCATTGCCAGATGTGTTAAGGTAATACGCCCTTGCATATAAAACTTTTTTTTGCGTTTGTGCATTAACGTGAGCGGTACACCAAAAAAGGAGTATTAAATAAATACAACAGGAATTCGGACGAACCATTTTACGCCGGTAATTTTTAAAGTATGTCCGGATATTTTTGCCGAAAAATAACCGGATATCTTTACGGAACGGTAAAAGGAAAATGTTTTTCATACTAAATAATAAATAGAAGCGCCGGATGCCTTTTACTAAATAGCCGCAAAAAAAATATACTTTCTGCGGCTATTAAATGCTCATAGAACCATATTTTTAATACCCGGGGTTTTGTTTTATTTTATTGTTCAGATCGATTTCCAATTGTGGTATGGGGAAATATTCATTTTTACTTGCGGTAAATGTTACCCCGGTAAGATTAGCAGGCGATCTTAGTTTTTCTGTTTGCAGATAGGCGTTGATATAATCCGCCGCAATTCCCCAGCGTACCAAATCAAAAAAGCGATGGCCTTCCATTGCCAGTTCCAGTCTTCTTTCAAAACGAACGGCTTTGCGTGCCGTAGCCTGATCTGCCCAGGGGGTTTTATAAGTATCTACCAGGTAATTAGCGGAAGCCAGGTATCCACCAATATCATCATATACCACTTCTACCTGCCGGCCTGTCTTTGCCCTGTTGCGGATAAAATTCACAAAGGTTCTTGCTTTATCGATGCTGCCTGCTTCTACTTCACATTCCGCCGCCCAAAGCAATACATCCGCAAAACGTATAATGCTAACATTGACGGCGCTTGTAAGCATATAATATTGTGCATAATTTTCAAAATATTTTGCAAAATTATTATTATTATACCTGAAATTATTTTTTACAGGTGTGTAAGGGCCTCCAAAACTGCGGTCATTAATCCATCCATAATCGGGATCACTGCCTGGGTTACTGCCGTATCCGCTATAGTAAGATGGTGTGGTCCAGTCTAAGTAGGGAATTCCCCTTCTTCCTACGGTCCAGTCTAAACGCGGATCTACGGGTTCCTGGTAGGTATTGTAATATTCCGACCCTTTTACATTCTCATCATTGGTCATATTTTCATCATTGTAGCTATCCAGCAATGGCAAGCCATCTGCAGTTGTTTTAAAAGAATTTACAAGGTTATAAGAAGGTTGTTTCCATGTTTGCTGATAGCTTGTTAACGGATAAAAATTTGGCTGACTGGCAATATCACCAATATTTGCATTGCCCCCGTTTGAGCCATCATTCGCCGAAAACTGTATTTGAAAAATATGTTCAGGGCTGTTTTCAGTGCCGGCATCAAAATTCGCATCAAAATTCGCCATTAGGGCATACGGCTGACCCTGCGCAGTTACGCCACTGCCCCCGCCCCCGTAAGCCGCGGGGATAATAGTATTTAATAAAGCCCTGGCTTCTGTAAATTTTTTCTCAAACATATAAGCTTTGGCAAGATAGCAAGCCGCCGTCCATTTATTGCCCTGTCCTTTATATTTTTGTATGGCAGGCATATTATCCATTGCAAACTGGAAGTCAGCTTCTATTTTTGGCCAGATGTCCTCTTCATTTGAAACTTTGAAATCCACAATCGTTTCATCTATATACGGCACTTTGTTCCACATTTTTTTTGCTTCAAAATGAAAATGGCCCCGCAAGAACCTCGCTTCCGCAATCGCCAGGGTTTTTTCAGCATCCGTCATATCGGTAGCGGCATTTGCCGCGAGTATCAATTTATTGCAGCGAGCCACACCATCATAAACCGTCCTCCATTTGGAGGCAAGTAAAGTGGACGTTGGCAGGGACTGAAAATGCTCAAGATCCAATCCCTCCCCATCGTTTGAACCACCCCGGTAAGCATCGCCGGAGGTAATGTCGCCATACATCCAATTGGTGCCGGTGGTACTCCACCAGCCCGATTTTACTGTTAACCCGGTAACGTCATGATACGCGCCTACTAATAATTGCTGAACGCCCGTTTTGTTGGAAAGTTCTTCCAGTGTAACCCCTGTAGTAGAAGGTACATCCAGAAAGTTCTTTTTGCATCCTGTATTGATGATTATTACTGACAACAGGATGATTGATAATTTTTTCATATTGAAAGTCATTTAAAATATTTTTTATAATCCGAAATTGACACCCAAAACAATTTTTCTCGAAATGGGGTAATTGCCTCCAAAATCCACGCCTATATTTGTAGCGCTTCCTGTACTTATTTCGGGATCTATTCCTGTATATTTGGTGAAAGTGGCAAGGTTATAGCCCTGCACATAAATCCTTATTTTATTAAAGGCTTTTTTCGGAGACAAAGTGTAACCGACCTGGAGACTTTTCAATCTCAGATAAGATCCATCTTCTATAAAAAAACTCGATGGGGTATTGTCGATGGATGCTGTACTACTCCATATCGGCAATTTAGCAGCGGTGTTAGTTGTACTCCAGGTATCATTAGCGCCTTCTCCCTGTGCACCCGGAAATACGCTGTAAGCCCTCCAATAGTTGAAAATTTTATTGCCCGCTATCCCCTGCAGGAATATGCCGAGGTCAAAGTTTTTATAACTCAGGTTTAAGTTATAACCGTAACTGAACTTTGGATGCGGGTTGCCAATAAAAGTGCGGTCATCATTATTTATCTTTTTGTCACCGTTTAAATCCTTGAACCTGAAATGACCGGCTGCTGTGGCAGCAGTAAGGCTGCCATGGGCTACTCCATTCCTGGTGAAGTCGTCTGCAGATTGAAATATTCCTTCCTGTACATAGCCAAAAAATGTGGACACCGGCATGCCTACCACACTTCGTGTCAACGAGAAAGCTGTAGGGGCATATGCATTACCATCAATATGCGCAGCGCTGTCGCTGCTTATATAATTGACATTATTACGATAGGTGGCAATATTGAAATTCATATCATACTTAACATTGCCGATTTGATTATTATACCCTATCTCAAGCTCCATTCCCTTATTGGAAAATTCCATTATATTTTCAAAAGGCGCGAGTGCGTCGCCCCGTAACCCTGTTATCGGTGGTACTGCCAGCAAATCTTTTGTGACCCGGTTAAACCAGCTGAAAGAAACATTGAGCCTGTTGTTGAATAAGGTTGCATCAAAACCTATATTGGTTGTTTTATTAGTTTCCCAATGAACATAAGGATTGCCGAGCTGGTACAAGCCGGCCCCGGTAAAAGCTGAATCATTCGCGCCGTTAATAGCGTAGCTGCTGTAATTTACATATCCGCTTAATGTATAACGATCAAGGTATAGATCCTGGGGAATAGCATTATTACCATTTTCTCCATAGGCCACCCGCAATTTCAAATCATTCAACCAACTTAGATTCTGCATGAAATTTTCTTTTGAAATCCTCCATCCACCACTGTAAGAAAGGAAGTTCCCGTAGCGGTTCAGCGGACCAAATTTAGAAGAGCCATCCCTCCTGGCAACAAAACCGAAAAGATATTTATCCAGCAATGAATAATTGATATTTCCAAAAACAGAAATTGAATTTTCATAGCCACTACCGCCCGACATGGGAATAGTAGGATTAAAAGTTCCATTGGTAAGATTAAGATATCCCGGTGTGGTATAGGGCAGATCGGTTACGGTTCCCTGGCTGTATCTTGATTTTGCCTTACTTGATTCATAGGCTGCAAAAGCTGTTATTTTATGAATATTCTTTAACTTAATTTCATAGGATAGTTTATTCGTCCATCTTAAATCGCTGCTATAGCCTCCACCTTCGCTAAATTGATTATAAGTCGCTGAAAATACATTTTGAGGAAAAGTATCTATAAAGAAGCTATAATTGTAAGGATAAAACTGGACACCTATTTTACTTTCAAAAATTAAATTCTTCATTGGCTCAACAGCTACGAAAGCAGAACCGATCACACCGGCGTTATAACCACTACCGCCTTTACTGCCACTGGTTTGACCAAGTACCGGGTTATTACCACCGGGCCGCAATGCAGTTGTACTGGTAAAATCTTTGGGACCGGAATAGTTACCCGCAATATCAAACATGGGAATCAGTGAACTGCGCTGATACAAATCTCCTAATATACCCTGGGGGTTGTGATTACCGTTGCTTAAACCTGCACTTTGCGTATAGGAAAACTGGATATTTTCGCCCACTCTAAGCCATGTTGCGGGCCTGAATTCTGTGTTCACTCTGATAGAATACCTTGTAAAATAAGTACCCAGCAATGTGCCCTCATTATTTAGATAACCCATACCCAGCGAATAATTACTTTTATCTGTTGCACCGCTTAAAGTCAATTGGTGACTATGGCTAAAACTTTGATCAAAAACAGATCGGAACCAGTCTGTACCCTGTTTATTTGTTTTGAGTATCCTGTAACTATTCAGGTTGTAAAGAGCCGGGCTAACAATCGGGCTTCCTTCTGCTGCTACCAAAATAGGCAGTCCCGATCTTTCCACGATGTAATCGGGTAATACAGCTGTAGCGCCAGATCCATAAAGCTGGCTGGTTAACTGCAAATTGGAATTTTTTAAGTAATTCCAGTATGCATCGGCATATTCCTGCGGGCTCAAACTTTTTGGATAGGTAATAGGTGTTTCCCATGATGCGTATCCATTGTATTCCAGTTTAGGCGCTACCCCACGTTTGCCCGTTTTGGTAGTTATAACTATTACACCATTGCCACCCTGTGCCCCATACAGTGCTGTATTGGAGGGGTCCTTTAATACTGTGATCGTTTCAATATCATTTGGATTTACTAAATTGCTGCCACCCCTCATTTGCACGCCGTCAATTACATAGAGCACATCATTATTGCCATTGCTGCCAAAGCCCCGGATACGCACCACCGCGGTATTGCCGGGTCCTCCCTGCGCATCTACACTTACACCCGCCACACGACCCTGTAATACAGAACCTACATCGGTTACCGGTGTTTTTGCTACAACATCTGCAGAAACCGTGGAAACTGCTCCAGTAACATCCCTTTTACTTTGTTTTGTGTAGCCGGTAACAATTACCGCATCCAGGTTATTTTCAGTAATTACGAGATTTATTGCAACTGACTGGTTGGCCGTTACGCTAATTTCCTTTGAACTAAAACCAGTATAACTAATCACCAGCACAGCAGACGGCGCACCAATATCCAACTTGAATTTACCGGAATTGTCAGTAGTGGTAATGAAACCTTTTTTTGACTTAACCATTACAGTAGCCCCGATTAACGGCGAGCCTTTGTCGTCGGTTACCGTTCCTGTAACAATATTGTCATTCGCAAACAATGTGTTTGCCTCCATTAATTGTAAACCGGGTACCGAACTACTATCCATTTCAGTGTGTGCGTTACCGTTAGCAGGAAATAATAAGATCTGGTCTTCCACCACTTTAAAATCAATGGATAAGGGCCGGATGAATTCATTAATAAATACACCGAGTTTTTTATCAATCACAGAAAAAGAAATTTTACGATCCGCCTGTATAGTATTTGAGCTGTACAAAAATTTCACACCGGTTTGCTTTTGTACTTTTGACAGTATTTTACTGATCTCCAGGTTTTCTACCGAGATAGAAACTTTTTTATCCAGGATTTCCTGCCCGGATGTTTTAGTGGCATACAAAGAGCAGGTGAAAATAATACCCAGCGTTATCTGTATAATTGTTATTCTCATTGCAAGCAGTATTGTAGCAACAAGTTGCTTTTTTTTCATATATT
>JBDTVX010000058.1:0-18013 GCA_040007015.1 Ferruginibacter sp. | reverse complement strand
AATGAATACGGCAAGCTGGAGATACTCGGCTTTGGCCGGGCCAACAGCAATGGCGTACAGCATGGTATGGTTTTAAACATCGACCAAACCATTAAGGCAATCGAAATGGCTTTGAAGAACTGTTATGATTCCAACCCGAACCTGGCAATTGAAGAAGTGTATGTAGGTATTGCGGGCCACCACATTAAAAGTTTGCAAACCCGTGGCGATATTGTGCGGCAGACCACGGAAGAAGAAATCCGCCAGGAAGAAGTGGACCGGCTGATAGCGGATCAGTACAGGACCTATATTCCGGCAGGTGACCAGATCATAGACGTGATACCCCAGGAATTTACAGTAGATAATTTTCAAAATATTCCAAACCCAATTGGATACAGCGGGGTAAAAGTAGGCGCTAATTTTCACATCATCACAGGTGATAAAAACGCGATCCGCAATATTAACCGGAGTGTAGAAAAAGCCGGACTTCGCACCCGCGACCTTGTATTGCAGCCATTAGCTTCGGCTGCCGCTGTTATGTGCGACCAGGACCTGGAAGCAGGTGTGGTGATTGTTGATATCGGCGGCGGTACCACCGACCTGGCGGTTTTTTATGAAGGCATATTAAAGCACACAGCGGTTATACCATTTGGTGGTGAAAATATTACCAATGATATTAAGAATGGCCTGGGGGTTTTAAAAACACAGGCCGAACAAATGAAAGTACAGTTCGGAAGTGCATTGAGTGATGAAGCAAAATTAAATGCTTATATCACTATTCCCGGGTTGCGCGGCATGCAGCCGAAGGAGATCAGCGTGAAAAACCTGGCGTCAATTATACAGGCGCGTATGAGTGAGATCATGGATTTTGTTACCTATCATTTAAAACAGGTTGGTTTAGACACCCGTTTGCTGAATGGGGGTGTCATACTGACTGGTGGTGGATCTCAATTAAAGCATTTGATTCAGTTAACAGAATATGTTACCGGTCTTAATGCAAGGATAGGTTACCCTAATGAACACCTTGCGGGCGGCCATATTGATGAATTGGCCAAACCAATGTACAGCACCTGTATCGGTTTAATACTGAAGGGATACAATGATTATGAAAATAAGAACAAGCAATTCGAAGAATCGTTCCGCAGGGTGCCTGTACCTGCTGCCTTACAACAGCAACCGGTAGACGAAGTATTGGCTACACAGGAAAAGGAAACAGGCTACGAGCAAAAAGTGAATATAAAAAAAGTAAGGGAGCGTAAATCATTAAAAGGGTTTATGGATTCCTTCAAAATTGGTTTGATCGATTTGTTCAAGGAAGAAGAGGATGCGAAGTTTTAAAGAAGCAAGCCTCCAGACCTTCTCCGCTGGTTAGCGCGGAGATTAAGGGGGCATCAATATTTCGAAGTTCTTTTATTTATAAATACAATTTAATAACATAGCCTGGCAACTTTTCTTTTCCGGAATAATGACCTGCTAATAACCCATTAAAAACAGTGCGCCTGATTTTCTGCCTTACTACCAGGGAATATGGAAAGCATAAATTCTAAAAGTTCCCGTAGTCTGTCTGCCTGGCGGAAGGTTTCGAAGGAACCCAAATTTAAATAATTATGATACATTTTGATTTGCCCAAAGAACAATCGTCCATCATTAAAGTAATTGGTGTAGGCGGTGGCGGAAGCAATGCAGTAAACCATATGTTTTCGCAAAATATTGAAGGTGTAAATTTTATCATCTGTAATACGGATGCCCAGGCCATTGCGCAAAGTAAAGTTCCTAACAAGATACAGTTAGGCCCGCATTTAACCCAGGGATTAGGCGCAGGTGCAAACCCCGCTATCGGCCGGCAGGCTACCGAAGAAAGCCTGGAGGAAATAAAACGCATACTGGAAGTGAATACCAAGATGGCATTCATAACTGCGGGTATGGGTGGTGGTACCGGTACGGGTGGCGCACCCATCCTTGCAAAGATCTGTAAGGACCTGGGTATACTCACCGTCGGCATTGTTACCACTCCCTTTGCTTACGAGGGAAGAAAAAGACTTGCGCAGGCGGAGGAAGGTATTCGCTTATTAAAGGACCATGTAGATACATTACTGGTGATCAGCAATGATAAACTGCGTCACCAGTTTGGAAATTTAAAAATGAAGGAAGCATTTGAAAAAGCAGATAATGTGTTGGCGACCGCTGCAAAGTGTATCACCGATGTGATAAACAGTACCGGGCAGATCAACGTGGATTTTGCGGATGTTTGTACCGTAATGAGCAATGGCGGAGTCGCTATTTTGGGCAGCGCAATCGCAGAAGGGGAAAACAGGGCACAGAAGGCCATTGAGAATGCATTGAATTCACCCTTGTTGAATGATAGCGAGATCCGTGGTGCAAGATGGATATTGATCAACATCAATTCAGCAGAAGGTGAACATGAATTTACCATGGATGAAGTAGAGATCATTCAAAATTATTTGCTGAGCCAGGCAGGCGATGACAGCGACGTGATTTTAGGACTTGGTTACGATAGCACCTTAGGTGCGGGAATTGGCATTACATTAATTGCTACCGGCTTTGAACATAAGGATCCGTTTGCAAAAACGATCAATCTTCCAAAAGCGGAAAAGAAAGATGAGAAGATCGATAAAATTGTGCTGACATTGGACATGCCTTTAAAAGAAGAGAAAAAAATACTGAAACAACCCACATTACAGTTTGAGGTAAATGCAGAGCCAAAAGTAATTGCAAAAGATGAAGAAAAGGAGTCGGCAAAGCAGGTGGAAAAAGCGGTAAATGAATTAATGATGCCCACGTTAAAGGAGAATCAGCAAGAAGAAAAAGAGGTAGAATTACGAGGTAAAAATACTGTGCAAAGATTTGAGGAAAATACTGTTTTTTTTGAGATATCTTCGGCCTCAGATCAGGTTCCTGTAATAGAATTTGATATTCCCACAACTCCGGTACCTCTTGAAAAAACACCCATTGGTAACAATACTAAAACAGAATTAACTATTCATTATAAAGAAACTGGCACACCTGTTTCGTCTGCAGGTGGCTATTTGGCGAAGCCCTCAAAAATATATGCAGAGGAGCAACAGCCTGCAAATAAATCCAATACTGTGGAAGAACCAACCCCAATGCAAAGTAAGGTAGAGGAAGACGAGCCTGCATTCGAAATGCGTATGGTGGTTAAAGACCCCCATCAATCGGCGGAGGAGAAGCCTAATGTACAACAAACTCAGCCCATCATGATTTCCAAGGTTGAGGAGCAGGCATTGCCTGACGAAACCGAGGAATTAAGGCGCCGGGCTATGGATCGCATTGCAAAACTGCGTAATTTGTCATTCAATATTAACGCGGCCGATCCGAATAATGAGTTTGAAACGGTCCCCGCTTACCTCCGCCGCAATATGGAATTGCACAATTCCATAGCAGATGTAGAAAGTTTCTACAGCAACTACACCGTTAAGTCTGATGAGAATAACCAGGCTGAAATAAGCACCATCAATACTTTCCTGGACGGGAAAAAACCTGATTAAATAAAAGGGTCAATGGTAGATGGTTTAAGGTGTAGGCCACGATAACCATGCTGCTTCACCTTAAATTATCAACCTTCGATCTTACACCTTAGTTATTTATAGTTGTTTGTGGCCCCTTACTGAAAAGTGAGGGGCTTGTGTGTAGATGATGTTCTGTCACCGGTCGGCCCCGAAGGTCAGACCGGTGATAGGGTAATAGTATTTGAATGGAACAATGCCGTTGCCTGTTCCTACGCGGGCTGATCTCTGCGCCGGTAAGAGATCCAAAGGGGTATCCAGTTGAAGAGAGATCCGCCGCGGCGGGGACGATGTTGGGTAAGGAAATAAAGCAAAAAATGAATTGTGGATCCGGATTTTTACGGATTCTATGAAGAATTTCACCTTGCTTACAATGAAATAACAAAATACAAAATGTAGTAAAACAGGATCATCATGATCCTGAATTTCCAGAATTTACTTTAATATTAATTTGTTTTGGGCCGGTAAGTTTATATAAACTAATATCAATTAAACTTATCCAAAATAAAAATAACAGGAAGGTGATTTTTTGAACAACCGGCAGCCAGGCAATGAATTCATTGCTATAATAAATGAAATTATTTATTCCTATTAATACCAGGTTGAAAATCCCAAGCCAAAAAAGCTTTTGCCATCCCATTTTGTACAGCCCGGTAAAAGTACCCGCAACTGCGAAAATTGCTAAAAGACCGCTGATGTTAATAACCATATCGTGATAGCGGGTAAATAAAAAAAAACCCGTACACGTTGAAATGATCCCTGAAAATTGTATGATTTTTTGAGCGGGTTTTCTGAATTTTACCATTTGCGCAAACCGGTACCAAAAGATAGCCAGCGAAAGACATAGAATGAACATGCCGCAAATAGCAAAGGGCATTGCGGTATTGTATTCGCCGTTCATTGCCTTTTCGTTTAATAAATTACACCAGTAATTGTGCATCCAGCTAAATCCTGTTGATGCCGGATCGGCCTGTGAGCCTCCGGGGTATAAAAATGCAGCGATGACATAGGTAACCATAAAAGAGATGATTCCAAACGTGGGTATCAATATCCAAATGTTTTTTGAGCCGTATATTTTTTGAGCCGTCAAATTATAATTATTGGTATGATCGCCATGATGTGGGTCATGCTTTCTATAAGATGGTTCTAATTTATCTTGCGTATTTTTCCGGGGATTAAATATATTAGTGATGCGTTGAAGATAATAATAAAAATCAATGGGATTATCCACATAAGGTGCAAAGCATATCCTTATTTAATTTCTCTTTTAATTCAATGCTTTTGCCTCCCCAGCCGGCGGGCTGCGTAACTGCAACGCAGCTGCTTTTGCATCTTTCAAAAAATTTGCTACGCATTTTTTGAATCCCGGCTTCGCCGTGACCGATCCAAAAGAGGCTGCTTATGCAGTTACTGATTTAAATTCGAGTCATCGCCCGCAGACCCAAATGTTAATGGACATAACTTTGCGCCTTATCTGGTTAATCCTAAAAATCAAACAGCTCTTCTTCAGTGAACAGTTTCCAATAGTTGGTAGCAGGCCCAGTTGTAATGTTTCAACCGGCATTTTAGAAAATACGACAGTGTTTTTATCCTCAGAAACCGGCTGACCTAATATTTCACTGTATTTCCGTTTTTTTATATCTTTTCACTTTACATTTGTATGGTATTTTCAAAGCAGCCTGCCCGCAGATGCTTTTGTTGAGAATGTTTTGTTACTTAAAAAATAAATGTAGTGTCAATTAAGGTTAATAAAGTAACAGCCGCAGGTTTATTTGTTGCTTTAGGAATTATATACGGCGATATTGGTACCTCTCCTTTATACGTTTTTAACTCTATCATAAAAGATCGTATAATTAACGAAACATTGATACTGGGTTCGCTTTCATTGATCATCTGGACCATTACCCTGCTGACTACTGTTAAGTATGTGATACTGGTTTTGAGGGCCGACAACAGGGGAGAGGGGGGCATATTTGCTTTATTTGCCCTGGTAAGACGACGGCGTAAATGGCTGGTGATCCCGGCTATGATCGGTGGCGCCGCCCTGCTTTCAGATGGTATCATTACACCTCCTATTTCTATTACCTCTGCCATTGAAGGATTGAAGGAACTCCCCAGGTTTCGGGGCCTCAGTCAACATATGATCGTTTATATCGTACTCGGAATACTTACCGCTTTTTTCTTTACACAACAGTTTGGTACCGCAAGTATTGGTAAAATGTTTGGCCCCATTATGTCCCTTTGGTTTGCGATGCTCGCAATCCTTGGCCTGATTCATATCGCAGATGATTTTAGCATTTTCCAGGCGCTTAATCCCTATCATGCCATTCATTTTTTAGTTACTTACCCTCAGGGCTTTTGGCTGCTGGGTGCCGTTTTCTTATGTACCACGGGTGCCGAAGCTTTGTATAGCGATCTCGGGCATTGCGGCAGGGGCAATATCCGGATTTCCTGGATATATGTAAAACTTTGCCTGCTCATCAATTATTTTGGCCAGGGAGCAAGTTTGTTGAAACATCATAATCTTAAACTCCTGGATGCGAAAACTCTCCAGGCCGAAGGTATCAATGCTTTTTATGACCTAATGCCCGACTGGTTTATTGTGCCCGGTGTAATTATCGCTACCACGGCTGCCATCATTGCCAGCCAGGCTATGGTAACCGGCTCATTTACCCTTATCAATGAAGCGATGCGATTAAGCCTTTGGCCCAAATTCAAGACCAATTACCCTACCGAAGCGAGGGGACAAATATTCATTCCCGGTATCAACCTCCTTTTATTCGTAGGATGCGTAGGGGTAGTGCTATATTTCAAGGAATCCTCAAAAATGGAAGCTGCCTATGGATTGGCTATCATTACTACAATGATAATGACCACCATATTGTTTGCCAATTACATGGTGCTCCACCGAGTAAAACCTGCCCTGATCTATATTTTCCTGGTTTTTTATTTTGTGATCGAGGCAAGTTTCCTCATCGCCCTGATGAACAAATTTATTCATGGCGGTTTTATTACTGTAATGATCGGTTTTGTAATGTTCTCTATTATGTATATCTGGTACCGGGCAAGGAAGATCAAAAACAGGTATGTTGAATTTGTGCGAATGGAAGAATACATACCCAAACTGGAGGAATTGAGTAATGATACCACCATTCCAAAATATGCTACACACCTCGTTTATTTAACAAGCGCCAATAACCCCAAAGAAATAGAGCATAAGATCATTTATTCCATACTGAGCGGCAAACCCAAACGTGCGGATATCTTTTGGTTTGTACACGTAGATACCATGGATGATCCTTATACCTGCGAATATTCGGTTGAGCATATTATCCCTAATGATATCATACGCGTAGAGTTTCGGCTCGGTTTCAGGATGGCGCCGCGACTAAACCTGATGTTTAAAAAAGTAGTGGAAGAGTTGGTAGCGAACAGGGAAGTAAATGTTACCAGTCGGTACGAAAGCCAGCAACGTAACAATGTGGTGGGAGATTTCCAGTTTGTGGTAATGGAAAAATTCTTATCGCAGGATAATGAACTGCCATTTTTCGAACGCCTCATTATGAAATTATATTTCTATGTGAAAGAAATTTCCCTGAGCGAAGAAAAAGGTTTCGGCCTTGAGCAAAGCACGGTAACGGTGGAGAAATTTCCGTTGATAGTGGCTCCCGTTAGTAAATTAAAGCTTAGCCGCGTTTATATGGAAGAGGATGATTGATAACACAGCCTGGTAAAAATATTGCGATGAATACCGGGGATTTGCAGCAGGTGTTTTAAAAGGACCCTTTTAGCTTAATAGTACCTAACTAATCGCTGACTTCTTTAACGATCTGTTTACCTTCAGGGAAAGGAAATGGGAATATTCAAAATGAAAAGTATTTGAGCACAAAGAACTTGCTGAATTAATAATATCCGGCACTGCTTTTCAAATAACAGGCATAGCCTCATTAACCCGGACGGAGGAACAGGGCCCTTAAAAAACATTCGCTCTATAGTAGGTTCAATTATTTACCTTAATTTATACTTTTTAATTTCAGGATTCATATTTCCGGATTTTAGTTGCGGGGGCAGTTCAGTTTGTTTTGTAGCAACTTTACTGGTTTGCCCTGTATTTATTATCGTGGAAAAGAGATTCCGAATTTTTATAAAACAATTCCCCATAAAACGAAAACCGTAGCAGTAAAATGTCCCCGGCACTCATTTATATCATCGCAGGTTATCTTTTTATATTGGTGGTGGCATACATAGTTCAGGAGCGCTTTATTTTTAAACCCGAAAAGCTGAAGCAAAATTTTCAATACAAATATGATGCACCGTTCCGGGAATTATTTTTTGATGTGGAACCGGGAGTAAGGATCAATGGGCTGCACTTTTATGTAGACAAGCCTTATGGCCTGGTATTATATTTTCATGGCAATAGCAGGAGCATAAAAGGCTGGGCAAAATATGCCACTGATTTTTTTCGCTATAACTACGATGTGGTATTGGTAGATTACCGGGGCTTTGGAAAAAGCACGGGGAAGCGAAATGAAAAGGATATGCTGAATGATATGCAATTTGTGTACAATACACTTACCGCCACCTACCACGAAAGTCATATGATCGTATACGGAAGGAGCCTGGGCAGTGGCTTTGCGGCGCACCTCGCCAGCGAGAACAATCCCCGATACCTGATACTGGATGCACCTTATTACAGTTTTAAGAAAGTGGTGGAGAGGTTTTTACCCATTCTACCCATAAGGCTGGTACTCCGTTTTCACATGCGTACAGATAAATGGCTGCCCAAAGTAAAATGCCATACCTATATTCTTCATGGAACCAAAGACTGGCTGATCCCTATCCGTAACAGTGAAAAATTGCAGGCCTTAAATCCAAGGAAAATCACACTCATCCGGATAGAAGGAGGTATGCACAATAACCTGCCGTCGTTCCCGGAATACCATAATTTTCTAAGGGATATTTTGAAGTACTAATTGATAATGAATAATAGATAATGAATAATGAATAATTGATCATTGATAATGAATGATGCGTGTTTATTGGATATAGAATATAAAAATTATTTGCCGGGTAAAAATAATCTCCTCACCGCATCCCAAACATTAGCTGAATTAACTTTTACTGTTATTGATCATAGTACATGATCGATACTTGCATACATCAATTATTAATTATTCATTATCAATATCCCTCGGCCGCATCATCCCCGCGTTTATCCGCAACAGCTGTTATGGGTTTTACTTCACCTTGTTTTATTTCAATTAATTCTGTTCTGCCGATTTGGCCCCTTTTGGATACTTTGTATCCCATTGCTTCCAATTGTTTGATAGTGGCTGCATCGAAATCATTTTCTACCATGATTTCATCGGGCAGCCATTGGTGATGAAATTTCGGCTTATTTACCGCGTCTTCAGGGATCATTTTATAATCAATCATATTAACCAATGACTGGATCACACTGGTTGGAATCGTAGTGCCACCTGGTGTACCAACTACCAGGTAGGGAAGATTATTTTTTAAAACAATGGTGGGTGTCATGCTGCTCAGCATTCTTTTGCCGGGTGCAATGGCATTGGCCTCGGCTCCCAGTGCTCCGTACATATTTGGGACGCCCGGCTTTACGCTAAAATCGTCCATCTCGTTATTTAAAATAAACCCCGCCCCGCTTACGACCGCTCTGCTTCCATAAGAACCATTGAGTGTAGTAGTAACAGAAGCGGCATTGCCATCTGCATCAATGATACTTAAATGCGTAGTCTCCTCGCTTTCTTTTATTATGCCTTCTTTTGTTGCCTTACTGCTGCCTGCATGGCCGGGAGTAAAGTCCTTCATTCTTTCCTGCAGGTAAGCATCACTCACCAAAGTTTTTACGGGTACTTTTACAAAGTCGGCATCTCCTAAATATTCTGCCCTGTCTGCATAGGCCCTTCGTTCTGCTTCTGTTAACAGCTGCACACTTTCAGCGGATTGAAATTTCATTGCGCCGATATCCTTTTGCCCGATCATCTTTAATACCTGTTGCAAAATAATACCTCCGCTGCTTGGCAAAGGCATTGA
This sequence comes from Ferruginibacter sp., assembly GCA_040007015.1. GTDB lineage: Bacteria > Bacteroidota > Bacteroidia > Chitinophagales > Chitinophagaceae > Ferruginibacter. The sequence goes on along the minus strand of JBDTVX010000058.1, from coordinate 8,432 downwards.
TACGATATGAAAAGATTTATAATCAAATTCAATTGCGGCTCTTTCTTTCGCGGTATAGTTTTTTAGATCATCGAAATTAATAATGCCTTTCCCCCTTGCCATCTCAGCCACGATTAATTTAGCCGTCACACCTTCATAAAAGCCTTTGGCACCCAGATCCCGGATTCGTTTTAATGTAGCCGCCAGGTCTTTTTGTATCAGCGTATCACCTGCCTTCCATTGCATTTCTTTTACAAAAACCGGCGGGGAAGTATTTAATTTAATAAATTCTTTTTTCAGCTGATTCAAATCTTTTGCCTGGCTTGCTGTAATAGCAAAACCTTTTTCTGCAAGGTCAATTGCCGGCTGCACCAGTTTTTTAAATGGAAGTTTCGCATATTTTAAAGAAGCAAATAACCCTGCCACTGTTCCGGGTACGCCACTTGCCAAATGGCCACCCTGCGATAGATTCATCTGTGGATTGCCATTGACATCCAGGTACATATCCCTCCCTGCTTTTGCTGGTGCAGTTTCCCTGTAATCAATGGCGATATTTTTACCATTTTTTAAATGTGCCACCATAAAGCCACCTCCCCCAATGTTGCCGGCACCTGGATATACCACGGCCAACGCCAGTTGTGTAGCGATGGCCGCATCAATTGCATTACCACCCTGTTTTAAAATAAGCACACCAGCCTTGCTTGCCAATGGATGGGCCGATACAACAGCGCCTTTACTACAATTTATCTTTTTTTGTCCCTTGTATTTGAATGGATCAATTTTTTGCCCTGCCGATTTCAACGCATTGAAAATTAAAACTACTAACAGCGACCCAAATATTACTCTTGATTTCATATCTTAAATTTCCATGTAAATTACTTCTTTGACAGCGATTTAATTGTAAATTTGATGTACCATTCAACTAAAATCTTATTTATGAGAAAAATTATTTTGTACTTCAGTATTTTAATGCCAATGATGGCATTCTCCCAAAAAACAATCACGGGCAAAGTATTTGATGCTACAAATGAGCACCCTCTTGTGTCAGCATCTATAGCTGCAAAAGGTAGCTCTACAGGAACAGCAACGGGTAATGACGGAACTTTCACCCTTAAAATTAACAGTAATGTTAACACAATTATTGTAAGTTATGTAGGCTTTGAAATCCGGGCAATAAGGGTAGACGGGGCTGAAACTGATTTTTCAATTGCGTTGACACCTTCTGTGAACGAAATTTCTGTAACGGTAATTGGTTCAAGAAGCCCGCGAAGGGTTTCAACCGAAACCGCAGTACCAGTTGACGTGCTCAGCATGGCGGAATTAAAATCAGCTCCTCAAGTTAATTTAAATCAAATTCTTAATTATGTAGCTCCATCCTTTACCTCAAATACTACAACGGTAGCTGATGGAACCGATCACATTGATCCGGCACAACTTCGTGGATTAGGACCCGACCAGGTATTGGTATTGCTGAATGGTAAAAGAAGGCATACCTCTTCATTGGTAAATGTAAATGGGTCTCCGGGAAGAGGTTCGGTAGGTACCGACCTCAATGCTATTCCTGCTTTTGCAATAGAGAGGATTGAAGTATTGAGAGATGGTGCTGCTGCGCAGTATGGCTCTGATGCCATTGCCGGTGTTATCAATGTGGTGATGAAAAAGAGCATCAATAAATTTACAGCTTCTGTATACGGAGCCGGTAATGCTTCAGTAGGCGCACACGATTTCCGGGGCGGTATCGACGGACAGCAATACCAGGCCGATTTAAATTACGGCGTTTCTGTAGGCAAAAAAGGAGGCTTTATTAATCTTACCGGCAGTGGTATCACCAGGGGAGATACGCGCCGCGCCACAGACTTTAACGGCCCTATCTTCAACGCATACAACGCAATAGAAGCAAGAGCTTTAAAAGGTGGCACCAATTTATCTTCTTTATTCAGCAATGTCAATAACACTCCCAATACCGCACAGATCATTAGTACCATTAAACAATATGCTCCCCAGGTAGCTTATTTATCGGCAGCACAGCAAACCAGTATTCAAGGCGCTGCTACCATCACCGATTTGCAGGGAATACTTGGCGCCAATGTTACAGACAATGAGCTGGCGTCCAGGGGACTTGAGAGGAGGGATTTTAATATGAGAATTGGTCAGTCAAAACTGGTAAGCGGGCAATTATTTATGAATACGGAATTGCCTGTAAATGATAAGCATACTTTTTACACATTTGGCGGCTATGGCATCAGGCATGGTAATGCCGCAGGTTTTTATCGCAGGCCAAATCAAAATAGAACCTTAACCGAAATATATCCCAATGGCTTTTTGCCGGAGATAGGGTCAGATATTACAGATGTATCACTGGCAACAGGTATCAGGGGTAAAATGGGTAGTGGCTGGACTTATGACCTTAGTAACACTTTTGGACAGAACCAGTTTAAATACACCATTAAAAATACTACGAATGCCACCCAGGGGGTGAAATCTGCAACAAGTTTCGATGCGGGCAAATTAGCTTTTTTGCAAAATACGGTTAACCTCGATCTGGCCCGTGGTTTTGATGTATTGGCAGGCCTCAACTTTGCTTTTGGCGGAGAATTAAGAATAGAGAATTATAAGATCACAGCAGGCTCCCAGGATTCGTATGAAAGGTTTGATATAAATGGCGATGCAGCCACACCAGCAACGCCTGCCAGTCAATTGCCTACAGATTTCTTTGGTTCCGCCAGACCCGGCGGGGCACAGGTCTTTCCAGGTTTCAGGCCCGAAAATGCTTTGAGCAAGGGAAGAACAAGTGGCGCGGGCTATGTGGACGTTGAATTAAATCCTACAAAAGCCTTGTTGCTGAACGCAGCACTTCGTTATGAAAATTATTCTGATTTCGGAAGTACGTTTAATTACAAATTTGCTGCAAGGCTAAACGTTGCGCAAGGTCTTAATTTAAGAGCTGCGATAGCTACCGGATTTAGAGCGCCTTCATTGCAACAGAAATACTATAACTCTACTGCCACCCAATTCTTAGGTGGCATTGGTTACGAAGTAGGAACGTTTACCAACGAATCTAATGCTGCCAAATTGTTTGGTATCCCTAATTTAAAACAGGAAAATTCTGATAGCTATAGTGCAGGGTTTACGTACAAGGTACCTCACACCACGATAACTTTTACAGTGGATGGATATTTTGTTAAAATTAAAAACCGCATTGTACTTACCGGCCAGTTTGCCCGTCCTTCCGGAACCCCAACCGGCGACCAGCTAATTTTACAGCAACTGTTCGACCAGGCAAATGCAACATCTGCTACCTTCTTCACCAATGCCATTAATACGGAGTCAAAAGGGATTGATTTTATCGTTTCGAACAGGTTTAAATTCGACAACTTTAGTCTGAAAACGGATTTGGCTGGTACTGTTTCCAAAACAAGTAAAGTAGGGGATATTTCGGCATCAGATATTTTGAAAAACACCGGTAACTTAAATAATTACTTTAACGAAGCAAGCCGTATTTATCTTGAATCTGCAGTTCCACGCACCAAACTTGCATTGATCAACACCTTGAATAGTGGTAAATGGGAAATATTTTTGCGCCAGACATTTTTTGGTAACGTGATTGATCCTAACACCACTGATATAAATGGTGACGGCATTGTACAGGGGGGTTATGTAAACAACCAGTTTATAGCAATTGAGCATCCAAAATTCGATGGCAGAACAATTACCGATTTTTCTCTTTCTTACGAAATCAATAAAAATTGGAGGGTAACAGCGGGTGCAAATAATATTTTTGATCTGTATCCTGATAAGAACCCTAAAACACAAACGGCTGCCAACCCTTTGGTAGGTGGCGGCTATGGCGCACCTGGCACAATTGATCTTAGCAATAATAACCAGTTTGAATATTCCAGGAATGTATCACAGTTTGGATTTAATGGCAGGCTAATTTTTGCCAGGATAAATGTAACCTTGTAAATGATCAATAAAACCTAAGTTTTTATAAAGCGGATGATGTTAGTCATTCGCTTTTTTTAAACCTATTTAAGTATTCAATTTCAACGCCATGGATAACATCACCTACTATCCATTATTTATATGGTCATCTTATTAATCATACCGTCTTAATTAAGCAGGTGTTGCCATTCTATTAAAACTTAGTTCCGGGTTCAGATTTATGATTAACAATCGAACCCATAATGACTTTCAACTCAATAACTCAATATCTCAATATCTTCCTATCTTCCCACTTTATTTTATACTACAACTTTATTTATGAAGCATGTTTCGCTGTTGATCTCCCTGTCTTTCATTTCAATCATTTCCATTTTTGGCCAGCAACTTAAAAGCCCCGATGAATTCCTGGGTTATCAACTGGGTGACCGGTATACCCCACATCACAAAATAGTTAGTTATTTTCAGCAGGCCGCCGCTGCTAAACCGCAGATGATGAAACTGGAGCAGTATGGACAAACCAGCGAGGGCCGGCCATTGTTACTGGCCTTTATCGCGTCTGAAGAAAACTTTTCAAGGCTGGAGGAAATCAGGAAAAATAACCTGCGTCTGACCGGGTTGCTGAATGATAAACCTGGCGATCTGAATGCCCCCGCCATTGTTTGGATTAGTTATAATGTGCATGGCAATGAAACCAGCAGCAGCGAAGTATCTATGAAAACATTGTATGAGTTATTGAACCCCGGTAATGCGCAAACGAAGGAGTATCTTAAAAATATAGTAGTGATCATAGATCCCTGTATCAACCCCGATGGCCGCGACCGCTACGTAAACTGGTTTACACAAATGCAGGGAAAAAATGCAAACCCCGACCGCAACGCGAGGGAGCACAACGAACCCTGGCCCGGCGGAAGATACAATCATTACAACTTCGACCTGAACAGGGATTGGGCCTGGCAAACCCAGGTAGAAACACAGCAGCGCATGATCCAGTACAATCGATGGATGCCGGAAGTACACAGCGATTATCATGAGCAGGGTTACAACAATCCATATTATTTCGCACCTGCGGCCCAGCCTTATCATGAAGTAATTACGCGCTGGCAAAAAGATTTCCAGGTAGCGATCGGGAAGAACAATGCTAAATATTTTGATGCCAATGGCTGGTTGTATTTTACCAAAGAAGTATTCGATTTATTTTATCCGTCTTATGGGGATACCTATCCAATCTACAACGGTAGTATCGGGATGACCTTTGAACAGGGAGGAGGTGGTCGCGCCGGTTCCGCAGTTGTTATCAGTAACGGCGATACGCTTACCTTAAAAGACAGGATCGCACATCATTTTACTACCGGGATGAGTACGCTCGAAATGGTATCTAAAAATACGGCCACCTTGCTAAAGGAGTTCAAGCAGTTCTTTGACGACGCCAAAAATGACGGTGTTGGCGAATATAAATCTTTTGTAATAACGGATGCAGGCACCAATAAAATCAATGCCCTGAAGCACCTGCTGGATATAAACGCTATCACCTATGGCGCCAGCAGTGCAGGCGCCTTCAAAGGGTTTAATTATTTTACAGGAAAAGAAGAATCTTTCATAGCCAATAATAGTTTGGTGGTAAGTACCTATCAGCCCAAAGGCGTGCTGGCAAAAGTTTTATTTGAACCAAGATCAAAATTAATCGACTCCGCTACCTATGATATTACTGCGTGGTCGCTGCCTTATGTATATGGATTGCAGGCTTACGCGGTTAAGGAAAAAATTGCGTTTACCAATCATGTGGAGAAACAAAAAAATAATCTGATTCCTGAAACAACTTATGGTTACCTGGTCAGTTATGCTTCCTTTGAAGATGCTAAATTTTTAGCTGCGATTGTAAAAGCGGGTATCCGTGTACGTTATGCCGAAAGGGATTTTAGTTTTAATGGCAGCAAATTTAAAAGAGGCACCATGATCGTTCTTAAAAAAGGAAATGAGGGAAAGATGGAATTCTTTGCAATGGCAGCTCAAAAATTTGAGGTGAATATAGCAGCCATTTCATCTGGTTTTGTGGAGATGGGCGCTGATTTCGGCAGTGAAAAAGTACACTTTATAACTAAGCCGAATGTGGGGATGCTGACCGGTAAAACCGTAGATGCTACCGCTGCCGGAGAGGTCTGGTATTTGTTTGATCAGCAGTTAGATTATCCCATTACGCTGATCAATGCGGAAGATATAGGAAATGTAAACTGGAAAAATATTGATGTGCTTATTTTGCCAAACGGGCATTATAAATTACTGGCAGATAAGGATGGCGACAAGGAGCTAAAGAATTGGGTTCGGCAGGGTGGGAAACTGATCGCAATGGAAAATGCGGTTATGCAAATGGCAGGCGGTGACTGGAACATAAAATTAAAAAAGAATGAAGATGAAAAGAAAGAGGATAAACCACTGACTTATGTGGAATTAAAAAAGTTTGAAGAAAGCGAGCACAATGGAATCATGAGTAATATTGCGGGTGCGATATATAAAATTGAACTGGACAATTCTCATCCGCTGGCATTTGGGTTTCCCGATTTTTTTTATAACCTGAAGCAGGATGCCAATATGTATGAATATCTAAAGGATGGCTGGAACGTGGGCATTATAAAAAAAGATAGTTATACCTCTGGTTTTGTAGGCAACACTCTTAAAGAAAAGATCAAAGAAGGCGTATCAATGGGTGTGCAGGATTACGGAAAGGGAATTGTGGTGTACCTGGCCGATAACCCGATCTTTCGTTGTTTCTGGGAAAATGGGAAATTATTATTTACCAATGCGGTTTTTTTGGTGGGGCAGTAGGTTGAAGGTGAAGAGTTAGGGGTTACGGGTTGTGGGGTGCGGTTTGGGAGTTGATGGAACCGGACTAGCCCTAGCGACCAGCGACCAGCTACCAACTACCAACGACTAACCCTCAATCCTCAACCCGCAACAATCAGAATTATCCTTAAACTAATGTTAAATAAAGGAAGGATTGCACCTATTGAATCTTCATTTGTCACTCATCAATCATTACTGATTACTCATTACCTTACATTCGTAAATCAATAGAATTATATGCGCAGATCTTTAGTTGTTTTTATTTCCATTTTTCCCGCTCTCCTTGCCATTGCCCAAACACCTAAAACTTATACATCCTCCGAAATATTATTGCAATTAAAAAAATTGAATGTGTTGGGTTCAGTTTTATACATCGCGGCGCATCCCGATGATGAGAATACAAGATTGCTGGCGTACCTCGCGAATGAAAAATTATACCGCACCGGGTACTTAAGTTTAACGAGGGGTGACGGCGGACAGAATTTAATCGGCGATGAGCAGGGAATCGACCTGGGATTGATCCGTACACAGGAATTATTATCGGCTCGAAGAATTGATGGGGCGGAACAATTTTTCAGCAGGGCCTATGATTTTGGTTTTTGTAAAACATCCCAGGAAGCCCTGCAAACCTGGGGGCATGACAAAATATTAAGTGATGTGGTTTGGGTGGTCCGTAAGTTCAGACCGGATGTAATCATTGTGCGTTTCCCGGAAGACAGCAGGGCAGGGCATGGGCACCATGCGGCTTCGGCTATACTTGCCCGTGAGGCTTTTGATGCAGCCGCGGATCCTGCTAAATTTCCGGAGCAATTGTCGTCGGGTGTTTCCGTATGGCAGGCCAAACGCTTATTATGGAATACATTTAATTTTGGTAATACCAATACACAAAGCGAGGATCAGTTTAAACTGGATGTGGGTAAGTATAATCCTTTACTCGGAAAAGGATATGGGGAAATAGCAGCGCTTAGTCGCAGCCAGCATAAGAGCCAGGGCTTTGGCGTAGCGGCGCAGCGGGGCAGTGTAGTTGAATATTTTTCAACAGTGAAGGGCGAGAAGCCGGTGAATGATCTGATGGATGGGGTAAATACCACCTGGGCCAGGGCGGGGAATAATAATCTTTCTAATATTGTCGACCATATTAACAGGGATTTTTCACCAGAGCAACCGGAGAAATCTGTTAGCGCCCTGGCAAACCTTTTCCGGGTACTTGATACCATGAATAACGGATATTGGAAAACACAAAAATTAAAAGAGATTCAAAATTGTATAGAGACTGCCAGCGGATTATTTTTAGACGCAACTACCAATAATCAATATGCAGTGGAAGGTGATAGCGTCAAAATTGCCATCACCGCCAATAACCGGCTTGGATTAGATATTAGCGCTGTTGATGCGAATATGTGGAATACTCACTACGTTTTTGGTAACCCTAAAAAAAATGAAAACCTTTCCTATAGCAAAAATGTTTTTATTGAAGCCGGCAAAAATTCCACCCAGCCTTATTGGTTGGTTGCGCCGATGGACAAGGGGAGTTTCAATGTGAATGATCAGCAACAAATTGGTATGGCGGAAGACAATCCGCCGTATGTGAGCTTTTTAGTAAATATAGAGGGAACTAATTTTACCTTCAACAAGCCGGTGCGTTATAAATACACAGATCCGGTAAGGGGGGA
>JBDTVX010000057.1:0-18050 GCA_040007015.1 Ferruginibacter sp. | reverse complement strand
CGGCACTGATGAAGTATCTGTTAAAGCAAGGTTTCTTGCATGGCGATTGCTTGACGGTAACAGGTAAAACTGTCGCAGAGAATTTAGCAGGTGTTCCGGAGTTGGATTTTGATGCACAAAAAATTATTTTTCCTGTGTCGCATCCGATCAAGGCAACAGGACACCTGCAAATCCTGTATGGCAATTTAGCTGAAAAAGGAAGTGTGGCGAAAATTTCCGGTAAAGAGGGTGAATTGTTTGAGGGCCCTGCCAGGGTTTTTGACGGGGAATTTGAGTTGATAAATGGTATCAATAGCGGGAAAATAAAGCCCGGGGATGTAGTGGTAATAACACAGGTGGGGCCGCGGGGCGCGCCCGGTATGCCGGAAATGCTGAAACCGACCTCAGCGATCATTGGCGCCGGCCTTGGTAAATCTGTAGCATTAATCACGGATGGAAGATTTAGCGGTGGTACACACGGCTTTGTAGTAGGGCATATTACACCCGAAGCATTTGACGGAGGTTTGATCGGGTTGGTTGAAGATAATGATATCATAGAGATCAATGTAGCAACTAAAGCGATCACATTAAGAGTATCCGCGGAAGAAATAGCGAACAGAAAATCAAAATGGAAACAGCCGCCATTAAAAGCGACCAAAGGAATTTTATATAAGTATGCAAAATACGTGAAGGACGCAAGCGAAGGCTGTGTTACGGATGAATAAAAATAATAGTTGTAAACTTTGAAACCCCGGAGGGGTTGAATCTGAATAACCACGGGTGCAACCCGTGGGAGATACGTAGACATACATAGGAGATAATAAACCTGAACAATTTCTAAAAATTATTAAACAATGGAAACATTAGAAATCATAGATAAAAAAGTTGACATGAAAATTGCTGATGCTTCGCCAAAGCTTCCCCTGAAGGAAGTGAAGGCAGCAGAAATTTCAGGATCCCAGGCTGTCCTCGACGGTTTTGTTGCCGAGGGAGTAGATACCATTTTTGGTTATCCGGGAGGTGCGATCATGCCAATCTATGATGCATTATACGATTACCACGACAGGATAAAACATATTCTAGTTCGCCACGAGCAGGGAGGTATACACGCTGCACAGGGCTATGCAAGAAGTTCAGGTAAAACAGGGGTGGTATTTGCAACCAGCGGCCCTGGTGCTACCAACCTGGTTACCGGTCTGGCAGATGCCATGATAGACAGTACACCATTAGTTTGTATCACAGGACAGGTATATGCGCACCTGCTGGGGACAGACGCTTTCCAGGAAGTGGATGTACTCAATATTACCACACCCGTCACCAAGTGGAATTACCAGGTTACCGATGCAACAGAAATTCCATCTGTTTTAGCCAAAGCATTTCATATTGCCGGTAGCGGCAGGCCAGGCCCCGTTTTGATCGACATTACCAAGAATGCACAATTGCAAAAATTCGATTATAACGGCTATAAAAAGTGTAAATATATACGAAGCTACCGGCCCAAACCAATTGTTCGTAAAGCGTATGTGGAAAGAGCCGCTCAATTGATCAATGAAGCAAAAAAACCATTTGTAATTTTTGGCCAGGGGATCATACTGGGAAAAGCAGAAAATGAATTTAAGGCATTTATAGAAAAAGGCGGCTTACCCGCGGCCTGGACTATACTGGGGTTAAGCGCTTTGCCAACGGATCATCCGCAAAATGTAGGCATGTTAGGCATGCATGGTAATTATGGGCCCAATGTATTGACCAACGAATGTGACGTATTGATAGCCGTGGGAATGCGTTTTGATGACCGGGTTACCGGCAGGCTTGATAAATATGCAAGGCAGGCCAAAGTAATTCACCTGGATATTGATCCGGCAGAGATCGATAAAAATGTTAAAACCACGGTGCCTGTATGGGGCGACTGCAAGGAAACACTCCCGATGCTAACACAACTGATTGAAGAAAAACAACATACTGCCTGGTTAAAAAAATTCAATGAGTTTACGCAAAAGGAAATCGATATTGTTATCAAGGATGAGCTTAATCCAACCAGTGAAGCATTAACAATGGGGGAAATAATTAAAGGGCTGAACGAACTGACAAACGGCGACGCGATTATTGTTACCGACGTTGGCCAGCACCAAATGGTAACCTGCAGGTATGCGAAGTTTAATGAAACCAAAAGCAATATTACTTCAGGCGGGGCCGGAACCATGGGATTCGCATTACCTGCAGCCATTGGAGCAAAATATGGCGCCCCTCATCGTACGGTCGTTGCTGTTATTGGCGACGGCGGCGTGCAAATGACGATACAGGAACTGGGCACCATCATGCAAACAGAAGTTGATGTAAAGATACTGATCCTCAACAACCAGTTTTTGGGAATGGTGCGGCAGTGGCAGCAATTGTTCCATGATAAGCGTTATTCATTTGTGGATATTGCGAGCCCTGATTATGTGATGGTGGCCAAAGGCTATCATATTGAAGGGCGAAGCATTTCAAAGAGAGAGCAGGTTAAAGATGCATTAACTGCTATGCTGAATCATAAAGGAGCTTATTTACTGGAAGTAATGGTGGGCAAAGAAAACAATGTATTTCCAATGGTTCCGCAGGGCTGCAGTGTTGCGGAAATAAGATTGTCATAATCAGTGATGAGCAATCAATGATTGACCAATGACCATTCACCCATTACACTATTTTAAAAATCAGACATGAAAAAGGAATTCACCATAACGGTTTATACGGAAAATCAAATTGGTTTGCTCAATCGTATCGCCATTATTTTTTCAAGAAGAAAAATAAATATTGATAGTATGAATACATCGCCTTCTGAAATTGAGGGTATCCATCGCTTCACCATTTTAATAGCCGAAACCGAAGAAGTGGTAAGAAAAGTATGCAGGCATATTGAAAAGCAGGTGGAAGTATTGAAAGTATATTATAATACGGAAGAAGAACTTGTTTGGCAGGAGATGGCGCTGTATAAGGTATCTACCGATGAAATAGCAGCTAAGGTAAAAGTAGAAAGGTTATTAAGGGAATGCGGCGCAAGAGCGGTTGCTATCACCAAAGATTTTACCGTATTTGAAACAACGGGCCACCGGGAAGAAACAGACAAGCTGGTAAAAGCATTGGAACCATATGGCCTGATCGAATTTGTACGCAGTGCAAGGATCGCTATCATAAAAGACAGCAGGGGCTTTCATGAAAAACTAAAGGAATTTGAGCAACATGCCCCAGGTGAAGAAGTGATCGAGAATGAATTTTTAAATCAGCAGCAGGAAGTGTTTAGTATGTAGCCCATGCCTTCCGCGGGTTTGCGGAGAAAACGGGCGGTCAATTGCAGGAAATCGAATCAAATTTTTATGAGAAGAAGCAAAAAACCGACAGGTATCTATTAGCGAAAAGTTGCATTCGATTGGTGAAGCGTTGCCCATTGTTATGTAGCAGAAGGAAGCCCCACAGCTACGGTCACGATAACATAATCAAAAACAAATGCCGGAAAAAAATCTAATTAATATAAACATTAACATAAATAACAATAATTATTAATTCCTCACGGGCACTCCTATTGATAGGGGTTAGACTCTTCAAATAACTCCCCGCTGGCTAGCGGGGATGGGGGTAAACAGAAAACAAAAAATATGGCTAATTATTTTAACACATTGTCGCTACGGGAAAAATTAAACCAATTGGGTGTATGCGAATTTATGGATAAAAGTGAATTTGCAGACGGCGTCAATGAGCTGAAGGGAAAGAAAATTGTAATTGTGGGTTGTGGCGCACAGGGATTGAACCAGGGACTGAACCTCAGGGATTCGGGTCTGGATATTACCTATGCATTGCGCAAGGAAGCAATTGACGCAAAAAGGCAATCCTGGAAAAATGCTACTGAAAATAATTTCACCGCAGGCACCTACGAAGAATTGATACCGGCCGCTGACCTGGTGATCAACCTGACACCGGATAAACAACACACATCGGTCATAACAGCCATCATGCCCCTTATAAAAAGAGGCGCATTGCTTTCTTATTCTCATGGTTTTAATATCGTGGAGGAAGGGATGCAGGTACGAAAAGATATTACCGTAATAATGGTAGCGCCTAAATGCCCTGGCTCTGAAGTAAGAGCAGAGTATATAAGAGGTTTTGGAGTGCCCACATTGATCGCGGTTCACCCCGAGAACGATCCGGAAGGTAAGGGACTGAAATATGCCAAAGCCTACTGCGTGGGTACAGGCGGCCATAAGGCAGGGGTATTGAAATCCTCTTTTGTGGCTGAAGTAAAATCCGACCTGATGGGTGAGCAAACCATCCTTTGCGGTTTATTGCAAACCGGCTCCATTCTTAGTTTTGATAAAATGGTGGATAAGGGAATTGATAAAGGATATGCTTCCAAACTGGTTCAATATGGCTGGGAAACAATTACAGAAGCCTTAAAGCAGGGTGGCATCACCGCAATGATGGACCGGCTTTCCAATCCGGCAAAAATCAGGGCTTTTCAATTATCTGAAGAATTGAAAGATATTATGCGGCCCTTATTTCAAAAGCACCAGGATGATATCATGAGCGGTGAATTTTCGAAAACTATGATGGAGGATTGGGCCAATGATGACAAAAATTTATTGAAATGGCGTGCCGAAACCGGCGAAACGGACTTTGAAAAAACACCTGCAGGACAAATGAAGATCGCTGAGCAGGAATATTTTGATAATGGATTATTAATGGTTGCTTTTGTAAGGGCCGGTGTGGAACTGGCTTTTGAAACAATGGTTGAAGCGGGTATCAAAGAAGAATCTGCCTACTACGAATCTTTACACGAAACGCCATTAATAGCAAATACCATCGCCCGTAAAAAATTATTTGAAATGAACAGGGTGATTTCTGATACGGCAGAATATGGTTGCTACCTTTTTGACCATGCCTGTAAGCCGTTGCTTGCAGATTTTATGAAAAAAATAAATACGGATACCATCGGCAAAAATTTTAACTCGGGCAAGGACGCTGGGGTAGATAATAAAACACTGATCGTAGTAAACGAGGTAATTCGTTTTCACCCGATAGAATTGATCGGCTCGGAATTAAGGCGGGCAATGACGGAGATGAAGGCCATTGTTCCAAATGCATAGACCCGTCCCCGATAGCCAGCGGGGAGTTCTACGAATAAACTTACATGTAGCAAGAACTTTTTAATGAATAAAACTTTAAACATAAACACTTTTCAAAGTCCTTTTCCAGAAGATAGGGCGAATATTACTCATCCGTCATCAGGAACCGGAACCATGGATTACTTTTCGAAGAACTTCCCGCTGGCTGGCGCGGACGGGGGCGGCCTCGATTTCTTCGCTGCCTCTTCCCGCCTCCGCGGCATCATCACCCGTACCCCATTAATGCTCAATCACAATCTTAGCAGGCAGTATCAATGCAATGTATATTTAAAACGGGAGGATCTGCAGGTGGTCCGCTCTTATAAATTAAGGGGAGCATATAACATGATGAGCAGTTTACCACCGGAGCAATTGCAAAGGGGGGTAGTATGTGCAAGCGCTGGCAATCACGCGCAGGGATTTGCTTACAGTTGTAAAAAACTGAAAGCGAAAGGAGTAGTATTCATGCCCGTGATCACACCGAATCAAAAAATTAACCAGACTAAAATGTTTGGGGAAGAATGGATAACAATAAAATTGGCCGGAGATACCTTTGATGATTGTGCCATAGCGGCAAAACAATATACCGAAGAAAATGGCCTGACGTTTATACCGCCTTTTGATGATCTTAAAATTATCGAAGGACAGGGAACAATTGCCATTGAAATTTTGGAAGATGAACCTGTGGTGGATTTTTTATTTATTCCTGTCGGCGGCGGCGGGTTAAGTGCAGGTGTAGGTGCTTATTTCAAAACTTTTTCACCAGGCACAACCATCATTGGCCTGGAGCCTGAAGGCGCCCCCAGTATGTATGAGGCGCTAAAAGCCGGCCACCCTGTCGAATTGGAAAATATTGAGCGTTTTGTAGATGGTGCAGCTGTAAAAAGAGTCGGTGATATTACATTTCCGATATGTAAAGAAGTGCTCGATGACATGCACCTGGTGCCGGAAGGAAAAGTATGCAGCACCATTTTAAAATTGTACAATGAAGATGCAATTGTACTGGAACCTGCAGGGGCATTATCAATAGCAGCCCTGGATGATTATGCGGAGGCCATTAAAGGAAAAAATGTGGTTTGTATCATTGGCGGGGGTAATAATGATATCGATCGTATGCAGGAAATTAAAGAACGCTCCCTGCAATATGAAGGATTAAAACATTATTTTCTGATCCGGTTTGCTCAAAGACCCGGGGCGTTAAAAGAGTTTGTAAATCATGTACTTGGGCCTAATGATGACATCACCAGGTTTGAATATATGCAAAAGCATAATAAGGAAACCGGCCCCGCACTGGTGGGTATTGAACTGCGGTCAAAGCAGGATTTTGAGGCGCTCCTGCAAAATTTAAACAAATTTCATATTAACTTTACAGAGCTCAGTAAGAACGATAATGTATTTGGCTACCTCGTTTAACAGTATGCCGCCCCGATAATTTGCCGATATGATTGAGTCTGTCCTGATACACAGCGGACAGATGCTCTGGAAGAAAATTCTGTGGATAATTGCATAACCAGGTGGCAAAAAACAAACTATTATGGAAGAAAATCAAGGCTTGTACGATCCGCAATTTGAACGTGATTCCTGCGGTATAGGTTTTGTCGCTAATATTAAAGGCAACAAATCTCATCAGCACATTTCTGATGCATTAACGATTTTGGAAAATATGGAGCACCGGGGTGCCTGCGGATGTGAAACGAACACCGGTGACGGTGCAGGGATACTCATCCAGGTGCCCCATGAGTTCTTTTTTGATGAATGTGTAAAACTGGGGGTGCATTTGCCCACCTTTGGGAAATATGCGGTAGGGGTGATTTTCTTTCCCAAAGAAATAAAGTTACGCGAAGAATGCAGGGATATTTTTAACCGGGCAGCCGAAAAGCTGGGCCTCGAAATATTAACTTACCGGAGTGTACCGGTAAATACATTTGATATTGGACCCACCGCGTTATCTGTAGAACCGGTAATGGAACAGGTTTTTATAGCCTGCCCGGATCATGTTACCAACCCAATGGATTTTGAAAGGAAATTATTTGTGCTGCGCAAATATGCCAGTCACACCATCGATAACACCGTAAGAAAAGACGCCATCGGTTTTTATATAGCCTCACTGTCTTTCAAAACCGTGGTGTACAAAGGCCAGCTCACCAGCCGGCAGGTTCGTAATTATTTCCCGGATTTGAATAACAAAAGAGTGGTATCCGCTTTTGGTTTGGTACACTCCCGTTTTGCTACCAATACTTTTCCTTCCTGGAAACTGGCCCAGCCATTCCGCTACATTGCACATAACGGTGAGATCAATACTTTACAGGGCAACCTGAACTGGCTGAAAGCAAGCGAAAAGGGATTTGTGTCGCCTTTTTTCAGTAAGGAGGAAATGGAAATGCTGTTACCGCTTATAACCGGGGTACAATCTGATTCTGCCTGCCTAGACAATATGATTGAATTACTAACCCTTACCGGCAGAACGTTACCCCACGTTATGATGATGCTGATACCGGAAGCGTGGGATGGGGATGATCTCATGGACCCGGTTAAAAAAGCATTTTATGAATACCATGCCTCCATGATGGAACCCTGGGATGGGCCCGCTTCGATATCCTTTACAGATGGTAAAATAATTGGCGCCACATTGGATAGAAATGGCCTCAGGCCTTCCAGGTATTGTGTCACCACAGACGACCGGGTGATCATGGCTTCTGAAACTGGAGCACTACCAATTGACCCCGCTATTATAAAGGAAAAAGGAAGATTGCAACCCGGGAAAATGTTTGTAGTGGATATGGAACAGGGCAGGATCATCAGTGATGAGGAAATGAAAGATACTATTTGTTCACAAAAGCCTTATGGCGACTGGTTGAATAAATACAAAATAAGATTGGAAGAACTCCCTGAGCCAAGGGTAATGTTCACACATTTGGAAAGTGACCAGATATTTAAATATCAGAAAGCATTTGGTTATTCAACTGAAGACCTCGATGAAATTATTGCCCCCATGGCGTTGGAAGGCAAAGAGCCGGTAGGTTCGATGGGTACAGACGTTCCTCTGGCTGTATTAAGTGATGAACCCCAGCACCTGACCTCATATTTTAAACAATTATTTGCCCAGGTTACCAATCCCCCCATCGATCCGATCAGGGAACGGCTGGTAATGTCGCTGGCGACGTTTGTTGGTAACAATGGTAACCTATTGGAAGAAGACCCATTGAGCTGTCATACCGTAGCATTAAAGCATCCGGTATTATCCAATTACGAGCTGGAAAAGATCAGGAGCATTGATACCGGCGTTTTTCAGGCAAAAACTCTCCAGATGTATTACCGGGCTGATGGCAAACCGGATTCGTTGAAAAAAGGATTGGATAGATTGTGCCGCTATGCCGTGGATGCGGCAGAAGACGGCTTTGAGGTTCTGATATTAACGGACCGCTCGATAGATTCTGATCACGCCCCCATACCCTCTTTACTTGCAACCGCAGCTGTACATCATCATTTGATCCGAAAGGGTCTCAGGGGCCTCGTGGGCCTGGTTGTGGAAGCAGGTAATGTTTGGGAAGTGCATCATTTTGCATGTTTAATCGGGTATGGGGCTACCGCTATCAATCCATACATGGCATTGTCGAGTATCAGGGAAATGAAACTGAGCGGAAGATTACAAACGGATCTTGATGTGGAGCAACTGAAAAAGAATTATACCAAAGCGGTAAATGATGGGCTGCTGAAAGTGTTTTCAAAGATGGGTATCTCAACGCTGCAATCTTACCAGGGAGCGCAAATATTTGAAATCGTTGGTTTAAATAAATCTGTTGTTGATAAATATTTTACCGGATCCATTTCCCGGATCGAAGGGCTGGGACTGGATGAAATTGCAAAGGAAAATATGGCAAAGCACGCCTTCGCTTTTCCAAAAAAACAAATACCTATTGACCGTTTGCCGGTGGGTGGTATCTACCAGTGGAAACGCAAAGGGGAATTTCATTTGTTTAACCCGCAAACCATTCACCTGTTACAGTATTCTACCCGGATGAATGATTATTCAACTTTTAAAAAGTATTCAAAACTGGTAAATGACCAGGGGGATAAGGCCTGTACTTTACGAAGCCTTTTCCAGTTCAACCATCACCGCCCACCGGTATCCATCGATGAAGTAGAACCTGCGGAAGCAATTTGGAAAAGGTTTGCAACCGGTGCGATGAGCTTTGGTTCCATCTCCCATGAAGCTCATAGTACACTGGCCATTGCCATGAACCGGCTGGGCGGCAAAAGCAATACCGGCGAAGGCGGAGAAGATGAAATGCGATTTGAACCGTTGCCCAACGGCGATTCCATGCGGAGCGCTATCAAGCAGGTTGCTTCGGCAAGGTTTGGGGTAACCAGTTATTATTTAACACAGGCAGATGAATTACAGATAAAAATGGCCCAGGGTGCCAAGCCGGGAGAGGGTGGCCAATTACCGGGGCATAAAGTAGACGACTGGATTGGAAGGGTTCGGCACGCCACACCGGGTGTTGGATTAATTTCCCCTCCGCCTCATCATGATATTTACTCAATAGAAGATCTTGCCCAGTTGATCTTTGATTTAAAAAATGCCAACCGGGCAGCAAGGATCAATGTAAAATTGGTTTCCAAGGCCGGTGTGGGTACTATTGCCGCCGGTGTTACCAAGGCCAAGGCCGATGTGGTTTTAATTTCTGGGTTCGATGGTGGTACAGGGGCCTCTCCAATGAGCTCTATTAAACATGCGGGCCTGCCATGGGAATTGGGCCTCGCTGAAGCACACCAGACCCTCGTAAAAAATAAACTGCGCAGCAGGGTGGTACTGCAAACAGATGGCCAGTTAAAGACCGGGAAAGACATCGCGATCGCTACATTGCTGGGTGCAGAGGAATGGGGAGTAGCCACCGCTGCACTGGTTACCGAAGGATGTATCATGATGCGTAAATGCCACCTGAATACCTGCCCGGTGGGCGTGGCTACACAGGACAAGCAGTTGCGCGACCGGTTTTCAGGTAATGCGGATCATGTAGTGAACCTGTTTAAGTTTTTAACTGAAGAACTCAGGGAGATTATGGCGCAATTGGGTTTCCGTACCGTTAATGAAATGGTGGGCCAGGTAGATTGCCTTGAAATGCGGGAAGCCATTGATCATTGGAAATATAGCAAGCTGGATCTTTCTCCGGTTTTGTATAAAGAGCCGGCTTCCGTCTATACAGGCCTTTTTAATAATGAGCCACAGGATCATGGATTGGAAAAAGTGCTGGACTGGAAATTGGTAGCAGCCGCAAAGCCCGCTTTGGAAGAACAGAAGAAAGTGACCGCTTCCTTTAATATTAAAAATATTGACCGAACTACCGGTACGATCTTATCGAATGAGATTTCTAAGAAATATAAGGCTGCAGGATTACCGGCTGATACCATACATTTTAAATTTACAGGTACAGCCGGGCAAAGCTTTGGCGCATTTAATACCAAAGGTGTTACGCTTGAACTGGAAGGAGATGCCAATGATTATTTTGGAAAAGGATTAAGCGGCGCCAAACTCATCGTGTATCCTTCCGCCAAAGCAAGTTTTGTTCCTGAAGATAATATCATCATTGGTAACGTGGCATTTTATGGAGCTACTTCAGGCGAATCTTATATAAGGGGTAAGGCTGGCGAACGGTTTGCGGTGCGTAATTCAGGCGCTACCGCAGTGGTAGAAGGAGTGGGTGATCATGGGTGCGAATATATGACCGGGGGAAAAGTAATTATCCTCGGTGATACAGGCAGGAATTTTGCAGCAGGGATGAGTGGTGGAATTGCCTATGTATATGATGTGAGGGGAAGTTTCCCGATCCAATGCAATAAGGAAATGGTGGACCTGGATCCCGTAGGGGAAGAGGATAAGGATGAATTATTCAAAATAATCAGTAACCATTTTAATTATACAAATAGTAAGGTGGCCAAATTTGTATTGGATGACTTTGAAAACCAGGTGAAGAATTTTATAAAAGTATTTCCTAAAGATTATAAAAAAGTATTACAAAGGCAATCCGGTATACTGAAGGGGGAATTTAAGAAATAGATTCCTGGTTTTTTACACCGGGTAAGGATGAAAACGGTACTATTTTTTTTGAAGCCGCCTTCAACCCCCTGTTTGAACTTTAGGGGCGATGCTCCATTCAACGGTAGATTATTGATTGGGCAAAGTAGTGGCATCATGTAAAATTATCCGGAAGACAATGGTAGCAGGAAGATCAAAAAATATTATTTACTTAAAAAAATTCTCCCCTGGGAGGCAAAGGATTATATGGGCAAACCAACAGGCTTTTTAGAATTTACCAGGGAACTTCCATCCAAACGTTTACCGGGGGAAAGGGTAAACGATTATAAGGAATTTATAGAAAGGTATTCTGATGAAAAATTAAATCAGCAATCTGCAAGATGCATGGATTGTGGAATTCCATTTTGTCACAATGGTTGCCCCCTGGGTAATGTGATACCGGAATTCAATGACGCGGTGTACCGCAAAAGCTGGAAGGAGGCATACGATATATTATCATCTACAAATAACTTCCCTGAGTTTACGGGAAGGATCTGCCCGGCGCCCTGCGAAACATCCTGCGTGCTCGGGATCAACCAGCCTGCAATCGCTATTGAAGAAATAGAAAAACATATTATTGAAATTGCATTTGACAAAGGATATGTGCAGGCTGAAAAACGAATTTCAAGAACAGGTAAAAAGGTAGCCGTAGTTGGAAGCGGCCCTGCCGGATTGGCTGCTGCGGCACAATTAAATATTGTAGGGCATTCTGTAACTGTTTTTGAGCGGGATGATTTACCCGGAGGTTTATTGAGGTACGGCATACCCGATTTTAAGCTGGAGAAATGGGTAGTCGACAGAAGGGTACAACTAATGGAAGAAGAAGGCGTGGTATTTAAATGCAATGCCAATGTGGGAGTGGATATCAGTATCAGTGACCTTTTACGCGAATACCAGGCGATCGTCCTTACTGGCGGCAGCACCGTTCCCAGGAATCTCAATATTCCGGGGCGCGATTTAAAAGGTGTTTATTATGCCATGCAATTTTTAACGCAACAAAATAAAAGGGTTGCAGGAATTGCTTTTCCTGAAAAGGATATATTTGCAACCGGGAAAAATGTAGTAGTAATAGGAGGGGGCGATACAGGAAGCGATTGCGTGGGTACTTCCAACAGGCATAAAGCTGGTTCGGTGCTGCAATTTGAATTATTACCCAAGCCACCTGCCGACAGAAGCGAATATATGCCGTGGCCAACTTACCCGATGGTACTCAAAACAACTTCTTCCCATGAGGAAGGTTGTGAAAGAAAATGGGCAGTGGCTACCAAGGAATTTATTGGCGATGAAAAGGGACGGCTGAAAGCAATAATAATGGTTGACCTGGAATGGAAAGTGGTGGATAATAAAGCGGCCCAGTTTGTAGAAATTAAAGGCAGCGAAAGAAAAGTACCCTGCGAATTGGCCTTACTGGCAATGGGGTTTGTACATCCGCAGCATGAGGGCTTAATAAATGAGCTGGAGATTGAATTGGATGAGCGGGGCAATGTGAGGGCAACAGAAAAAAATTATCAGTCAAATATTTCAAGAATATTTACTGCAGGTGATATGCGCCGCGGTCAGTCATTGGTAGTATGGGCCATTAAAGAAGGCAGGGACTGTGCCCAGAAAGTAGACGAATTTTTGATGGGTCATTCTTTATTGGAAACCGCAGATGGTAATGCAATCGCACGTTACCTGTAAAGACCAGGTTATCTTCAATGCCGGCCTCCTGTTAAAGCAGGGGGCCGTTTTTTGTCGGAGAAAAAAGGGATTGACCAAAAATCCTGCACAACATGGTTCCTTTGTTTACCGGATTTTTTTGCGTTTTCATGGAAAATTAAACATATTCTATAAAAATAGTATTTATATATAAAATTATATTATGCATTTTTTTTTAAGCTATTAACACTTAAAATGATATAATGTTTATAAATATTTCAATTATTTATTCGTTATATCTTATTTTTAATGTATTATTGTATTATCAATATATATTTAATTATTTTTAATATTTAAAAACAACATGTTATGAAAAAAATTGGAATAAAAGAAGTGTTTCCCTTTCTTGCACTTACGTGTATAGCAATCGCAAGCCTTTTCTTCCCCACAGCTGAAACTTTTGCAGATACGTCTAAATATGTGACCGGGGATATTGCCTGGGTAATAGTTGCAACTGCATTGGTGTTTATCATGACACCGGGTTTGGCCTTTTTTTACGGCGGCATGGTAAACAGGAAAAATGTATTGAGCACCATGATCAAAAGCTTTGTAGCTACCGGTATTGTCAGCATTTTGTGGCTTGCGGTTGGCTACAGTATGTCTTTCGGCACAAGCTTAAATGGCATCATCGGGAATCCAATGTCGCACTTGTTTTATAAAAATGTTGTTTCAGGTGCACCTTGGGTTGGCGGCCCAACCATTCCGTTAACACTCTTTTCGCTGTTCCAGCTAATGTTTGCTATAATCACACCTGCACTGGTTGTAGGTGCACTTGCTGAAAGAATAAGGTTTACTTCTTATGTTTGGTTCATTATATTGTTTTGTTTATTTATATATTTCCCGGTATGTCATTGGGCCTGGCATCCGGACGGTTTTTTGGCTAAAATGGGCGTACTGGATTTTGCTGGTGGTACTGTTGTACATATCACAGCAGGTTGTGCTGCCTTAGCCGGAGCCCTGGTTTTGAAAAGAAGAAAATCGCATATGCAGCATGAAGAAATGCACCCTGCCAATGTTCCTTATGTACTAATAGGTACAGGTTTACTTTGGTTTGGCTGGTTTGGTTTTAATGCAGGCTCTGCCCTGGCAGCCAACACATTGTCAATCTCCGCTTTTGCCAACACAAATATGGCTGCGGCAGCCGCAGGTTTATCGTGGATGTTTTTTGATTTGCTCAGGGGAAAAAAACCATCGGTATTAGGTTTTTGTATCGGTGCCGTTGTCGGGCTGGTAGCTATTACCCCGGGATCTGGCTTTGTAGGTATTTCCCATAGTGCCTTTATTGGTTTTTTTGCAGCCATCATTTCTAATATTGCCGTTTCATTGCGCAGTAAAACAAATGTGGATGATACATTGGATGTATTCCCCTGCCATGGGATAGGTGGTATGTGCGGGATGTTGCTAACCGGTGTGTTTGCATCGCATGCTGTAAATAGCGCAGTTGTTTTAGACGGAACGATAAATCACCAGGGCTTGTTCTTTGGTGGCGATCTTTTCTTTACCCAGTTTAAAGGGATGATCATAGTGGCCAGTTATAGCTTTGTAATGGGATGGCTCATCTTTAAATTTATCAATTTTATTAATCCGTTACGGGTTTCTGAAGATGATGAAACTGCCGGCCTTGACGAATCACAGCACGGAGAAGCTTATACCCAGGGTACCCTGCTGGTAAAAAGTAATGGCGTTTATGAGGAGAAGGCTATCATTTAAAAAATCAATTTTAAAAATCCACGATTATAAATCGTGGATTTTTTATTTAATTTTACTCATATATGTATTATATATAATATTATGTTTTTTCTTTAAAAATGAAAATTATTTTTAAATACTGCTTGAATTTACATATTTAAAGAATAAAAATTTATTAATAATTATGGAAAATACCATTTTTTGATGTAATTTTGTTATCTAATATCAAATAATAAATAATTTTAATTTCTTATTCTTTATTCATTTATCCTTAATAAATCCTGATAATAGTTGCTCTGCCAGAAAAAATGTAACCTTTTTTAATAATAACTAAAACTAAAAAGATGATCAGAAAATTTTTTGGAACCACAATTATCGCATTTGTAATCATGCCCACTCTTTTTGCACAGGATTCTACCAAACCATTCACTATCTCAGGCTCCGTAGATGTTTATTACCGGGTTGGCCTTAGTGGTAATGCAAAAGGTTCAGAAGCTTTAAATAATTTCACAAGTTTTACTAATTCAAATAATACTTTTCAATTGGGCATGGCCTCCATAAAAGCCCAATATACATCAGGAAAAGTAGGAGCAGTTATTGATCTGGGATTTGGTAAAAGGGCAGAAGAGTTTGCGTATGCAGATGAAGGAACTTTACAATCTGTAAAGCAGGCCTACCTCTTTTATGCTCCTTCCGATAAAGTAAAATTTACTTTTGGGAAATTCGGTACTCATATTGGTTATGAATTACTGGATCCCCAGCTGAACAAAAATTACAGCATGTCTTATATGTTCACTAACGGGCCATTTTCTCACACCGGTATTAAAGCTGATTTCACATTGGGCGGTGGTATGGGTCTGATGATCGGTGTTGCCAATCCTATAGATGTAACTGCTCCGGCAAATGGTAGTGACCCTAAAACATTGATCGCGCAGGTTAGTAGCGTTGGATCTAAATATTCAGTGTATTTGAATTATGCGGGCTATTTTGGAGGAAAGGAGTATAACCCGGACGCTTCATCGCTCAATCAAATTGGGCTGACCGCCTCAGCTACTCTTTCAGATAAATTTAGCCTGGGATATGACGGCACTGTTCAATTTGTAAAGCAGGAAGACTACCTGGGGCCGGGCAAACCAAAAACAACAAACTGGTGGGGTTCCGCGTTGTACGCGAATCTTACAGCGACAGATAAATTGGGTCTAACCTTACGTGCAGAATATTTTGGTGATAAAAAGTATGCTATAAAAACACCAGGGTCTGATATATTTGAGGCTACGCTGTCCGGCAATCTTAAAGTGGGCGGATTTACATTCATTCCTGAGTTAAGATTGGATCACGCAAAAGATAAAGTTTTCGGTAAATTTATCAACACCACTACAGGTTTTGAATCTCAAACTGCCTTTAGTGCCATTCTTGCCGCAATATATAGTTTTTAGTTGCAAATGGGTTAAAAATGATTACCAAAGTCCTTATTACAAAAAAAAGACCATACAGGTAGTAAAACCATCTGCTCCCATTTGCTTGCGACCATATTCAAATTCTGATGAAATCCGGATGATCAATCTTATGCTATTTGAACGCAGCCAGGAAGCGTAACCATTGGAGTAAGTATGGAAATAAAATTAAAAGATTATTGATAACAAAATTATTTGATAAAAAGGCCAGGCTGAAAATAAAGTTATGCTGGCAGTATTTATTATCTTTTTCATATGGCAAGCAATCGTTTAGGCCCTTCATTTCTATGAGGGGCCTTGTTATGTATATTTGTCATGACCTAATTAATGTGACAAATTGCCTAATTTTTTCAAAAATTTTTTTTGTCAATTTGGCATATATAATAAAAAAAGATATACTAAAAAATACCTCAAATAATTAAAAGAAGATTGTCCGAAAAAAAAATAAAATCATAAGCATCATTTAATTTAGGAAAAATCAGAATCCTTTTCATTTGACTTTTTCCTGTTTTTGTAATTGGAAAATACATAATACATTAACTTATTTTAAATATATCACTAGTTTGGCACAAAATACTTTATTGATGAAAATTGGCTTATTAGTTGTCGAAGAACTTTCACTAAAAATTATTATCATTATGAAAGAAGTATTTTTTGCCGGTCTTTTACTTATACTCCTGGTTGCGCCAGCTATACAGGGTGTTTATGAAGCATTATCTCAAAGAAATAAATTTTAAATTTTTAAACATTATTTTTTATCAAAGAGACCGGTAACGGTCTCTTTTTGTTTTTGTGCGCATGAATCCAATGAAGATTTAATTGGGTCTCCTTTCACCCTTACACTTATTTCGGAAACTAAATTTAAACAGCTACTAATAAAGGATGGAATTTATATAATAGCCAGGGGAAATCTTTTTATGTCAGGCAGGCTAAGATTTTATGAATGATAATGAGTCCCGCTATCATTAGCTCTTATTTGACAATCACCCGGGAATAACAAGGCCAGTCCTGCTAATATTATTTTGATGATAATGTAAAAGTTCATCTACACTATACGGTAACAAACCTGCCGGATTATTAAATGAGAGAATTGCAACGCTTTTTCTGCACCGGTAATTCAATAGATTTAATTTTTCGTTTCCACCACAATTGATAAATTTTTGATTGGAATTTTTTAAACAACCGAAATGGGGGATAACAAATAATATGAAAAAAACTGAAATGGGGTTAATTTTTGTTAATAGATTAGTGCTTAAAAGATCAGCTAAAATTGAATAGGGGTTTCAAAATTTTACGCATCCCGGTTAATTGAAATATCCGGGTCTTCTGGCCGAAAGTATTTACTGGCGCCGTTTTACCCGGTTAGTGCGGGGCTCAACAGCAAATATATAGAATGAGGTATTACCATAATTAAGTTTGACATCCCGGGTAGAATTTAAAAGAAGTAGGGATCTAACTGATATAATTTTATCATTTAATTTTAATTGTGAATAAAAATGTTAAAAAAATTCTAATATTTTTTGGGTTGTATCTCATTTTATGTTAATTTACCCCCAATTACTAATTAAAACTAACTAACGATGCTTGCAAAACTGTGTTCATTCCGGCTCCTATTAGTGGCCGGATTTGTTTTTTTTACCAATGTACTTATGGCGCAACAAAGAACAGTTTCGGGTAAAATTACCGATGCTGCCACCGGGGCGCCCGTTAACGGGTCAACTATCGCAGTGAGAGGTTCAAACGTAGCTACTGAATCAAATGCGGAGGGCAAATTTACGATTACAGTGCCTAACGCCAATTCCCGGCTCATTATTTCCTTTGTAGGCTTTGAACCGCAGGAATTTTCTACTACCGGAAAGGATAATATAACCGTAGGGTTAAAATCCACTACTTCATCATTAAATGAAGTGGTAGTAACCGGGTACACTTCTCAAAAGAAAAAAGAAATTACAGGTTCTGTATCTGTAGTGAACGTGAAAGACCTGAAACAAACGCCGGTCGGCACCGGTGAGGAAGCTTTAC
>JBDTVX010000056.1:0-18182 GCA_040007015.1 Ferruginibacter sp. | reverse complement strand
AATGTAATGACCAATAAATATGCGGAAGGCTACCCCGGAAAAAGGTATTATGCAGGCTGTGAATATGTGGACCAAACCGAGCAGTTGGCGATTGACCGGATCAAACAAATTTTTAATTGTGATTATGCCAATGTGCAGCCGCATAGCGGCGCCCAGGCCAATGCTGCGGTTGCTTTAGCAGTACTGCAACCCGGCGATAAAATTTTAGGTCTTGACCTTAGCATGGGAGGGCATCTTACCCATGGCTCACCCGTAAATTACTCCGGCAAGCTTTATGAGGCGCATTTTTATGGCGTAGTTAAAGAAACAGGGCTAATCGATTACGACACACTGGAAGAGAAGGCAAGAACCTTCCGGCCAAAACTGATCTTTTGCGGCGCATCTGCCTACAGCCGCGATTGGGACTATGCCCGTATCAGGAGTGTGGCCGATGAAGTAGGTGCCTTTGTACAATGCGATATGGCTCATCCGGCTGGCCTGATAGCTAAGGGTTTACTAAGTTCGCCTTTTGACCATTGCCATTTTGTAACTTCTACCACGCACAAAACCCTTCGTGGGCCAAGGGGTGGGATCATCTTAATAAAAAGAGATTTTGAAAATCCTTTTGGGTTAAAAGATGTAAAGGGAAACATACGCATGATGAGTAACCTGATGGACATGGCTGTTTTCCCCGGTATCCAGGGTGGCCCATTGCAGCATATTATTGCAGCAAAAGCGATTGCGTTTGGAGAAATAATGACAGACGAGTTTACAAGTTATGCCAAACAGGTGGTTTCCAATGCACAGGCAATGGCCAAAGCTTTTGTAGATAAAGAATACCAACTGATCAGCAATGGCACCGATAACCATTTAATGCTGATAGATCTGCGCAATAAGAATATCAGTGGTAAAAAAGCGGAGCAGGCGCTCGTTCAAGCAGATATTACCCTCAACAAAAACATGGTCCCTTTTGATGATAAAAGCGCTTTTGTAACTTCAGGTATTCGGGTGGGAACGGCTGCAATCACCACACGGGGAATGAAAGAAGAAGATATGCTGTTTGTAGTAAATGCCGTAGACAAGGTATTAATGAATGCAGATGATGAAAATGTTATTGCCACGGTACGCAGGCATGTGAATGATTTTATGAACCAGTTTATTTTGTATCGCGGACTGTAATGGTGAAAGGGCGCGGTGAGCCACCCTTTGGAGGTAACTCACCGGGTGTTTTCATAAATAAAAACACCTCTTTTAATAATAAACTAACAAGCGTATGATCCAACGTATTCAATCTGTGTGGCTGTTGGTAGCATCTGTGGTTACCTTCCTTACACTTAAATTTTCCTTTTACAGTGGCACCTATCTACCGGATAATCAATATCACCAGTTAAACGGAACGGATAATATTTTATTGATGATCACCACCATTGCGCTAGGTGTATTAACATTGATCACTATCTTTCTATTTAAAACAAGGGTGGTGCAATTGCGTCTATGCATTACCGCTATTTTGCTGGACCTGCTCCTCATATTTTTTTATTTCCGGGCGATACGGGATTTTTCCAAAGGCGATTATGCTATTACTTCCGCTTCACATATTATAATCATACTGACATTGATCTTTGCAGCCAGGGGGATCAATAAGGATGCTAAACTGATTAAGGATAGTAACAGGTTGAGGTAGCGGCACGGTATATATTTAGAGAACGCTTTCTTTGCTATTCGTATGTTAACCTTTCCGGGCTTATTCAAATTATAAATCAAATTCTCACATAAAAAATAAATAAAAATCTCAACCGCTTGCATTCCGTAAATATTCTAACGCATATTACAGCAGGAACAATTGCATTATTGTTTGGAATTATCGCATTGACAACAAGAAAAGGCGGTAGAACTCATAAAAGAGTTGGAAAGCTATTTTTAATGCTCCTTATCTTTGTGATTATAACTGGCTTACTGGGCGTTTTTGTTTTTAATAGAAATACTTTTCTTTTAGTTATTACTGTTTTGAGTGCCTATAATGGGTTTTCAGGTTATCGAATTTTACAAACTAAATCAAACGAACCAAAACTGCCAGACATAAGTGTAGCAATCATTTCGTTAATTTCTGTTTCCTATTTTTTATATTACTTTAATTCAATTGGGATGATATGGGCACCGGTAATTATTTATAGTACAGTCGGTGCATTATTATTTCTAATTACTTACGACTTTGCCCGTTACCTGATTCCAAGGGCCAAATACAAAAAGTTATGGCTTTACGAGCATATTTATAAAATGATTGGAGCATTTACAGCTTTATTAGCCGCTTTTATAGGGACTGTTTTTGTGAAATATCAGCCTTACAGCCAGGTTTTACCATCAGTTCTTGGAATACTCCTGCAAATAGGGTTTATAGTTTATTATTACAGAAAAGATAACCATGCCATACAAGAGTTAAATAACAATGACAAAAAACAACACACAGCAATGCAAAACATAGTTCATTAAGCCCTTAAAGGAAAACAATATCTTGGCACGAATGGACGCTGCGCGTAATATTGAGGCGAAACAAAAAAACCCTCTCCTATCAATAACAAATACATTTCCATCCGAAGACTTTAAAAGCCCAAATATGTACAAATGTACAAGAACCCCGTCGCTGCAGGGACTATGATCCCATGAAAAACAAATGCCCGGACAAAAAAATAAAAACGCAATCCGATCCCATAATCCTTCAATCCAATAAATAATTGTTCAGGCAATTAATCCTACAAAAACCTTCCCGTATAACTTTCCTTACATTTTTTTAAATCGGCTGGTTTACCCGCAAAAACCAGGTTCCCTCCTTCATCACCTGCTTCGGGGCCAAGATCGATCACCCAATCAGCGCTTTTAATTACATCCGTATTGTGCTCTATTACCAAAATGGTATGGCCCTGCTCTATCAAAGCATTAAAGGAGGCCAGTAATTTTTTTATATCATGAAAATGAAGCCCGGTAGTAGGCTCATCAAATATGAAAAGGATATTACCCTGTGTTCTTCCTTTGCCTAAAAATGAAGCCAGCTTTACCCGCTGTGCCTCGCCACCGGACAAAGTATTGCTCGACTGGCCCAGTTTTACATAGCCCAGGCCCACATCACTTAAGGGCTGGATCTTTTTCGCCACATCTGGTTCATCCGAAAAAAACAGGATAGCATCATCCACACTCATTTCCAATACCTCGTAAATATTGCTGCCTTTGTATGCCACTTCCAGCACTTCTTCTTTAAATCTTTTGCCACCGCATACTTCACAGGTTAAATGCACATCTGCGAGGAACTGCATTTCTACAATCTGTTCGCCCTCTCCTTTACAGGCATCGCATCTGCCGCCATCCACGTTAAATGAAAAATGTTTTGGCTGGAACCCCCTCATTTTACTAAGTGGCTGTTTACTGTACAACTCCCTGATCTCATCGTAAGCCTTAATATAAGTAACAGGGTTGCTCCGGGAAGACTTACCGATCGGGTTTTGATCCACCATTTCTATTTGAGCAAGGGAATCCATATCTCCTTTAAGGGATCTGTGCATACCTGCTTTTTCTACTCCTTCGCCTTTTAACCTTTGCAGGGCAGGATATAGTATTTGTTTCACGAGGGTTGTTTTACCACTTCCGCTTACCCCACTCACCACGCAAAACACATTCAAAGGAAATTCAACCGAAATGTTTTTCAGATTATTTTGCCTGGCGCCCTCAACTGTAATACTCCTGTTCCATTTCCGCAATTGTTTGGGCGGCTCGATCTTTAATACTCCTTTTAGATATTTCCCGGTCAGGCTTTTTTCATCAGCAACCAGTTCATCATAATTCCCGGCTGCCACTACTTCCCCGCCCAGGTGGCTTGCCAGCGGGCCCATATCAATAATATGATCCGCCTCCCTCATCATCATTTCATCATGCTCCACCACTACTACCGTATTGCCCAGGTCCCTTAACTCTTTTAATACGCTTATCAGTCTTACGGTATCCCTGCTGTGTAAACCAATAGACGGTTCATCCAATATGTACAATGAATTGGTTAGGTTGCTGCCAAGGCTCCTGGTAAGCTGGATGCGCTGGCTTTCGCCGCCGCTCAAAGAATTGGCGAGGCGGTTTAATGTGAGATATCCCAATCCAACATCCATCAATGTTTTAATGCGGTGATGAATTTCAATTAAAATTCTTTTTGAAACCTGTTGCTGGTATTCACTCAATTGTAATTCATCAAACCAAACCTTAAGATCCTTAACAGGCATGGTGCACAACTGCCCGATATGCTTATCAGCGATCTTTACATACAACGCTTCTTTTCGCAAACGATAGCCTTTGCAATCGGGGCAAAGCGTGCGGCCCCGGTAACGGCTCAATAAAACCCTGTACTGAACCTTATATAAATTTTGCTCTACCTCTTTAAAAAAATCGTTGATCCCGTTAACGTACGAATTCCCCTCCCATAAAACCCTTAACTGTTCATCCGTAAGATCAATAATTGGTTTGTGTACCGGGAAATTAAAGCTCTTTGCCGCCCTTATAAAATGTTCCTTCCACAGCCCTAGTTTTTCGCCCTTCCATGGTGCAACGGCCCCTTCATACACACTTAACTGCTTATTTGGAATTACCAGGTCGGTATCAATGCCCAGCACCAGGCTAAAACCTTCGCAGGTGGGGCACGCTCCAAATGGATTATTGAAGGAGAACAGGTTAGGCACAGGCTCCTCGAACTGGATACCATCCAGTTCAAATTTATTACTGAATGGGATCAATTGACCTCCATTGATCTCTATCATCAACTCTCCCTCACCTTCGTAAAATGCCGTACCTACAGAATCGCTGATACGATGCCTGTCATCCTCATCAAAGTCTTTAACAATCAGGCGGTCTATTAGAAGATAAGTAGCATACCGCTGTTTAGCGTTCCCGGCTTTTTTAACGAGCGTGTCGTCTTCCAGGATCTCCTCGATCCGGAGAATTTCATTGTTACTGTATATCCTGGAGAACCCTTTTTGAATTAAAATATTCAGTTCTTCCTTTACATCCCTGTTGGCATGTTGCTTAAAAGGCACCAGGATCAATATTTTGTCACCGGCATTTAAGCCAGAGATCGCCTTTACCACATCGGCCACATCATCCTTCTTTACTTCCCTTCCGCTAACGGGGGAAATCGTTTTTCCGGCCCTGGCAAATAATAACCGGAGATAGTCGTATATCTCCGTCATACTGCCAACCGTGCTTCTTGGCGTGCGGGTAATTACCTTTTGCTCAATGGCTATAGCCGGGCATAAGCCTTTTATAAAATCCACATCTGGTTTATTCATACGTTGCATAAACTGCCTTGCATAACTGCTTAAGCTTTCTGCATACCTGCGCTGGCCTTCTGCAAACAGGGTGTCAATTGTTAGCGAAGATTTACCCGAACCGGACACACCCGTTACCACCACCAGTTTATTTCGTGGTATGGTAACTGTTACATTTTTTAAATTATGTGTTCTAGCTCCTTTTATAAAAATTCCTTCTACATGCGGTGTAGAAATAATATCCTTTTTCCTGGTAGTTATTTTTGTAGCCATTTTTTTGTTTTGCAAAAGTAATGCTTGTATTGCCTACTGTAATAAATGTGAAAATCTTCTTAAAATCCATATCGCGATTCTTTTCGTACCTGAGATAGATTATTTTTAATAAAACAAGCCGACGAATAAAAAGTTAAAAAAATTAATTGGCATTCTAAATAATAAGCATAATTTCACAGTTCCAACATCCAAAAAAGTGAAAAGCCACGACGCCTATCTACACTAGACTTCTACGCTAAATTCTCCTTATTGGCCAAACAACAGTCCTAACCAACAAAAACTGTAGAAGTTTATGAAATGCCTCATTAATTTAACCGATCAGCAATTGGTACATCTATACGTAGATGGGAACGCCAATGCACTTGCAACCCTGGTAAACCGTTACAAGGACAGAATTTACACTTCCATTTATTTGCTCATAAAAGACAAGTATATGGCGGAAGACCTTTTCCAGGAAGTATTTATCCGTATAATTGACACGCTGAAAGGCGGCCGGTATACAGATGAAGGGAAGTTTTTACCCTGGGCCCTTCGTATTGCACACAATATGTGTGTGGATCATTTCAGGAAGATCAAACGTAGTCCGAGCATTAAAACCAGCGACGACAGGGACATTTTTGATGTGTTGAATTTTTCTGAGCCCAGCGCCGAAGCGCGCATGATCCAGGCCCAAAGTCATGAAAGGGTGAGAAAAATGATCGATATGCTTCCGGATGACCAGCGTGAAGTGATCATTTTACGTCATTATGCCGATTTAAGCTTTAAAGAAATTGCGGATCTTACCAAGTGCAGCATCAATACCGCATTGGGCCGGATGAGATATGGCCTGATCAATATGCGCAGAATGATCGTTGAAAAGCAGATCGCTTTATAATATTGGGTGACCCCTTAATAGATTGTGCAGGCAGATGGTCATATTGGCTATCTGCCATTTTTTTGCATATGCACTAATTTGTTGGGGTAGAGTTCCAAATATTATGGCTAACGATAATAAAACCGGGTAAATTCATTCGCGGGTTGCAGATAATATTTTATTGCAAACGAATGGCGTACTTTTTTCCTTTTCGCGTTTTAAAGGAATAAATATTTTTGGATATTTCTTTTACTGCAATCTCACGCCCGTTATTAAAAACTTTAAACGGTCTATTCATTCTTATCCTGCAATCATTTCCTGATTTGGAATATATTGCAGCATTAACCATTATATAATTACTCCATTTAAGATCAACTATAAAACCACCTCTTGCACATATTCCCTTTAAAATTCCTGCCGGGAATACTTTGGGCAGGGCCGGAAGAAAGTCGATTGCGCCCGCATGAGATTGCACAAGCATTTCTGTAAGCACCGCAGTTGCGCAGCCATTTCCATTCAGGATCACGGCCTGCCGACCTTCCGAATTAAAGAGATTAGGGAACAATCCATAAAGATTACCATCTGCCGGGGCAGTAACGGGATCAAAATACTGCAATTGGTATTGCCATGTTTTCCACGCGCTGTCGCCTTCGCCCAAACGCGCCCAGCATGCGGCTTTTAATGCAAAGCCCCAGGTTCCATTCGTTTTTTCACGAAGTGTTAGCGCTATTTTAGCGGCATCACTTAATTGAGGAGTTGTAAAGGGAGATATTTCATTGCCGGGAAATACCGGGTACATATGTGTTAAGTGCCTGTGGCCCGGATCAACTGCCTTCCATTCGCCGCCCGACCATTCCAATAATTGTCCTTTAGAGCCTGTTGGATAGGGCATTAATCCTGCCAATGCTTTTTTTAATTGCAATGTAAAGGCGCTTTCAATTTTTAAAATCGCTGCTGTCCGGACGCAGTTACTAAAGAGTTCCTTCATTAATGAAATATCGCCGGTTGTATTAACGCTTACCTGGGCCGTATCTCCTTTTTCCGTAATAAATGTATTTTCCGGAGATACGGAAGGAACGGAAATAAATTTCCCCTCCTTATTTTTTACCAGCCAATCCAGGCAGAATTCAGCTGCCCCTTTCATCACCGGCCACGCTTTTTCCCTTAAAAAAATTTTATCCCCGGTAAAAAGATAATGTTCAAAGAAGTGAGCACACAACCAGGGAGCCGACATATTCCATGTTGCCCAGTGTGGGTTACCTTCGCCATAGTTTCCGCTGGCGCCGGTTGAGCGCCATATGTCTGTATTGTGATGGGCGCACCAGCCACGCATCCCATAATTTATCCTGGCGGTTGCTCTTCCGTTTTTAGCCAGCCCTTCAATAAAATTTAGGAATGGTTCATGCATTTCCGATAAATTATTTGTTTCAACGGCGTAATAAAACATCTGTGCGTCATGATCAATACACCAGTTTGAACTGTATTCGGGCCGAACCTTATCATTCCATATACCTTTTAAATTTACAGGCTGTCCTCCCGGGCGGGATCCGGCAATTAACAGGTAGCGCCCGTACTGGGCAACAGTTGCTACCAGTTCGGGATCTGTATACGTTGACATTTGTTTTAGTCTTTCATCCGTAGGCAAATCGCTGTTTTTACTTTCGCCCAGGTTTACATAAACGCGTTGATAGATCGACTTGTAATCGCTGATATGTCTTTGTAATAATACTTTATATGATTTTGCAGCCGCCGCCGTAAGATATTTTACAGCATCAATGGCCGGATCTTTTCCTTCTTTGCCAGGCGATTTCAGATACCCATTATAACTGGTTGCCGCTGAAATGATGATAGTAGCAGCATCCGCATTTTCTACAATAATATTTTTATTGGCCAGCCTTATTTTGCCTGATTCATTTTTAATCAGCAGGTGTACTTCGAAGTTCATGCCTTCCCCATTTTCATCTTCGTCATATTGCACTGCCTGGTCTCCTTTTAACCGCCATAAATATTGCGGCTCCACATGCTTTGGGCATTTTCCTTTTAATACAATGTGATGGTCGGAAATGGTGTAAACAGTAAAATGAAGCTTACTCGTTAAACCCGCTTCAAAAGAAATATTTCCTTTTTTATCGCTGCTATGCCGGATTACGATTACCTGGTCGGGAAAACTTGAAAAAGCGGTTCGGGTATAGGTTATATTCTTACTTACAAAACTTATTGTTGAAACAGCACTGTCAAGGTTCAATGTCCTGGTATAAGAAGAAGAATCTTCCAGGTTTGAATAACTGATCAATAAATCTGCCATTGGCATATAAGATTCTGTATAAGGCCCCTGCATAAATTTTGAAAGACTATCTGCCCTTTTATAATTTCCTTCCAGAGCCGCCTGTCTTACCAATGGGAGATATTTTTTCCCGTTGGGATTATTCCAGGTTCGTGGGCCGGCACCGGACCAAAGCGTTTGTTCATTTAGCGGGATATAATCTGATTTTACACCGCCATATACCATGGCTCCCAGGCGGCCGTTGCCAATAGGTAAAGCCTCATTCCAATTAACAGACGGCTTACCATACCACATTTTTGAAGCATAAGATAAATCGCCTGTTATGACCTCCTGGGTGAAACTGGTCTGGGAAAATGCAGTTCCAAATAATATCAATACTGACAGCTTTGTGATTTTGCATTCAACACGTTTTAATACGATCTGTGGATAATTAATTTTCATACTATTAAATGAGGCAGGGGCCGGACTAGCCACAGCCCTAACTACTTAATAAAATTTACCGGGCCCTGGTTATATATAGCTCTTTTACCTTTACGAGGTGAGCAATAAATTCTTTTGCCCCTTTTGTAGCGTCGTACCCATATCCGCCATCTATGAGAAGTTTCCCATCACCATCCACAAATACATAATTGGGTTGGCCGGAAGCCTTGATTAATCGTTGCTGAAGGTCTTCATACTTGTCGCCTACAGTTTCAATTTTCCCATTGAGTAAAGGGGAAAATCTCTTTTCTTCATCCGGCAGTTCCGCGTTATAATCACTGAATAATGAAGCCACCACAAATTCATTTTTCATCAACCGTCCAACTTCGGGATCGATCCATATTTTGGATTCAAATTCACGGCAATTCACACACTGAATACCCGTAAAATCAATCATTACGGGTTTATCAAGTGCCTTTGAAGCAGCCAATGCTTCATCATAATCGTAGTAAATAATCAGTTGGTTATTGATCGCTGCGCCGGGCTCATATTTTTTCAGATCAGTCACATATTTTTGCGGTGGGATCGCCAAACTATTTTTATTCACCTCCGGATTTAAAGCGCCCCCGGCATTATAGCCGCCGCCAACCGCATTAAAATCCTGTGTACCCAATGGTGGAACAAAGGCTGAAACAGCCTTTAGCGGCGCACCCCAAAGACCGGGTACCAGGTAAACCGCGAAAGCCAGGGATATGATCGCTAAGAATAACCTGGGTACTGAAACAAATCCTAAACCAAAATCATTTTTCGGCGGTTCGCTGTCGTTTTTAAAACGGATCTTGCCCAACAGGTACATTCCTAATAAAACGAAGATCACAAACCATAACACGATAAATACTTCCCTGTCCAGTATTCTCCAGCCTTTGTCAAGATCCGCATTGCTTAAAAATTTAAGTGCCAGCGCCAACTCTAAAAAGCCAAGTACCACTTTTAGGGCATTTTGCCAGCCCCCACTTTTGCCCAATGAACTCAGCATGGATGGGAAAAAAGCAAAAATGGCGAAAGGCAGGGCAAGCCCAAAGCCAAAACCAAACATACCAATTACGGGTGCGATCTTTCCTGCTGCCGTAGATAGTCCCAACAGTGAAGCAACAAAATTACCAGTGCAGCTAAAGGATACGATCACGAGCGTTAAGGCCATAAAGAAAATGCCTGAGTAGCTGCCGACACCTGCTTTACTATCAATTTTATTTGACCAGGAAGAAGGCAGGTTAATTTCAAATGCACCTAAAAAGGAAGCGCCAAAAATGATAAAGAGCAGGAAAAGGAAAATATTAAAGATCCAGTTGGTAGATAAATTATTCAATGCATTTTTTGGCAGTACTGTAGCCACCAGAGCCCCTACGAGCGTATAAATGAGGATGATTGAAATTGAATAAAAGAGGGCATTCTTCTTGCCCTGTGCCTTTGTCTTACTTTTTTTAGTAAAAAAACTAATCGTAATTGGAACCAGCGCGTATACGCAGGGTGTTAAAAAACCTATCAGCCCGGCAAAAATCCCTGCCAATAATAAAGCCCACATAGATTTTGCCTGCAAACTGCCCGAACTGTTGGCTACCAGTTCTTTAGGTGTTTCATTTTTAACCTGGAACTGCATCGACACCGGCTCTTCACCGGATTCGATACTTTCTCCTTTTTTATAATAATAATTGATGCGGCCCTTTATTCGTATGCTATCGCCGACAGTTAATTTTATTCTCTGCTTCCATTCCACAGAGTCGGTATAATACCTGATGACAGCATTATTAAGTGCGGGTTCCGGGGCGGTTTTAAACGCGCCGGATTCCGAAATGCTATCCTTTAAATATTTTATAATAGATGAGTCGAAATTAAAACTTGTATTGACAGGAAGGCTATCTGAAATTCTTTGAACAGAAAAAAGCTGCACCCCTTTGGCCGGAAATGCTTTGATTGCCAAAACAAATTCCCCATTGCCTTTACTTTGCTTTTCAAAACTAAAATGCACAGGTTGCTTGTCCTGTGCAGTTGCTGTAAGCGATAAAAAAGATAAGGATATTAAAAGCAGCTTATATTTTAACATTATTGAAATTAACAATTAATTCAGCGCAACATTAAACTTTTCTGTAGTGGGCGGCATGCAGACCTTGTCGTTACAGATCATGGATTCCACCTCTCCGCTTATGTTCGTTTTTATATTCCCCTTTAAGGTGACTACCTGTACAAAATCCGCTTTACCTTCAAAATACTTTACGTCGACCTTGAAATTTTTGTCGAAGTACGTTGTCAGTTTCCCTTTTTCACCCACCTTACCCAGAAGCGTCAACAGAGCATTATTATTAAATTTAAAAGTAGTTGGTATTGGCCCGCCTTCCGGTGTAAGCTGGGAATAAATATGCCATCCCGGAGGAGGGGTTGCAGTAATATGTATTTCGTATTTGTTATTGGCTAACTTCTTCGATGAATAGGTCCAGCTAATTTTTTGTTGTGCATTTGCTGCGCCAAAAACCAATACCATCATAATAACAAAAACTATCTTTTTCATCTTTCATTTAAATTTAAATACAAATTTACTACAGCCGGGGCCAAAAAATTGCCGCATTTATTACATTGGGCGCATTTAACACTAGTTTAGCTGAAACAGGTGTTCAAACACTTTTATGCCATCAAGATTGCCTACCGATACATTGCAGGCTCTTTCCGGGTGAGGCATCATGCCATATACATTCCTTTCCCGGTTGCATATGCCCGCAATATTGTGAAGGGCGCCGTTTGGATTGCTTTCTGAATTTACCCTGCATTTTTCATCGCAATAACGATAAATGACCTGCCGGTGCATTTCCAGTTCTTCCAGCGTTTTATTATCTGCAAAATATCTTCCTTCGCCATGGGCAACCGGGATTTTTAAAGCCTCACAGGAATCAGCAGCAGCCTCTTTTATAAAGATATTTTTGCATACAAATTGCTGGTGACTGTTTCGCAACAGTACTCCCGGCAGCAAACCACACTCGCATAAAATCTGGAATCCGTTACAAATGCCTAAAACTTTACCGGAATTATTAGCAAATTCAATCACGCTTTGCATCATCGGGCTGAACTTTGCAATGGCGCCGCAACGCAGGTAATCGCCGTAACTAAAGCCGCCGGGCAATATGATACAGTCATCGGCAGAAAACATACTAAGATCTTTGTCTTTATGCCAAAGTTCCAGTACTTCCTGCTTTAAATCATTCCGCAGCGCCTCTATCAGGTCTCTGTCGCAATTACTTCCTGGAAAAACCACA
This sequence comes from Ferruginibacter sp., assembly GCA_040007015.1. Lineage (GTDB taxonomy): Bacteria > Bacteroidota > Bacteroidia > Chitinophagales > Chitinophagaceae > Ferruginibacter. The sequence continues at coordinate 5,774 of JBDTVX010000056.1, read as the reverse complement.
ACGCCAAATTTCATATAATACATTTAATAATTCTGCAAAAGTACTAATACCATTTAATTATTTAACGAAGTAGCTGAAAGCTATTACAAATGCCACCATGATCCAATGTAAAACAAGCGGAAACCATTTTTTCGCGGGATATAAAAAACCGGCCGCTGCGATTACAGCGATGGGAATTGCGCATAGGATCCAATAAATAAAAGAATGGGAAGCATTTATAAATGGAATAAATAAAGCAATCACCAGGTATAGAAAAATAAGGTTCCAGCTTTTACGCGCCTGCACTAATTGACGGCGAAAGTTTTGTTGTATATAAAATACGCCTGTTATCGAAGTAAACAGTACAATGATGATAGCAGCCAATGCCCATCGTGACTCATAAAAATGCGGAAATGTAACCGCTACCCCGGGAAAATGATAGCCCTGCCATTTATCGGTTATAAATACATAGGCCAATAAAAAATAATAAGGTGCAATGATACCCAGCAGCGCTACCATCCATTCCGATACTTTAAATGCCCTTGTGACCAATAACCCAAAAACAATGAGCGCGGCAAATGCAAGTGATGGAAAATAAAAAAACGAAGAGAGCCCGATGGCAATGCCAATATTAAAAAGCGAGGTCTTTGGGTTATGATCATTGTGCAACCTGCTCATACGCGACCATACCCATATCAGTAAAGTATTAATAATAAGTGGAGCCGATAATACATTCCATTCCGCAAACAGGGAAGTAATGAGCAAATATCCCATGGCAGTGAGATAATTGGATTTTTGCATCAGCCGGTGATCGTTCACCAGCCTGTTAAAAGTAATCGCCTGCGTAAACAGCAATAAAAACGTGATCAGGGGGTAAATTACCGGTAGGCTTTTACCGACGCCTGAAAGCTGAAATAGCAGGGCCTTAAAAAGAAAGCCGTCTGTTTGCTGTGGCACGGGAACTTTTGGATGAGCAAACATTTGCAACTTTAGCAGCAACCCATATACCAGTAGCAAAAAAGTATTGTACGGATTATTGGATCTGAATACGCCTGTCACTTGAATGATGAATTTTTAACCTTTCCTTTTAGGGACAGGGGTGAAATATTATTTTATCGCTCTGCAAAAGTGAGCAATAATTATTGGTTTAAAAAATAGTTTATACTATTTGCCAATTCATCATTCATCCTTATCCCCGTCCTTGTTTAAAGGTGTGCCATACACCCTGAGTTTTTTTATGGTAAAATACAACAGGCTGAAAAAGCTGGTAAAAAGCAATGTAATGGCCCAGGTATGGTAATATTCGACAGGGAAGAAAAAACGCACTGCTATTTCTTTTCCCAAATCCAATGGATTGGTGATAATATCCCAACTGTTCCAGCGTAAGAACCTTCCAAGATAAACACCGAAGGATCCAACAAATAAACATAAAACGATCAGTTTATTGGTAGCTGATCTGCTGATCTGCTTAACAAAGAAAAGCTCCACTTTATACAAGGAAGCAAAAGCCATCAGCAATCCGGCGATTGCAGAAGTAAATAATAAAACAGCATCATACCAAATGGGAACTTTACTCCTCCCGTTGAGATGTATGAGATCGGTAACGATGTACAATGCGTTGGGGAAAAACAATAACCAGCCTGCCAGTAAAAAACCGGCCTGCCATTTTTGGATGTTTTTTTCCAGGGAGAGGTATAAACTTATTTTGTATGGGATCCATGCTAAAAATAAATTCCATAAAAGAAAAATAAAGCGAAAGCTGCCGGAATACATTATCCTGCAAATAATCATGCCGGATATAAATACAATAAATGCAGCCATTAATTTATGAAAGCCTGATGATTTTATCATTGTTATAATTTTAACAGGACGATTATTTTAGGAATAAAAATAATGATACCGGTTACTATGCTCGCTGCAGCGCCTAATAAAACCGCTGCTGCCGAAACATCCTTAATAATTTTTATGGCAGGATGGAAATCCTTTGTAATAATATCGCACAAATGCTCAATAGCGGTATTCATCAATTCAAGTACCAACACCAATGCAGAAAATCCCATTATAAAGAGCCATTCGGTATTGCTGATTTTTAATACAAATCCTGCTATTATAACCATTAATAGTACGGTCAGTTGAATTCTGAAATTGAGCTGTGTTTTAAAACAGTATTGAACGCCTTGCCATGCATACCTAAGTGATCTTATAAATTTCATAAAAAAGTATTGCTTCATATACTAACCACTGTATTTCCCTTCGCATCAATTACCTGTTTTTTCTGCGATCCATTTCCACCAAAAAGCGGTGCAGGTACCATACACAAATATTTCATAAAGGTCATCGGATACAGAATGCCCGTTTCGAATAATGGCCAATGTTACCGGCACCATAAAAATAACGGCCAATAATAAAGTTAATGTATATCCCATCGGATGTATGGGCAAATATAACCATCCTGCTTTTTTAAACCATAGCTGTTTCATGTTTAGTAAATTAAGAATTTGTGAAATATGATTATTTACCATACAATTGGTTTAATTGTTGATAGATGAAGTGGCTTTCCCAGTCAGATCTGAACCGGTTCGAAAGGGGCCGTCTGACCGGTAGAGTTCTTTCTTTACATAATCATCCGCCATATTCCAGGATAACCAGGTATATGTTTTTTGTGCTTCGGAAAATTCCTTCTTCCGGTTTTCGAAAACTTCCCTGGGTGTAAGCGATGACCGGTAAAGATATTCGCCCTCGCCATCCTTAACAGGTTTACGGGTGTTTACCAGCACATCCATATTTTTCTCCAATACCGGCAGCACTTTATCAGAAAGTGAAAGTAGAAATTTTACATCCAGGGCGATCGTATTTTTTCTTGCCAGGTTGTACCTGGCAATGGTTTCATCCCAATGTATGCAGGATGACAGCACCAGGATGATGATGGCAAACCAGGCATTTACCCTTAATAAAAAATAAGCAGTTTTGCGTTGATGTATCTTAATAAAAACAGGAATTAAACCAGCCAGCACCAATAAAAGAAATACCAATACGCCCATACGTTTATACGCCAGGCCATAATGTTCAATATAATAATAGTCTCTAAACAAAACAGACACCACCAGCACCGCGTTTTGAAATAGCCATGCGTAGGCTCCCAGTCTCAGCCATTTATTTTGCTTGTAAAAATTTAAGTTGCCGCGAAAGAAAAAGAGCAATAACAACATTGCCAGTAAAATGGAAAATATCAGCAGGCCGGTTCCCTCATGCACATATTCGCTCAGGTTGATATCATTGTTGTAAGTAAATCCAAACCACACATAAGTAATATCCACACAGTTGATAAAAAGCAACAGGCCATTCAATAAGATCAAACTGATGACGGCGGTCTTATTTTCATTACGTAAAGCCATGGCCCCGTTGGCAAACCTTCCCATCAATAATGAAAGCAATTCAAACCAATTAGTTTGCCTCCATTTCATCAGGTTATTCCTCTTTCGCCATAAATCATTTCCCTTCCTGGTATCTGCCTCTGAAAAATAAGTAACGCTGCTTTTTAACAATAATCCGCCGGTGACAAACAAACCCAGCAATAAAAACCCTGTACGCTTCCAGCTGACCCAGGAAAAAAAACGGCTGAAGAAATTTTCTACCGCTCTCCCTATATCATTCACCAGGTGCTGGAAAATTGTATTGGCAAAATTATACAGTCCGAAAAACACAAAGAGCAATATTAAAGGGATCACTAAAAAACGGATTCCCCTTTTTGCACTATACAAATTAAATTGATTGCCCTTCAGCAATTTGATATTTGCATAAAAAGAAGGTACCATTAGCAGGTAATTCATGACAGCAGAAGCGGCCGCATACCACACAGACCGATGACGGTATTGCGAAAATACAACCACCAGCAGGAGGGTGGCGCTAAATGCAAGTTTACTTAAATAAGTATTGTGAATGATCACTGCCGCCAATGTAATGAAATGTGCTGCCAACAACCATTTCATAAGGCGTTGGGTAAGGGCGGAGGGGTACAGGTAAAAAACGGACCATAATACAAAAACATCAAACAAAACGGAGTTGACAGCCAATTTTTCGTGCCAGAAAATAATATTAAATAAAATAGCGCCTGCTGTTACAAGCAGAATTTTTACGGATGCAATTTTCATTGGTTTAACTTTTTATTTTGGGAATGTTTCGTGAATAGTCAGGGGTCAATCGTCAATCGTCATTTTCATTTATTTTCTTAATGAGTAATTGGACAGGTTGATCAAGCAGGGTAAACCATTGCCAGTCTTCAATAGGGTTGCACTTTGCCCCGCGCTGATAAGCTTCGTTGAATTTTCGCCAATGTTCGGGCATTGTAACGATGCCGTATAAAACGGTTGCCACTACCGGAAAAGAAAGATGCTTATTACCCATCATAAAACATTGCAAACAAACTTCGCCCTCATCGGTAGTATCGTATTGCAACAGGATATGCTTGATATCATGTTTGGCATAATAGGGAAGCAACTCCAGGTTTTTCCTATCGAGCATGTTCACCAGTTCCTTTCCCAATGTACCTTCCGGTAGCTGATGCAATGCTTCTTTTGTGTATTGAAACTTTTGGGGTGTGCGAATGATCTGCAGTAGCGGTAATGCCATATGATGTGTTAAAAACACCAGCAGCTTTGAGCGGAGCTTTACAATCAACTTATGCATCATTTTCAGTCATTATATTTTTAGAAATGGATTTAATAATAGAATGGTGTATCATGACAGATGTAATCACAGCAATCACAATAAACAGGGAGAGAAAAGCCTGTTGACCCTTTAGTTCATTTACAGGCAGAATAAAAAGCAAAAGCGACGACAATGCCGAAATAATGAAACCCGTTTGTAGCAACGAGCGAAACAACAGGTCTTTGTTCCACCTTACAAGTAGTACGATCCAGAAAATAAACATCCCGGGAATAGAAAAAACCAGGGTACAAATTAAAACAACCAAAAAGGCTGTCGGCCAGTTTTTTAACTCAATTGAAAAAAGGGCCAGCCATGAGCCGCTGAATATTGCATTCAGCAATGCCGTTAATACCCAAATAGTAAAACTTAAAAATATTGATTTAATAAATCTCATAATTTAAAAGTACTTTGTTTTTCAAAGTATAAATGTAAAAAAAATTATCTTGTAGACCTGATCATTTCTTCTAATGCTGCAATATGGGCCTTAAACGCTCTTTCCCCGGACTTTGTTGCTGAATACGTAGTATTCGTTTTCCTGCCGATAAATCCCTTTTGTACTTTGATGGTTCCGGAATCTTCCAGTGTTTTGAGATGGCTTGCCAGGTTGCCATCCGTAATATCCAGCAATTCTTTCAACTCATTAAAGCTTACTTCCGCATTTGCCATCAGGGCGCTCATGATGCCCAGGCGAATACGGCTGTCAAAAATTTTATTTAAGTCCTTGATCGGGTTCATGCTAATTTGCTAATGTGCTAATTATTCTTTTCATATTTATACCACATCCATATTCCGTAAATGATATGCAACACTCCAAATCCCATCGCCCAAAAGTATAATCCATACCCGATGCTCCAAAGATTCATAATGCCCAATGCTATTTGGCCATATCCCAAATACCGTATTTCGCCCAGTGTGTATTTACTGGCATTCACCAATGCAAGGCCATAGAATATTAAACAGCCCGGCGCTACCAGTTCGTATTGACTCAACTGCATCATGCGTATTATAAAAATTGCACCCACAGTAAGCGGGATCACCATATTCCAAAACAAGCGAATGGTTGTGGTGCCCCACATAGGTATATTATT
>JBDTVX010000055.1:0-18215 GCA_040007015.1 Ferruginibacter sp. | reverse complement strand
CCTTTTAAACCTACCATCATGGCAGAAAAAATAATGGCGGTGGCCCTGCGGTTATTTTTCCATTCGCTGTAATCGGCCACATCCGCAATCATTGCCCAAAGTAGTGGTATCGTTATCCCGTAAAAGAATCCATGCAGAATTTGTGAACCAAACATCAGTTCAACCGATGTCGGCGCAAAAAAGTAAAAGAAGATGATAAACAAGGTGGAAATAAGCAATGCTGCTCCAAACACATCTCTTTTGCCGTATTTATCTGCAAAACGTTTTGACAGTGTTATTCCTACAATCATAAAAACAATACCGCCTGCGTTGAATAAACCAAAGCCGGCAGACACGGGATCTTCTCCAAAAAAGTTAATGCCAATACCCGACATGAAATGCAATATTGGACTAATAAATTCAGTTAATCTTTCTTTATCTACATAGTTTTTAAAATAATACACGTATGATCCCCCCTTCATTGCCAGTGTAATGAAGACCAGGGTAGTAAGTACAAGCATAATGATCCACGGCCGGTTTTTAAACAAATCGCCTAAATCTTCTTTTAAACTTGATTTTTGTTCGGGCTTTGGTACAATCCGTTCCTTTGTTGTTAAAAAAGTAATGATCAGCATAACGGTACCAATTATTGCCAACCAGGTCATCACTTTTTCTATTCCTATTGCCTTATTGCCGCCGCCGGCCGATTCAATGATAGGCAACATAAAAACCTGTACAAAAAATTGTGCAAACATTACGGCTACAAACCGGTATGCAGACATGCTGTTGCGCTCTTTCATATCGCCGGTAATTACTCCGCTTAAAGCAGAATAAGGAAGGTTGTTTGCAGCATACAATAACAACAATAAAGTGTAGGTAATGATGGCATAAATCACTTTCCCTTTATACGCAAAATTGGGGGTACTAAAAGCTACCAATGCAATTACACCAAGCGGTATGGCCGTAAACAATATCCAGGGTCTGAATTTACCCCATTTGGAAACCGTTCTATCCGCCAATGCACCAATAATTGGGTTAAAGCCAAATGCGGCAACAAGGCCAACCGTTAAAATAATTGCTGAGGCGTGATTTGCTTTGAGCCCATAAATATCTGTATAAAAATAAGCGAGGTAGGTCATTAAAGTCTGGAATACCAAATTGGCCGCAAGATCGCCCAGGCTATAGCCTATCTTTTCTTTTACCGATAATTTTTGTGATGCTATATTCATGTTGTTGTGGTGGTTTAGTAAATATGAAAGACAGGCAGGTGAAATTATTTATTTTTTACCTTTTAATTCCGTAACATTATAATATGCCGGTTTTGGTTTGAAATTCCTATCGAAGAGCAGCGGGTAATTGGTTCTGTTTTTTATGGGCCAGCCATTCAACCACGATTGACCGTCATTTACACCCCAGAAAGTAACACGGCTAATTTTGTCGTGGTGGTTGATAAATATTTTTTTTAAATAAGACTGCATTTACTTTTATTTGTTTCATTTCACCTTCACCTGCGTTTGGAAAATCAGCCTGGGTTTTGATTATTATTACAATTCCCAAAGGCCGGAGCTAATAATGCAACGGCGGTCAGGAGTTACTGGTATTTAGTTTTTGATTCATATAAAGCATTTGATTTGTGTATTAAGATTATTTTACGATCGTTTCCGGTGGCCCTAAATAACTTTGTTTCACACCGCCAAAATCCAATACCAGTTTTTGCAATACTACGGCAGGGCTTATCATCCAGTATTTGACCATATGCTTACCCGGCTTCAGCTTTTTATGTGAAGTGGTATTAACAATAATATTATTGGCAACCCAATTGTCCCATGTTCCTGCCTTATTATCATCTTTATTGATAGAGACGATTTGCGGTTGTTCTCCGTCAATGGATATCGCATATTGTGAGCCGGTTGTGGTATTGTGAAAATTTAAACCGGGAGAAAAATAAGCTTTTAACTTAAGCTCCGTTTCACTGTACGTATAGATATCATATTGAAGATGGGGGGAATTGATGGATTGTTTTTGATCAGCAGATGTAACCGGAAATGTTGTTACGGCCGAACCCGTTCTTCCATGATCGGGTAATACTTTCCAGGTAATACCATTGCTGTTAATAGCTTTGGTAAAATGATCAGCTGCGATAGAAATATAATCAGCGTATTCGTAAAATACGTTTCCTTTTATATTTTTTGGGATCAAAGGCCTTTCGAATATTATCGCGGTATCTATTGAAACCGGATCTGCTGCAATTGAATCCTTCGCAACATATTTCACCTGCGGCATTTTATTGAATGCTGGTTGTTGCCAATAGGTATAGCCAATATGGGTTTGATCCATCATGTGGTTCCATTTGTTATGGTTGGTCCGGTGATATTCCAAACTGATGAGCGAATCTTTTATGTATAATTCTTTTACTTTATCTGCATAGTCATTGGCAACAGCCCATTTGTTTGAATAAGCGTAGTTATTCTTTGCAACATAGGTGTACATCTCCTGCAGGTTTGCACAGGCTTTCACCGGGTGCAACACTAATTGAAAAAATGCAGCCCGGTATTCAGGTGCCAGTTCATTGCTGATCTTTTCTGCTCTTAAAAGTAAATCGTTGTAATCCTTTGTCACCCTTTCCGCTTCATGGTAATTGTACAAACTATAAGTATTGGCATCCAGCAATTCAGGTTTGCGCCTGCCATTGTACTTTCCATATTTTGATAGTATAGTGGCGATTTTTCCTGCGTATTTGGCGCCAAACTGTAAGGCGCACCATTCCGCTGTATATTGTTGCAAATCATCTCCCCCAATTTTATCAGGGTTCCATGCATAATCCAGAAAGAACGAAATGGGAAATTCCATTGGCTTGATATCACCCACATTCACGATCCAGATATCTTTCACGTTGTATTCATAAGCGAGGTGCATCTGTTCCCATATCCTTGGAAGGGGATTTGTATTGAGCCATTTGTAATTTCTTGGCCCTCCTACATAATCAAAATGATAATAAATGCCATAGCCGCCTTTGCGTGGCTTTTCGTTCAATTTTGGAAGCTTGCGGATATTACCCCAGTTATCATCACACAATAGCAGGGTAACGTCATCGGGTACACGCATCCCCTTATCATAATAATCCTGCACTTCTTTGTATAAGGCCCATAGCTGTGGTGTTTTAGATGCCGGCTTACCGGTTACTTCCGCAATAATTTGTCGCTGGTCCTTTACAATTCTTTCTAACAGGCTGGTTGCTGTTTCCCTGCTCATGGGTTCGTCTCCATCGCCCCGCATCCCCACACTTACAATTTTTTCGTTGGTTGCTCTTTTCATGCCGGCACGCCAAAATTCTTTTAGTTTTACATCATTGCTGTCGTAGTTCCATTTGCCCGATCCATACCTTCTCCATTCATCATGCGCCCTCATCAATGGCTCGTGGTGCGATGTGCCGATGACGATCCCGTATTCATCCGCGGTTTTTATATTTAAAGAATCATCATCATAAAAAGCGCTGCCCCACATGGCCGGCCACAAATAATTCGATTTTAACCGAAGCATTAATTCGAAAACCCTGGCATAAAATGTATGATTGAATCCACCGAATTTTTCTTTGCTCCAGTTACTGAGCGCCGGTGCTTCGTCATTGATAAAAATGCCGCGATATTTTATTTTTGGTGAATCGGTAAAAAATTTATTTGCATTTACATACAATACCGTTTTCTTTTTAACCGGCACATCGGCCCACCAATACCAGGGAGATACGCCGATTTGTTTGGAGAGTTCAAACACGCCGAAAGCCGTTCCTCTCCTGTCGCTGCCTGCAATTACCAGGGCATTGTCTATTCCTGGCAAAGGGTTTTTTATGGTTTGATGGAGGAAGGCTTCCCATTTGCTTTTGATAGAACTTATGCTTATTTTCTTTTGCAGAATGAGCCGTTGTATGAATGCGGATTTTTCGATGGATCCGATAATGATCATTGTTTTTGAAGGGGCGGTGATCTTGCCTGTGATCAATAAATGTTTTCCCGATACCGACTCAATATCATTTTGTAACAATTCAGCCGCTTTTTGTACCAACACATCATCATTAACATCGACATAGATTGCTGCATCGGAAAGTGAAAATGTATTCAACGCTTTCTTCTCAGTTATAAATTGAGCATGACTTAATAAAAAACCAACACAGCAAACTAAAGCAAGCAATATCATTTTAAGCATCTTAATGATTTTATTATTCATTTCCATCCATAACTATCAATATACCATTGCATACAATTATCAATTATTAATTATTCATTATCAATTAAAACCCAATACTGTTTCCCCCATCCACCGGCAATACAACACCGGTAATATATTTTGAAGCATCAGTTGCCAGGAACAAAGCTGCGTCACCGATATCAGCTGGTTGTCCCATGATTCCCATGGGTGTTCTCCCAAAAACTTTTGCTTTCCGTTCGGGATCGCTGTTCAGGGCTTTATCCGTCATGGCAGAATATATAAAGCCCGGGGCAATTGCATTTACGCGGATCCCTTTGGGTGATAATTCCACTGCCATTGCCCTTGTCATTCCATCAATAGCTGTTTTACTGGCGCTGTAGGCAATCACTTTTGGCAAACCATATTGGGCCGCCATGGAACTGATATGGATGATATTACCCGAGCCCTTTACCAGCATGTGTTTCACCACTTCGCGGCTGATAGCAAATACCGAGCATAGATTGGTATTAATAACGGACTGAAATTCTTCATCAGTTACTTCGGTGAAATCTTTCTTCATGTTAATACCGGCATTGTTTACCAATATATCAATATGTCCAAACTCATCAATCACTTTTGCAATGAAGGGGGGTATTGAAGCAAGGTTGCTGAGGTCACAAACCATTGCAAATGCGTTTTCTCCTAATTGGGCTTTTGCCTTGGTTAGTTTTTCTTCATCCCGGCCGGCAATAATTGTTTGAATGCCGTTTTGCGTGAATTTTTCTGCAATGGCCAGGCCCAGGCCTGAGCCGCCACCGGTTACAATCGCAATTTTCCCTCTATCCCCTGAAGGGGTATTTGTAGACTCCATAATTCGTATTTTCTAATTATTAATAAAAAACTGTTTACTATATTTAATTCAAGGTTTATAGCCCGGCTTCCTGCCACCCAAAGCGGGGGGCCTAATTGCCCGGCGCAAACGGAAACGTCAATTGTTTATAATAGTCCAATGTTTGGTCTGGCTGTTCGTAATTAGCAGGGATAGCCATTTTCGAAAAGGTTTGAAAATATAACAGGCAGGCATTGCGCCACCAGGTTGCTTCTTTTTCCTGGATGTTTAGTAACATAGCAACCTGTCTGTATCTTTCCGCATCAATTTTATTTTTTTGTTTGCCCCATACCTGTTGCATCCATCTTACACTGTCAACGCCATTGTTATATTGGTAGCAGAGCTCATTCCACAAAGTTTTTCCGCTTTTCATTGGATGGTTCCATGAAACATGATGAAACCAAAGTAAGTACTTCTCATCGCAGGTGGAAACATCTCTCCATAATTTTGCGGCGTCAGGCTTGTATTGTGCCAATGCATTACTACCGGTTGAAGTACGATCAAAGCCTATACCAAATGAATCTGCCCGGTGATAATAAACCGGGTTCCATTCCGGCCTTTGTAAATTATTAACCCAGGGGGCCGGTCCATAGTGATGCCCCGTTGCCATGATATGGTGCAAACCGACCGGGTTCATATATTTCACCAATATCTCTCTTGAGGAAAGCATCACTCTTTTAATATCGTTCACAAAAGTAACATCATTGCTGAAAGTCATACGCAACCACTCCTCCGCAATTTGTTCGGATGAAATGGTATAGTCCCAGCATAGCCTTCCCAATGCATACCAGTTGGCCTGCCCAAACGGATGGCCTGTCCAGTCTATATCGTTGCCGATATTGGCAACGCCTGCAATACCGTTCAATGTATGATTATCCAAACTGCCATCTATCACTTTTGCGACCGTGCTACCTTTGCCATTACTGTAAGTATCACTTTCAAGGCATTCTTTAAATAGCGGAGCTAAATAAACCAGGTGGGTACCCTGTCCTAAATATTCCTGTGTAACCTGGAATTCCATCATTAAAGGGGTTTTTGGCATAGCGCCAAAAAGAGGATGAAAAGGCTCCCTTGGCATAAAATCTATCGGGCCATTCTTTACCTGTACCATCACGTTGCTTCTGAATTTCCCGTCTAATGGCACAAACTCGCTATAGGCTTGTTTATGACGATCATCGGCTACTTCATTGCTGTACACAAATGCCCGCCACATAATAATACCTTTATGCAGAGCTACAGCATCTGCCAGCATATTGGCCCCGTCTGCATGTGTTCTTCCATAGTTTTGCGGGCCCGGCTGTCCTTCACTGTTAGCTTTTACGATAAAACCGCCAAAATCAGGGATGAGCGAATAAATTTCATTTACTTTATTGTTCCACCATTGCTGAACAGCAGTATCCAGCGGGTCAGCAGTTTTTAATCCGCCGATCTCAATTGGTGAACTGAACCTGGCGCTGAGGTAAACTTTTATTCCATAAGGACGGAAAACATTGGCCAATGATTTCACTTTTTCCAGGTAGGGCCTTGTTAATACGGTAGCATTGGCATTTACATTTGTCAACACGGCGCCATTAATACCAATAGAGGCATTGGCTCTTGCATAATCTATATATCGCTGATCGATATAACCTGGCAATGTGTGCCAGTTCCATATGGAGAAGCCTGCATAACCCCTTTCAACAGTGCGGTTCAGGTTATCCCAATGATTGAGTAACCTTAGTGTTAGCCGTGGCGCTGAAATGATATGTAAAGATCCGATGCTTTGTTGTGTTTGCAGCAAACGAAGAAAATGAAATACGCCATATAAAACACCTATATCGGTATTGGCAGAAATTACAATTACTTTTTTACCGGAAATTGTTCTTGAATATATAAGGTATCCTTCATTACCGGTTTTTTGTATCAATGCTTTAATATCTGCAGAAAATGAATAAGACGATGCGCCGGGGGAAACAGCAATTACAGATCCGTTTTGAAAAGCTGTTTGCAAGGGTATTTTTTTTCCCAGTAAGCCTTCCAGGCCTTTTATTAATTCGGCTTTAGCTGCATGTATCGTAGCCGAATTGCCGGGTATATTAATGGCGGTAATATTATTCCTGTAATTGTTTAATATTTGATTATTAGCTACCAGCTGGTACCTCAGCCAAAGGTCGTACCCGGGTTCAGCTTTAACCAAATGGCAAACAAAAGAAAGGAGAATAGCAGTAAAGCAGACAATCGTTTTTTTCATAATGAATAATGTTATTTTTCCAGTGCGCCGGCGTATTTCAAAAAAAGATATCAGGTATTTTTCAGTGATGATTCACGGATCAGTAGTTCCGACTTTAAAATAATTTTATTGGTAATGTGAATATTGGTGCCGCCATTTAAATGATTGATCAGGCAGGTGGCTGCTATCTCCCCCATTTGATAGGCCGGATAATTTACTGTTGTAATATAGGGATCAACCATTCGGGATATAGGATCGTTGTTAAAACCTGCGATGGCGATATCTTCCGGAATGCGTATGCCATTTTGTTTTAAAACACGCATGCAACTTGCGGCGCAAATATCATTGGCGAAGAAGATAGCATCAGGCAGGCTTTTCATTGCCAGGATTTTTTCTGCTGCCTCCGCACCTGATACTTCGTTTAATTCGCCCGTTATCAAAAGTTCAGCCTCAAAATTTATTCCGGCATCCGTTAAAGCTTTTTTGTGCCCGTTTAGCCTGTCGAAGTAAACATTCCTTTTAATGTTGCCTGTAATGTGCATGATGCGTTTGCAACCTTGCCCGAGCAGGTGTGTAGTTACGTCACAACCGTTTTTAAAGTTATCTATTACAATACATATATTGTCGTTTGTCTGAAAAACACGGTCAAAAAAAATAACCGGTATGCCTCTTTTAGTAAATTTTTCAAAATGATCAATATTATCCGTGTCGTAAGCGAGGGAAACAAGCAGGCCATCAACCCGGCTATCAAACATGGTTTTTGCATTCACCTTTTCTTTTGCCACGGATTCCATTGACTGGCTGATAATGATATTATAACCCGAATCATTGGAAACTTTTTCCATTGCGGCAAGCACGGAGGATACAAAATGGCTATTGAGCCGCGGAATGATTACGCCAATAGTATTAGTTTTTTTCTTCCGCAGGTTGCTGGCGAAATTATTGGAACGGTAACCCATTGTCTCTGCCATTTCCACAATTTTTTTCCGGGTGTTTTTATTGATGGCCGGATTGTCCTTTAGCCCCCTGCTCACCGTAGCGGGAGAAAGGCTTAATTCCCTTGCCAAATCGTAAATGGTAATTTCTTTGAGCATATGGGGAGGCCTTATAGTGTTCCTTTTGTCTTTAAGTATGCAATATAGTTTTTTTTGGGAAAAAAATTGCAATCGGTTGCAATTTAAATGTGTTTTACTAAATTTGACAAATAATTATAAAAGTTTAAATTCAGGAAAGTGATTGATTGCATTAAAATGGTTGCTGATGCCTTGTATGGATTATAAAACTGATTTTAATCTTTGGAAGTAAGCTAACTGATAAAAATCCATTCAGTATTTCGGACAATGGATTTCTTTTGAATCGTTTTTTTTAATAGGATGCAACCGATTGCAATTTTAATAACTTTATCTTTTGAAATTTGAAAACCAGGGCTAATATAAAAAAATCTTTCGCCTTTAATTATGTTTATTAGGTTCACGACATTTAAGTTATATGCGGATCAAATGTTTTGCATTTTGAAAGATGTTTAAAAGATACCTATGAGCTTTATTTTTGAGAATCATCTATTTGTAGCACAAGGCACCATCAGCGACGCATAATACCGGGTATAATAAAAATTTCAATAGGTACCCTTTACCCTTATTCTACAAAATGTACTGAGCCTGGTCCGTCTGGCCATCCTGCTAATCTATATTCAGGTGCCTATCCTAATGCTTTGAAAGGGGGCGCAGGATTTAAATACCAGGATCAGTATTTGTTCAGAATCGCTGAAACGTATTTGCTGAGGGCAGAGGCTCAACTGGGTGCTGGAAATGCCGCGGCCGCAGCAGCGGATATTAATGTAGTAAGGGCAAGGTCAAATGCTGCACCTGTTGCTCCGGGAAGCGTTAATATTGATTATATACCTGATGAAAGAATCAGGGAATTAGGTGTGGAAGAAAAAAGAATGTTTGCCTTAATGCGTTTGGATAAATGGTATGACAGGATTATAAAATGTAATCCGTTTTATGCGAGTGCGGCATTACCAACATACAATCTTTGGCCAATACCTCTATCAGAAATTAAAAGAAACAGGGGTGCAAAATTGGAGCAAAATACTGGTTACTAACCAGGACCCAGGATAATAATATTTCAATTATGACTATCCGGAAAATCGAAAATTAATTATTTCTTTTTAATAAACAAAGGGTAGGAGAGAGAATTTGATCTCTCCTGTTTTTTTAGCATAATAAATGAAAAGAAGATTTATGATTCGTTCAACTATTGCACATTGCCGGATATTATCCCTTGTGCTGCCTTTATTTTTATTGACGGGTTTACCGTTATTTGTAAACTGTCAGCAGGTGAAAGAAACAGCAGCCAGGAATCGTATCAGCATCAATGAAGGCTGGAAGTTTATGTACTACACTTCGGAGCCTGACAAATTGATTTATGATGAACGTCCCGAAGTTACCAGCCATAATGATAATGTAGTGGCTGATACGAGGGCTACTGATTCTGTACTGGCTAAAACCTCCGAAAAAAGTTTTAAAAAATGGATTTTGCCAACAGCGAATGAGTTTATAAAGGACCCGGCAAAACACCATCAAAGACCAGCCGGTAACCCCGGCGGAGATTTTCCTTTTGTGCAATATAATTTCGATGACAAGGACTGGCAGAATATTACATTGCCGCATGACTGGGCAATCAGGGGGCCCTTTTATGCCGGTAACAAGTCAGTTGTTGGCGGTGGTATGGGCCGGTTACCAAGCCAGGGTATAGCGTGGTACCGCAGAAAATTAGATATAACAGCGGGGGATGGTGGCAAATCCGTTTATCTTGATATGGATGGTGCGATGTCCTATGCCATGGTGTGGCTAAATGGAAACCTGGTGGGTGGATGGCCTTATGGCTATAATTCGTTTCGGCTTAACCTTACACCTTACATGAAGCCCGGTGGCCACAATCAATTGGCTATCCGTCTTGACAATCCAAATAATTCATCCCGGTGGTATCCGGGTGGGGGTATTTATCGCAATGTGTGGCTTACAAAAGTAAATCCGGCCCATGTGGCACAATGGGGCACATTCATTACTACCCGGGAAGTTTCTGCTTCATCAGCTACCATTGATCTTGCCGTTGATATCGAAAACAAATCAAACAATGATCAACCCATTAAAGTGGTTTCAACACTTTATACTTTAAACGATCAGCACAAACATACTGCCAATAAAGTGGCTGTTTTTGATGCTTCCGTGTTAACAATCGCAGCAGGCAAAAAACTCAACTTCAAAAATTCGGTTGTTGTAAAAAATCCCTTGCTGTGGGGACCACCTCCTGAACAAAAACCAAATCTTTATCTTGCTGTTACGCAGGTATATGCAAATGGAAAATTGGTTGATGAATATGAAACGCGTTTCGGGATACGGTTGGTGAAATTTGATCCAATAGCAGGACTGTTGGTGAATGGAAAGCGGCTGCGTGTGCAGGGTGTAAACCAGCATCACGACCTGGGGGCATTGGGGGCCGCATTTAATACCAGGGCTGCAGAAAGACAATTGGAAATTTTGCAGGAAATGGGATGCAATGCCATTCGGATGTCACACAATCCCCCGGCACCTGAATTGCTGGATTTAACTGACCGGATGGGGTTCCTGGTTATTGATGAAATATTTGATTGTTGGGAAAAAGGGAAAACACCCCTCGATTTTCATTTGATTTTCCCGGATTGGTATGAGCCTGATACCAGGGCTTTTATCAGGAGGGATAAAAATCATCCTTCTGTTATAGCATGGAGTTTTGGAAATGAAGTGGGGGAACAATATACCGGTAAAGCTGGCGCTGCCATTGCAAAAAAACTGCATGATATTGTGTTGGAAGAAGATAGTACAAGGCCATCTTCAGCGTCTATGAATTATGCCAAGCCAGATATGCCTTTCCCGATGGTAATGGATATTTTAAATTTGAATTACCAGGGAGAGGGCATAAGGGATGCGCCGGCCTACGCCCATTTAAAAGGTATAAGAACATCGCCGCTGTATCCTGCATTTCAAAAAAAATTTCCTGGCAAACTAATATTAAGTAGTGAAACTGCATCTGCGCTAAGCACCCGGGGCAGTTATATATTTCCGGTATCTGATGGCACAAGCGCACCTGTAAGTGACAGTACAGGCGGCGATCCGTTACACCAATATGTAAGTGCTTATGAATTGTACACCGCCCAGTTTGGTGCATCGCCTGATAAGGTTTTTGCCACCCAGGATAAATACCCTTATGTGGCGGGTGAATTTGTATGGTCTGGTTTTGATTATTTAGGGGAACCTACTCCTTACTATTCTGCACGCAGCTCTTACTCCGGCATCATCGATTTGGCTGGGTTTAAAAAGGATCGCTTTTACCTCTACCAATCAAGATGGCGTCCCGGGCTTCCAATGGTGCATATCCTGCCGCATTGGAACTGGCCCGGCCGTATGGGTGAAACTACACCGGTGCATGTTTTTACATCTGGCGATGAAGCGGAACTTTTTTTAAACGGCCGTTCGCTGGGTAAAAAGAAAATGGCAGCTTTTGAATACAGGCTGCGTTGGGATGAGGTGAAATATGAACCGGGTGAACTGAAAGTGGTAGCATATAAAAAAGGTATAAAATGGGCGGAAGAAACGGTTAAGACAACAGGGCCGGCAACCGGATTGACTATCAGTGCCGACCGTAGAATGATCAATGCAAATGGTGACGATCTTTCCTTCATCACTGTAAAGATTACTGATAAGAATGGACTATTGGTGCCGGTGGCAAATAATAAAGTGAGTTTTACCATAGAAGGTCCGGGGGAAATTGTTGCCACTGACAATGGAGATCCAGCCAGCCTGGTTTCCTTTGCATCCACCGAACGGGAGGCATATTTTGGATTAATACTCGTCATTGTCCGTGCAGAAAAAGGAAAGGCAGGCACGATCAAAGTCAGCGCTTCATCAGATGGCTTGAAAACCACAACAATAGAAGTTAAAAGCAGATAGGAATATTATTTTCAAAAAATAAATCCGAACTTGTTATTTCAGCTTTTAAGGGCGTATTAGATTTCATAGCCATTGCAAGTCTAATCCGTCGCAGGTTAAAGCCTGTTCCGCTTGTTTTAAATTGTTATATTGTTTTAATAACTGAACAAAACGTCTATAAAAAATTAATGCAATGATCAATCCGTTAATGCATCAAACCATGCGATGGTTCGGGCCAAATGACCCTGTAAGTTTAGCCGACATCAGGCAGTCGGGTTGTGAAGGCGTTGTGACTGCCCTTCACCAGGTTGCTACCGGTGACGTGTGGACGATAGAAGCCATCAACCAACGAAAGCAAATGATTGAAGATGCCGGCATGGCCTGGACTGTAATTGAAAGCCTGCCGGTAAGTGAAGACATTAAGAAACAAAATGGCAATTACCCGCTGCATATTGAAAATTATAAACAGAGTCTTCGGAATGTGGCGGCTTGTGGCTTAAAAGTAGTTACCTATAATTTTATGCCGGTTCTTGATTGGATGCGAACGAATGTTTCGTATATTATGCCCGATGGTAGTAAGGCTTTATATTTTGAGCGCCTGGCTTTTATAACCTTTGATCTTTTCATGCTCAAAAGACCGGGCGCGCAAAATGATTATAACACAACAGAGATTGAAAGCGCCAAAGCAAGGTATGCTGCTATGACGGATGAAGAAAAAGAAAATTTATTTAGAAATACTATGCTGGGTTTGCCGGGCACTGATGATGCATTTACCCCGGGGCAGGTATTAGCGGAGTTAAAAACTTTTGCAGCCATTGATGCCGTCAAACTGAAAAAGCACTTATTTTATTTCCTGCAACAGGTGGTTCCGGTTGCGGAAGAATGTGGGTTGAAAATGGCCATACATCCGGATGATCCTCCTTATCCTATTTTGGGCTTGCCCAGGATCGTGAGTACCGAACAGGATGCAGCCGATATTATTAAGGCAGTACCGTCACCTGCCAATGGTTTGTGTTTTTGTACCGGTTCATTTGGCTCAAGGGCCGATAACAATATTTTGGAAATGCTCCGGCGCTTTGCCGACCAGGTGCACTTTCTCCACCTGCGCAATACAAAACGGGATGCAGCAGGTAATTTTTATGAAGCGGATCATCTGGCGGGAGACACCGATATGTATGAAGTGATCAAAGAGGTATTACTTATTCAGAAAAGAAGGAACATTTCTATTCCCATGCGGCCCGACCATGGCCACCAGATGCTGGATGACTTGAAAAAGAAAACCTATCCGGGCTACTCTGCAATTGGGAGGTTGAAGGGATTGGCGGAATTGAGAGGGGTTGAATGGGCGATTTATAAAAGTCTACAGTAAAAAGGGCTTTTGAAGCGTTGGAAATTTTTCAAGCTTTCTTCGACGAACCCTTTATTTGGCGAAGAAATTCAAAGCAGAATAAATTACCAACTTTTCAAATTTATGCTTTCAATATCTTTGAGATGTTTATCCCGGGTAACTAAGGTTAGATGATATTGTTGGGCAATAGCGGCAATCCATATATCGTTTTCGGGGATGGGCTTACCTTTCTTAATGCTGCTTTAATCTTACCATATGCTATTGCTGTCTCTTCCTCTACACTATAGGTTATAATGAGTGGTTATACTTTTTAAATCCCTGATATTTTTTAGTACCTGGGTGGAGTACATTGCTCCATAATAAAACTCGCCAACGACAATGATTGGGGATATGTACTTCTTTGGCTTTATCAATTTTGTTGGCAATTGATGCCTCACCTTTGAGCCAGTTAGTAATAATATTCGTGTCTAACAAAAATTTACTTCCAGTCATCCTCATGAATTTGTTCACAGCTATCCTGGATGGCTTTTTCAATTAGTGCAGCATCTTTTTTACTCCAAATGCCCAAAAAATCGTGGGCAGATACGGGCTTTTTTTCCTTCTTTTTCTTTGACTTCTTTAAAACTGTTTCTAATTCAATCAAAGTGGATTCATTACTTACCTTTAATACCGCCTCAGTTAAATTTATTTTTCTAGCTTCTGCGTACGTATTTTTTGCGTATAGGATAACAAATTTATCCTTTTATTTTATCTCACAATTGTTTATATTATTGACACTTTGGCATCGAAAACTATTTAATACAGCCAAACTTATTTTATCGCACTATATGCCATCGCTCTATAAATCGTTTCGTGAATAGCCGGCCTCACATTCATTTTCCCAAGAAGCGGATTGTCGCCTACCGGGCAAACCCGGTTACTTAAAAATACATACACTAATTTTTTTGCCGGATCGGCCCAGGTACAGGTACCCGTAAAACCAGTATGGCCAAAAGTTAGTGGTGACGCTGAAAGACAGGGATAAGGTTCCGGGCGGGTATTGTTATCTTTCTCCGGCTTATCAAATCCATAGCCCCTGCGGCTGATATCACTGTGGTATGCCGTGAACAGGTCAACGGTTTCTTTTTGAAAATATCGTCTGCCATTGAATTCACCTCCATTCATCAGCATTTGCATGATCACGGCAATATCATAGGCATCGCTGAACAGGCCCGCATGACCGGCAACACCGCCAAACATCGCCGAGCCGGGATCATGCACATCTCCCCGTATCAATTGCCTTCGAAACTGTTTTTCCATTTCAGTAGGCGCTACCTGGTTTAGCGTCAAATGTTCGCGAGGTTTGAAACCAGCAGTGGTTAATGCCAGCGGAGTGTAAAATTCTTTTTTGACATATTCATCCAGCGACATACCACTGACAGCTTCTACGATTTTACCCATAAAAATAAAATCATTATCACTGTACACATATTTATCCGCAGGGCCAAGCGGGCTTTGTAAAATGCGTTTATACATGGTATCCAGGTAATCATTGCGCAGGAATAAATTCTCCGCAACCCTGGTATGAAATGAATCATTTTGGGCAGTAGCATAATATTTGGTTAAAGGCGCCCCGGCAGAATCAAGCGTTTCCTTATAAAACGGGATATAGGCAACAAGCCCTGCCTGGTGCAGCAAAATTTTTTCAATCAAAAGATGCTCTTTATTGCTGCCTTTCACCATGGGAAGATAATCGCCCAATGTTTTTTTCAAATCAATTTTTCCTTCCTCATACAATTTCATGGTTGAAATAGTAGTGGCGCAAATTTTAGTAACAGACGCCATATCATAAACGGATCCAGTTGTTACAGGTTCTGCGTTATCATAATTATAATGACCAAACGCTTTATAATAGCCGATCCTGCCATCCTTCACCACCAATACCACGCAACCAGGCGTGGCGCCTTTACTGATCGCATTATTGGCAATGGAATCGATCTTGCCGAGTTGTACAACATCCATCCCTAACTCATCCGGGTTTGCCCGGGGCAAAGAAAAATCGGACCCTATAATGCCAGTTCCAAATGGATAAACATCGCATACCGTTACAGGTAATTTTCCCTTAGCAGTGATTTTACCCTGCAACAGATCCGCCGCGGTATTTTGTATAATATCATCATCTTCATAACACGCCACCAGGTTTTTTGAGCTGCAAAAATTCTTAATGGCATAAGGATTGCCAAATACAAATGTTACTGAGTTGGTTTGCTCCTGCAATTGCTTTACAAGGTCAATTGCGTATGGACTGATACCAAAATTATTTGCGGGGATACGGTTATATTTGTGCACCCCGATGATCACTTTTTTGTACCGCTTTTTAATGATCTCAATGGTGGATAATATCCTTCCTGCATCCTGTAAATAATTAAAATAAATAACATCCGCATTATAATCGGCCCTTAATCGTTTTGCAAAACCATTGTCAGTGCTAATTCCGATACCTACATATATTACATCTCCTTTTTTATTGTTTTTTACAGGTGCAAGTGAAAAAAAACTATCATCGGTTTTATTTAATATGGTCAAAGCATTTTCAGCGATTAGCTTTCTCATCCCGCTCACTTTACTATTCAGATCGGAAGTAAGATTTTCTGTATTGACCGGTTTCAATTGAGTAAGGCCATATTGATATTTTACCATCAATACTTTTTTACAATGTATCTCTATGTCCTGCCAGCTTATTTTTTTATGACGGATCGCGGCTTTTATTTTTTTAATCGCCATGGGTACATCGCCTGGTAAACAAAGCATATCATTGCCGGCTATCAGCGATTGGACAGATGCTTCCCCATTCGGGAAATATTTTTTTACTCCCTGCATTTCCAGCGCATCTGTAAAAGTTAATCCCTGGTAGCCTAACTGGTTTCGCATGAGACCGGTCACATTATTTTTTGAAATGGAAGTTGCCCTGTTGGCCGAACTATCAATGGCAGGTATAAATAAATGGGCGATCATTACACTTCCGATACCGGCTTTAAAAATTTCCCTAAACGGGTATAGTTCAAGCGAATCCAGTTGCGCCATAGATTTATTAATGACAGGCAAATCAAAATGGGAATCAACGGATACATCACCATGACCCGGGAAATGCTTGGCGCACGACAATACACCCATATCCTGCAGTCCCTTCATGTATTGTATTCCAAATAATGCCACTTTGTATTTATCTTCGCCAAAGCTGCGATCATTAATAACCGGGTTGTTGGGATTGTTATTAATATCAACTACCGGGGCATAGTTAACCTGTATCCCTGCACGCTTACATTGCTCCCCGACCAGCCTCCCGTATTGATATGCGATACCAGCATCCGGCACAGCGCCCAGCATCATTTGATGCGGCAAAGGCAATACACTATCGATCATGCGCATACCTACGCCCCATTCTGCATCAATGCACATTAAAATGGGTGTTTTAGCATCGGCCTGCAACCTGTTGATAATGGTGGCCTGCTTTACGGGGCTACCCTGGAAAAGACAGACCCCGCCGATATTATATTGTCTTACCAGGCTATCAACCTTATCGTCAAAAAAAATGGCCGTTTTATTTTTTGAATCATAGGTAGATAGCCTGACCACCATTAGCTGTGCAATCTGTTCATCGGGGCTCAGTGTTTTAAAAACACTGTCCACCCAGGCATTTGATTTTACACCTGTTGGCATTGATTTATTTTGTGCAATTATTTTTATATGTAAAAAAATTATTGAACAGCAGGCTAAAAAAAAAGTTTTCATCATAATGTAGAAAAATATATTCACAAAATAAGAAGTTTTGAGTGTATTTCAAGATTCGCAGGTTTGCCAGGCAAATTATACATTCGTTGTTTGTTAGATTCATTGCCAGGATGGACAGCACTTGAAGACTTTTTTTTGGTTAATTCTTTTCGATAACTCTTTTAACTTTATGCCATGTCAATCGCAACAGGATACAGGCCTTATTACACATAGGAAGATTACTGCCAGTGGGACGGACGCTGGGAGTTAATTGAAGGTATGCCTTATGCCATGGCTCCGGTACCTGTACCTGCGCATCAAAGGGCAAGCATATTATTAAGTATTGAATTTGTAAAAACTTTAAAGAAATGTAAGAAATGCAAGGTATACGCCCCATTGGACTGGAAGATAACAGAAGACACAATCCTACAGCCGGATTTATTGATTGTTTGCGATAAGCTAGAAAAGAAATTCCTTGATTTTGCTCCTGCATTGGTAGTGGAAATATTATCACCAGCCAAAGCGTCCAAAGATCGGGGCGAAAAAATGGAACTGTATGAATCACAGCAGGTAAAATACTACCTCATTGTTGATCCGCAGTTTAAAAAAAGTAGAAATCTACGAGTATATTCATACACAATACGAGGCTGTTTCTATTAACCCGAAAAATTACCTGTTTACGCTATCCGGCGATTGTATTGTAAAAGTGAATCTTATGAATATTTGGGATTAACACAAATACCTGCACAATTTCCCGGCACACGGCATGATTCATCATCAGTTACAGGAATGGATGGCCATTTAAATCTTTTAATTCGGGCCTTACCACAATTATTATCTACGTAATTTTACAAAAAAATAAAGGAGTCATTTTGCCGGATATCATTC
>JBDTVX010000054.1:0-18357 GCA_040007015.1 Ferruginibacter sp. | reverse complement strand
TATTCTTTTCTTTAGATTTGCAACCACTTAATTTTCTATTTTATGTCAGAAGAATTGGAATTGATACAACTGGATACCGAATCTTTAATGAAGAAAGCAATCAGTCACCTGGAGGTTGAATTGGTCAAAATTCGCGCCGGTAAGGCAAATCCAAATATGCTGGATGGCATTGTTGCAGACTATTACGGCGCTCCCACTCCTATTGCGCAGATTGCTAATATTTCCGTATTGGATGCCCGCACTATTTCCGTGCAGCCCTGGGAAAAGAAGATGCTGCAACCAATCGAAAGAGCTATCATTGCAAGTAATATTGGAATTAACCCGCAAAATGACGGCAATTTTATACGTTTGTTTTTGCCCCCGCTTACTGAAGAAAGAAGAAAAGAACTGGTGAAAAGATGTAATGCGGAAGGTGAACTGGGAAAAGTGTCGATTCGCAATCTCCGCAGGGAAGCCATCGAACAAACAAAAAAATTACAAAAAGATAGTCTGATCAGCGAAGATGCAGCCAAGGATGCGGAAGCTGAAATACAGGAACGCACCAACCGTTTTATTGCTTTGGTAGAAAAACACCTGGAGACAAAAGAAAAAGAAATAATGGCAGTGTAATGTCTGCGCTGATTTTTTGATGTCTGATATCTTTCGATTGCAGTAGTATTGTTTCACCGGTCAGAATATCACCATATTTTGATGTATGTGTTTACATTTTAGCTATCAGGCATTTTGGCTCTATTTTCAATTTGAGCAGGTTGCGCAGTTAAATAAAGTAGAGAATTAAAAGAAATCAGACGTGAAAAAATCAGACATCAGGCATAAAAATCCGGCAGATCATCCAGTTCAGTCAGTATGCCGCTATTTCCTGAAAATCCATAACAATGGCTTCCATTTGTGATTACAATAAAGGGTACATTCAAGCTGATATTATAGCGAAGCGCCTGGTTCAATACCTGCCCGGTTAGAGCAACATCCATTTCTTTGCATTCAATGATCATCCATGGGGTGATGTTCCTGTCGTATACCACAATATCAAAGCGCTTTATAAGATCGCCTAATTGAATTTCTTTTTCGACCGCGACCAGGGAAGCCGGATATTTTTTAACCCGGATCAAATATTGCAAAAAATTTTGCCTTACCCATTCTTCCGGTGTAAGCATTATCCATTGCTTTCTTATTTCATCAAAAATAAATTCTTTATCCTGCTGGTTTTTTATTTTGGGCTGGTATGGAGGGTATACAATCTTAATCATAGTTAGCAAAAAAGATTTAGTACTTTTATAGATGGTTGTTAACTGGAATGGTTACGGGTAACAACAATTTATTACGCAAATAAACGAAACTAAGTTGACAGGTTGATTTGTTGAAATGTTTTGTGCAACGAGTCAGCTTGCCGACCCACCCGCGAATAAGCGATTTCACCAACCAATGGATCAACCAACAATGAAAACAAAAGAAGCTATCGTTCAAAACTGGCTGCCGCGGTACACGGGCGAACAACTGGAAAATTTTGGCGCATATATCCTGCTTACCAATTTTTCTAACTACGTAGAAATGTTTGCAAAATGGAACAAAGTGAAAGTAGTTGGCAAAGACCGGCCGATGCAATGCGCCACTGCTAATAATATCACTATTATCAATTTTGGAATGGGGAGTCCCGGGGCTGCAACCATCATGGATCTGCTCACTGCAATAGAACCCAAGGCAGTATTATTTTTGGGCAAATGCGGCGGCTTAAAGAAGCGCAATAAAATCGGTGACCTGATATTACCCATCGCGGCATTAAGGGGTGAAGGAACAAGCAATGACTATTTTCCACCGGAAGTGCCTGCACTGCCTGCGTTTATGCTCCAAAAAGCAATTTCCACTACCATCAGGGATTATGCCTGCGATTACTGGACCGGTACCGTGTATACTACCAACCGCCGTGTTTGGGAACATGATGAAGTATTTAAGGAATACCTGCAGCGTATAAGGGCATACGCAATTGATATGGAAACAGCCACTATTTTTACAGTGGGTTTTTACAACAAAATTTCAACGGGCGCCTTATTACTGGTAAGCGACAGCCCAATGGTACCCGAAGGGGTTAAAACAGAAGCCAGTGACAAAAAAGTTACCTCGGAGTTTGTGGAGCGTCATTTAAAGATTGGTATAGATTCTTTAAAGCAGTTGATCAATGATGGGCTGACAGTGCGGCATTTGCAGTTTTAACCAGGACTTTCTTTTTAACCCGGCATGATTCATTAATGATCAATACAGGTTCGCTGTTTAATTCTTTAAAATGCAACAAATCTTCTCTTACCAGCAACTATACGCTTTCTCAAAAAACATTTTCCTCAAAATCGGCTGCAGTGATGCAAATGCTGAAACCGCGACCAAAGTATTATTGTCTGCCGATCTGCGGGGCGTTGACAGTCATGGTATTGCCAGGCTGACCGGCTACGCCAGGCTGTGGGAAGTGGGAAGGATCAATGCCAATCCCAATATTCAAATTGTACACGAAACCCCTTCCACTGCCGTAATTGACGGAGATAAAGGCTTGGGCCTGGTGGTAGCCCCGGCAGCCATGCAGGTAGCAATTGATAAAGCCAAAAACGTGGGTACCGGCTGGGTGAGCGTGAAGAACAGCAATCATTTCGGCATAGCGGGTTATCATGCGATGATGGCTTTGGATCATGATACGATCGGTATCGCCATGACGAATGCGTCCGCCCTGGTAGCGCCTACTTTTTCGGTGGAACGGCTATTGGGAACGAACCCGATTGCCGTAGCCATACCAGCCGGTAATGAACAACCGTTTGTCGCAGACTTTGCTACTACCACCGCTGCCAATGGAAAACTGGAAATACTGCAACGCCAAAACCTCGAAGCACCTAACGGCTGGGTGCAAACGAAGGATGGGGCGCCGAGTACAAGGGCAGGCGAAGTAAAAAACGGCGGCGCATTGTTGCCACTTGGCGGCGATAAAGAACATGGCAGCCACAAGGGTTATATGCTGGGATCGATCGTAGATATTTTTTCCGCCATACTAAGCGGCGCCAATTATGGGCCATGGGTACCTCCTTTTCCCGCATATATACCAATGCCCGAAAATTTACCCGGTGATGGCATCGGACATTTTTTTGGCGCCATGCGGATCGATGCCTTCAGGCCGGCTGCGGATTTTAAATTGCATATGGATAAATGGATACAACGTTTCCGCGCGGCTAAGACCATCAAAGGGGAATTAAGGGTGATCATTCCCGGTGACCCTGAAAGAGAAATGGAAAGGGAGCGGATGAATAACGGCATTCCTTTACTTCAGGCAGTGGTAAATGACCTGGCCCTCCTGGGTGCGAAATATAAACTCGAAATAAAAGCCTCCAACCCCGTTGGATAGCTGGAGTTGCACGAAATTATAAAACAACATTTCGGTCAATGAAACAAATATTAACGACCATACTACTTTTATTAAGCCAATTACTTTCACCAGGACAAAATAATGCAACCGGGACTTTGTTTCAGACAAATAGTAAGACTAGATTATTTTATGTTGATTTTAAAAACTCTCAGGCACACGTTTATGAAATAGGCAGGTACTTAGACAAAGCAGGGACAGGAAATTCAATCAAAAGTGTAGACACACTTATTCAGCAATCGAATGAAATCTACATTGGAAAACACTCAAAAATTATAGAAGAAAATAAGAAATTCTATTTGGTAAAGGAATTTAATAAAACAAAGAACTTTCGTATAGAGCTGGTTAAGGATGTTGAGATGGCAAATAATAACTTAAACAACGCCTATTACCTTGACAATTATTTTAAAATGAGTGATGAGTTAAACAAAACTTACCCGCTTAATCACCATTCTTTCAGAAATGGATTTTATACCTGGAAAGAGCTAGACAACAGGGAGGAAGACTATTTAATGTTCAGAGAGTTTGCCAGGAAGCGTTTGAAAAAGATTAAAGACAGCATTAGCAATTTGCAAGACAATTGTGTTTCTAAAACAAATTACATAATACAAAACATCAAAGCCTTTGAATATAATACATTGAAGGATAGTTTAGTCAAACTGCCAGCGGAATTCAGTAGTGTAAGCTATTATTATAGCTCAGTGATAAATGAAGTTGCTAAACAAAGGCCAGAATACTTTTTTAGACTTGCAGAAGACTTTCCCAAAAATCGCAGTTTAATTTTCATGGCAGTTGAGGATAATAAAGAAGTTGTTAATGGGCTAAGCGCGGTTGAAGGCCACAACGAAATAAAAAAAGAGTTTTTTAAGGACAGAAGATTTGGAAAATCTATGCCATACGGGATTATAGGCACTTATGCAGTAATTGGAGGACTTTTAGCCTGGTTAATACTAAGTCAAAAATAACCTCGTACAATAATGCCCTGCAAAAAAATCACGCTCGTTTTTATCGAACACGAAATGGTTTACAATGCTGAGTACCATTAAGATTCAATCTTCAACCAGCAATCCAAAAAGGTTCATTTTGCCCTTCAACTAATTTTTTTTGAAAGCGGTTCATTAACCGGTAAATTTGCCGACTCAAATAATGATTCATTTAAATTGTCGCGTTAAAGCGAACGGGGGGCAAATATGAAAATAATGAAATTTGGCGGCACCAGTGTTGGAAAGCCGGAAAGAATGCATGAAGTAGCAAAGCTGATCACAAAAGACGAGGAGCGTAAAATTGTAGTGCTGTCGGCATTAAGCGGTACCACCAATGCGTTGGTGGAGATCAGCACTTCTTTATCGCAGGCCGACAGAAGTACGGCTAAAAAACAGATCAGCGCACTGGAAGTTCACTATAAAAACTTTTGCAGCCGCTTGCTTACAACCAATGCGGCATTGGAAAAAGCGACTTCCATTACCAGCGAACATTTTGAATTCCTGAATATTATTTTAAAAATATCTTTTAGCGAGGCATTGAACAAAGATATACTGGCGCAGGGTGAACTGTTGAGTACAAAATTATTTTCCGTTTATCTGGATGAACAGGGTATTGATCATTTGCTGATCCCGGCGCTTGATTTTATGACCATTGATAACTACGATGAGCCGCAGATAGGAAGTATCAAAGTAAAGCTTGCCCAGATTTTGCAACGCAATAAAGATAAAAAAATATTTATCACCCAGGGCTATATCAGCCGCAATTCAAAAGGGGAAGTAGATAATTTAAAACGGGGTGGCAGCGATTACAGCGCTTCTTTAATTGCTGCTGCCATCAAGGCATCTGTGTGTGAAATCTGGACCGATATAGACGGCATGCACAATAATGACCCGAGGGTGGTTAAAAAAACAGTTGCCATAGAGCAGCTGAGTTTTGAAGAAGCAGCCGAACTGGCTTATTTTGGCGCAAAAATCCTGCACCCTGCAAGTATATGGCCCGCACAATTTTACAATGTGCCCGTGAAGTTGCTCAATACGATGCAACCGGAAGCAAGAGGAACACTGATAACCGAGCAGGCTGGCAGCGTTGGTGTAAAAGCGGTAGCGGCAAAGGATGGAATAACAGCAATCAAAATAAAAAGCAGCCGCATGCTTTTGGCTTATGGCTTTTTAAGGAAAATATTTGAAGTATTTGAAAAATACCGCACTTCCATCGATATGATCACTACTTCCGAAGTGGCCGTATCCTTAACGATCGATAACGACACCAACCTGCTGCAGATCATAAAAGAACTGGAGCCATTCGGAACCGTAGAAATAGATCCCGATCAAACCATTGTTTCAATTGTAGGCAACGAAATAACGCAGACGGCCGATGTAATGGAAAAATTGTTCAGGTCTTTAAAAAATATCCCTGTACGCATGGTTAGCTATGGTGGCAGCCGCCACAATATCTCTGTATTGATTGCCGGGAGCCATAAAGAACAAACTTTGCAGGCGTTGAACAGCGATTTGTTTGGCCTGGAATGATTATAAATTTATACCGATCTTCTGATAAATAAAACTCATTAGCCAGGCCGGGCCGATCAATAAAAATTGGAGGTCTTTAAGGAAGGATGGTTTTTTCCCTTCTACTTTATGCCCATAGAACTGGCCCGCCCATGCTGCAGCAAATAATATAAGGCTAAATAGCCAAAGCGGCATAAAACCACTTGACTCAACCAGGTGGCAAAGCAGTAAACAGGCTATTCCAAAAAACAACATGCCTATCCAAAGTGTTCTGCTAAGTGAAAAATAATACAGGATAACCAATACCATTGCGATCATTGCTACGTTTACCTGTACCCCTTCCATTGAAAAAGGCAACTTAATCCCATAAAAAAATCCTACAATGGAAAAAAAGATGGCGGGAACACATATCCAGTGGATCGTTTTATTGGTTTCGTTTTTATGGCTTTCCCCATATTCTGAAAGCCATTGTTGTATGCTTGGCATAAGGATCGTTTTTCATCACTAAGTTACATAAATAATTAGCTAATTCGCTCATGTGCTAATATGCTAATGACGCATTCAATTTCGAATTTTCTTCAAATTAACACATTCGCTCGTTGGCTAATTTGCTCATTGTTTCGCATAACGAATTATTAACAATTGAGATGCAATGAACGATACTTTATTGCTGTCTAGATATTGGTTTTTCATAGGATATTGGATTTAGCAGGGCCGGGATTTCTATCTCAGCCCTTGTTTTTTTTAACTACCCAATTCAAAAAAAACTCCCCAAATTTTGGGGAGCTGACGATATCTTAACTGGTAAATGATCTTATTTTACACGATCAGCATCGCATCTCCATAACTGAAAAAACGATATTTATCTTTAATGGCCTTTTTGTACGCTTCCATAACCAGGTCGTAACCAGCAAAGGCACAGGTCATAATCAACAAACTTGTTTTAGGTAAATGAAAATTGGTAACCAACGCGTCCGCAATAGAAAAATTATATGGGGGATGAATAAACATATTGGTCCATCCTTCTGATGGCTTTAATAATTTTTGCGCGGTAAAAGATGATTCCATGGCTCTCATGGTGGTAGTGCCAACGGAGCATATCCTTCTTCCATCCGCTTTCGCTTTATTCACTATCTGGCAGGCCGTTTCATCTATTGCATAATATTCGGCATCCATTTTATGCTTGCTCAGGTCTTCCACTTCAATTGGCCTGAAAGTTCCTAAACCGGTATGGAGGGTAACTTCTGCAAAACGTATCCCTTTAATTTCCAGTCTTTTGATCAGTTCTTTACTATAATGTAAACCTGCGGTGGGAGCCGCAACAGCTCCTTCATGTTTGGCATATACTGTCTGGTAGCGTTCCTTATCTTCTTCGTCCGGCTTGCGCTTAATATATTTCGGTAAAGGCGTTTCACCCATAAAATCCAGCATTACCCTAAACTCTTCTTCGGTACCGTCCCACAAGAAACGAATGGTACGTCCCCGACTGGTGGTATTATCAATTACTTCGGCCACCAGTTCATCATTATCTCCGAAATATAATTTATTACCTACCCGGATCTTGCGGGCGGGATCAACAATAACATCCCATAAACGATTAGGCTTATTCAATTCTCTTAATAAAAAAACTTCAATTTTAGCACCTGTTTTTTCCTTACGGCCATACATACGGGCAGGAAAAACCTTTGTGTTATTTACCACCATTACATCCTTATCGTCAAAGTATTCGATAATGTCGCGGAAATGGCGGTTTTCAAGCTCTCCTGTTTTGCGGTGGATCACCATCATTCTGCTGTCTTCTCTTTTCTTGGTAGGATTTTGGGCGATCAGATTAAGGGGAAGGTCGAATCGGAACTGACTTAATTTCATGTGTATCAATAAATTTTTTAATGATAATCAGACCTTGTACTGTAGGTGTTACAGCGATATGTAGCCTTTTAAAAGGCACTTATCATGTTACGGCATGATTTTTAAGAGCGCAAATGTAGTTCATTTAGAGCAGATTGCACCAAATGGCCACACGATTTTATTGCTAACAGGCATTATAAGTAAAAAACCGTTAATTAACTGTGGAATATTTTGTGATTTGTCTACTTCTATGCATCTTTATAAGAAGCTGCCTGAATTTTTTAATTTTGCCACCAATGCACGACTGACCACTAATTTTTTAAGATAAAAAAGCTTATTAGGGCTCAATCGTGCATTTGTCCTAAACAGACAGCTTCCAGCATAGCCGTTTTAATAAAACCAGTATGAGAAGAAAGTATTTCCTGTTTATGATATCCGCCTTTTTTTTAACGGCTGTGGGCAATGTGTACGCTCAAAAAAAGACATTCAAAAAATATCCCAGTCTTTTTTGGGAGATCACAGGTAATGGATTAAAAAGACCTTCTTATCTTTTTGGCACCATGCATGTCAGCAGCAAGATGGTATTTCATTTAAGCGATTCTTTTTACTATGCCATGAAGAATGTAGATGCAGTGGCTTTGGAATTGAACCCCGATCTGTGGCAGGGACAAATGGTGCGGCTGGACAGGTTGAAAGAGAATTATACGAATTTTATTCAGTCGCCGGGCGGCGATTTTTTGACCGAAAATTCTTTCCGGATAAATAGTTATGATGTTGAATTAAAAGCTGCGCTCAGTACCGAGCCTACAGTAGTAAACAGTTTATTATACCGAAGTTATAAAGCCAGGGAAGATTTTGAAGAAGACACTTTTCTTGACCTGTATATTTTTCAGACCGGTAAAAAATTAGGCAAAAGATCTGCAGGCGTTGAAGACTACAATGAAACCGAAAAAGTAGTGCTGGAAGCATACGCCGATATGGCAAAGGAGAAAAGGAAAAAAACGATAGACATCGATGGGGAATCCATGAGGGATATCGGGCAAAAGATACAGGATGCCTACCGCACCGGTGACCTTGACCTGATGGATTCTTTGGATATACTAACAGAAAGATCGGATGCCTTCAGGGAGAAATTTTTATATAAAAGGAATGAGATACAGGCCGGTTCCATTGATACCATCCTTAAAAGAAGCAGTCTTTTTGTGGGTGTCGGGGCTGCGCATTTACCAGGGCCCAGGGGCATCATAGAATTGCTGCGGAAGATGGGATATATATTGCGCCCCATTAAAATGTCGGATAGGGATGCTGTAAAAAAAGAAGAAACGGATGAGTTAAAAGTGCCGGTTAATTTTTCTACGGTAAAATCGGATGATGGATTCTACAGTGTAGGTATGCCAGGGCCATTATTTAAGATAAAGGACGAATACCAGCGTTTAGACAGAAGGCAATATTCCGACATGAGCAATGGGAGTTATTACATGGTAACAAGGATAAAAACATTCGCCTCATTTTTAGGACAAACTGAAGCGCTGATAACAAAAAAAATTGATAGTCTTCTCTATGAAAATATCCCGGGGAAAATACTGAAAAGAACGGCAATTCAAAAAAATGGATACAATGGCTTTGACATCACCAACAAAACACGAAGGGGTGATCTGCAGCGATATAATATTTTCATTACTCCTTTTGAAATATTGATATTTAAAATGAGTGGAAAAGAAAATTATGTAGATGGTAAAGAAGCGGCACAATTCTTTTCTTCTATACAACTCAAAGAAAATAGTACGATCCCAAGTATTACATTTACCCCGGCACAGGGAGGATTTTCGGTAAGGCTTCCGCAGGCGCCTGACGAAAATTTAAATTCCAACACCAGGGATGGGATCAACCGGTGGGAGTATGAAGCGGAAGATAAAGCCACGGGTGATTCCTATCTTATTCTAAAAAAAAGTGTTTACAATTTTAAATTCCTGGAAGAAGATTCTTTTGACCTGAAGCTGATCGAAGAATCTTTCCGCTCCCCGGATTATTTTGATAAACAACTATCCCGAAAGCTTACCAACTGGATGGGTTACCCTTGTCTTGAAGTTAAAGAAAGCATGAAAAACGGCAATACGGTAACAGCCCGTTATGTGATAATAGGGCCGCACTATTATTGCCTCGCAGTGAGCAGTAAAAATGCCAGTAAAGATTTCAGTGATTTCTTTAATTCTTTTCGGTTTATCCCTTACCGTTACAATACTAAAAATCAGTACGTGGATACGTTTCTGCATTTTTCGGTAACCACACCGGTAGCGCCCGACCTGGATGAGGCCTACCGCGCCAAACTGGAAAAAGTTACGGCAGATGTAGCTAACAGTAATAACTACCCAAATTATAACAGTTACTGGCCAAAGAGCAAAAATGCCCTGTTCACCAGTGATTCAACAGGCGAAACAATTGGTGTAAGCGTTCAGAAATATCCCAAATATTATTCTGTAAAAGATTCCGTCAACTTCTGGAAAAATGAGCTAACCGATTATTATGATGAAGGTGACCTGTTGTTATATAAAAAAGATTTTTTCACTTTAAAGAATGGCGTCACGGGCTTCAGGTTCAGTTTAAGAGATACGGGTTCATCCAGGATCATCAACAGGATGATCATGCAAAAAGACAACTATATGTTTAGTATGGTAACCATCGGTGATACACTCAGCCGGCACAATGATTTTACCGACCAGTTCTTTTCAAGCTTTGCACCGGAAGAGAAAAA
This sequence comes from Ferruginibacter sp., assembly GCA_040007015.1. Lineage (GTDB taxonomy): Bacteria > Bacteroidota > Bacteroidia > Chitinophagales > Chitinophagaceae > Ferruginibacter. The sequence goes on along the minus strand of JBDTVX010000054.1, from coordinate 7,871 downwards.
ATTAGGAAAAAATATTTTCATCAATCACCTTGATAGCTTCTTCTTCGACCTGTTTAGTAAAGACAGCGCTATCCATGCCAGGGCGCGGCAAACCATCAGTAATATTTATTACGGTGAAAAAGGAGCTCCGAAAATAATATCGGCGATCCGTACATTAAAGCCGGATAAAGATTATGTTGAAACCAAAACGAAGCTTATCGCCGAACTCGGTTATATAAAAGATACTACCAAAAGGACAGTAGTCAATATGCTGAAAAAAATATACGAGCAAACCGCCGATACCAGCATTTTTCAAAATGAAGTGCTTAAAGCATTGGCCAGGCATAAAACCAGCGATGCAATCAAGTTGTTTAAAGAACTGGTATTACAGGATCCTCCTTTTTTTGATAACAATTATGAGTACACCGCAATATTTAACAACCTGGGCGACTCGCTGGAATTAGCGGCTACCCTGTATCCTGAATTGCTGCAGCTGGCCACTGTGGATGATTATAAAAGACCAGTGCTTTCGTTGTTGGTAACGTTGGTGGATAGTGGCTATATTCAGCAAAAGCAGTTTGAAGACTATTTTAATAAGATCTATTTTGACGCCAAAATAGAATTAAAAAAACAACAGGGTAAGGACGAAAAAAAAATAGATGAAGAAAAAGATAAAGACAATGATGAAGAGCCTGGCCGGAATTATAATTATAATAACAATAATAATGGCGAAAATAAAAACGAACTGAATGATTATGTCATTTTGCTGATGCCTTTTTACGATAAGAATAACAATGTGCCAAAATTTTTTGATAAGCTCCTGCGCTCAAAAGATGATGCGGTAAGATTGAATACAACGATCTTGTTACTGCGAAATAACAAACCGGTAGCAGATAGTATTCTTGCATGGTTTGCTGAAAGAGACAAATGGAGGGGAAACCTGTATAGCAAGCTGGAACGAATTAAAAAGCAGGATAAATTTCCTGCGAGATATAAAACACAATTGGATATGGCAAGAAGCTATCTCGTGGCAGACAAAGATTATAACAAGGTTGATTCCATTGTATTTATGGGTAAGCGACCATCAGCCTACCAGGGAAAAAAAGGCTTTGTCTATTTCTTTAAATATCGTGTAAAAAAAGAAGATGAATGGAAAATCGGCCTCAGTGGATTACAACCCGAAAATGCGAGGGAAGTAAGCAGTGATAATAAGCTGGCGGTGATGACGGATAAAAAATTAAAGGCAGACTTACCACTGGATCAACAATTCCAGGAACAGTTAAAACGGATGCTGTTCACCTTTCATAAAAGTGCACATAATTTTTTTGAAGGGGATAACAATTATCGCTTTACAAAAGGCGGCGACGAAGAGCGGTGATAAGGTTGGTCGTTGATCCCTGGTAGTTGAAAGTATCGTGACGAACAACGAACAATAAACCCCCACGAACAACGACCTAACATCAACGACCAATCATCAACCCTCTCCCCGGGATTGCTGCTATTAATTTTTTGGTATATTCGTTTTTTGGTGAAAAATAAATTTCATCAGACGGCCCTTCTTCAATGATTTCCCCCTGGTGCATTACTATTATTCTATCACTGATAAAATGAACTACCGACAGGTCGTGTGAAATAAAAATAGCCGTAAAACCAAATTCTTTTTTCAGATCGTTGAGCAGGTTCAGTACCTGCGCCTGTACACTTACATCCAGTGCGCTTACACTTTCGTCAAATATTAAAAAGGAAGGATTCAGCGCCAATGCCCTTGCTATACAAATCCGCTGCCGTTGGCCGCCGCTAAACTGGTGAGGATACCGGTTAAAATGTTCCGGGCTTAAATTTACCTTTTCCAATAGTTCCATCACTTTATCTTTTCTTGCTATATTGCTGCCCAAAATAGCATGTACTTTCATCGGCTCCTGTATGGCCGCTCCAATGGTAAGCCTTGGATTCAATGAGCCATACGGATCCTGGAAAACGATCTGAAGATCCTTGCGAACAGGCTTCATCGCCCTTTTTGATAAGCCCGCCAGGTTGACTCCATTTAAAATAATGTTTCCCGAACTGGCAGGGATCAATTGCAAAATAGCCCTCCCCAATGTGGTCTTACCACAACCGCTTTCACCTACCAGTCCAACCGTTTCTCCTTTTCTAACGGTAAAGCTTACATGATCCACGGCTTTAAAAGGCGCGGGTGTTTTTCCGAACAAAGTTTTTCTACCGGAAAAATATACATTTAAATTTTCAACCTTTAATACAATTTTTTCAGAATTATGAGTTTCGGTTTCCAGGCTTTGATTTTCAACTCCTGCATTTGATCGAATATCCTCGCTATGCGAAATGACTGCTTCCAATCTAATGGTCTCAGAACCCCCTTTGGGGGGCAGGGGGGCCACCACCGGAAGCCGGTCCCCTCTCCGGTGCATCACGGGCCGGCATTCCAATAATGCCTTTGTATAAGGATGTTGCGGATCCTGCAACACATCTTTTGTATTGCCTTGTTCCACAATTTCACCCTTGTACATTACCAATACCCTGTCTGCAATATCCGCCACCAGGCCAAGATCATGGGTAATTAAAATAACACCCATTCCTGATTGCAGCTGTAATTCTTTTACCAGTTCCAGGATGGTTTTTTGTACGGTTACATCCAGTGCCGTAGTGGGTTCATCGGCTATCAGTAAACAGGGATCACAACTGATTGCCATGGCTATCATTACCCGCTGCTTTTGCCCCCCGCTTAACTGGTGTGGATACCGGTTCATCATTTCGGCAGGGTTGGGCAATTTTACTTTTTCAAATAACGCAATGGTTTTTGCTTTTGCCAAAGGGGAAGACAGTTGCTGGTGTAATTGTATCGCTTCCATCACCTGGTAGCCACAGGTAAATACCGGGTTCAAGGAAGTCATAGGCTCCTGGAAGATCATGGCTATTTTTTTTCCACGGATCGCATTGATCTCTTTTTCAGAAATGCTGTTAAGGCTGATTGTTTTACTTGCATCTTTAGAAAAAAGTAGCTGACCTTTTACTGATGCTTCCTTTGGTAATAATTGCAACAGCGATAAGGAAGTAACGGATTTGCCTGATCCGGATTCGCCGACAATAGCAAGTATTTCACCCGCCGCTACATCAAATGAAATATTTTTTACGGCCGGTACAAAATCGCTTTCCTGGTTAAAATCAATAGATAAATTATGTACGGCTAATAGTGGCTGACTCATGATGGATAAAATTAGGGAATATAATTTAAGCGCCCGGTTCTTAAGATTACGATTCGGCTGAATCTTAATGCTGATACGATGAATGGGAGGCGCAACCCTGCAATAATAAAGACTTGACTAAATTCTGGAAATAAATTTTAAACAGCTTCCTGAATAAATTTAATTGAAGATATTCGCTTTTAAATTTTCCGCTTTCGGCTGGCAAACATTACCTTATTAATGTTCAATATACGGGTCTAAATTTTTACAGGCTATTTTTCAAAAGGAACCCAATAATTTCCTGACAATATAACCATGCCAAGCATCTTAATACTGTTATCATAATAATCATATTGATCCAAATCAAAACTTACAATATAATTCCATAATTTATTTAGCCAAACCTGGTGCTTTGGATCTACCATCGCCGCCACCGCAAAGGATGCTATAAAACTCATGGCTTCAAAATGCCTGGTTTTTATATCATCCCCGGCCAATGTATAACCGGCCGAAATATTATCAGGATTGTCCCAGGTGGTTTCCCTGATCCACTTGTTTATTTTTTCCACGATTTCCTTCGAACGCTTATCTCCGTAAATAATAAAATCAGTAGCGATCCGCCAGGGAACCCGGCAGGCATTATAATTATAACAACCATCGTATTTCGATTCAAGATAATTAGAGATTGCCGGAGCAGGCATATGATTTATGTGCTGTATAAAATCCGGCAAAAGCCCGGCATCCACGCTATACTTCTTTTGCAGCAAGCGAAAGAGGTGGTAGTTTGTATCAATGACCCTGTCCCAAAGAATGTCTTTAGACGCATCCCGGAATGCTTTAAAATGGGCCGGCATAAAATCAGAAGAACGCATATCAAAATAATCCCTGCTATCCGGCTCTGTTGAATTACTTAATAACAGAGAAAAAGTTGCGGGATTTATTTCCTGTTTCATTATCGCAGCGATCATTGATAACGCTTCACCCAGGTAATTGATGCTTCCTTTACTTCCCCATTGTGCGTTGGCAAGCAACAGCGAATAAGCGATATCCATATCGCCATCGGTCGCGGAACTGCCATCAACATCTTTAAAATTTTTTGCCTGGGCCCAGGCCATCAGAAAAGAATTATTTTTACTTGGATGCAACTTATAATAATGGAAAAGTCCATTATAAAAATTTTGTGCGGCAGTATCATAACCGGCCATTAATGCAACTATGATCATTCCATAACCCTGGCCCTCGGAAACACACTGGACATTTTTTACGGAGCCTTCCACCCATATATAATATTGCCCTTCGCCTGCGTCATCATTGATATAACGTTCTTTCCAGCCATTGTAAAAAGAACGAACGCTGTCATCCATTTGCTGTTGGGAAACATGGCTGGGCTTAATTACCCCATCACTGTATTTTACATGTTGAGGAAATGGATTTAAAAGTATTTGTGCAGATATTAATTTGCCGGGTAAAATAAAGAAAATAAAGAAGCTGAATATTTTTATAATGGTATGCATTCCTTCAATTCAAACAACCTCAAATTACTAATTATATAAAACCGGCATTGTTAATATTGGAAAAATTAAAAGATATGCCAGATATTGTGATGTTCAAAAATTCCAGGGCTGGAAATCAAATTTTTTTTTATTTTTTTGTACCGGCCTGTTGAGCAAATCATTCCGTCCACGGACCAGGTAATGATAAAATAGTCAAATAGGAAAATCGTCAATCCCTGACGCAACGCACGGAGGATCCGAATCCCCTGTCGGCGAAAGACGGTTGTGTAACGGCGTTGTAGTTTTGCAGGCCGCGGAGCCGGGCTATTGGCATACTGTCCGCAGTTGAACTCCACCAGAAGCCGAAGATGCCAATTAAATAGAACATACCATTAGCATCCCGGCCACCACCTGGAAGGCCTGCAAAACCACTGCTATTGGTAGCACCTGCATTCGGAGCATCCCAGCCAACAATTGATTTCATTTTACCACCTGCAATACTTTCTCCACCAAGACAATTCGTTAATGTGATCCAATCGGAATCATTAGGCACATGCCATCCATGCGGAGCTAAACCTCTTGGATCTTTTACTGTATGCCAATTGTATAATTTACCATACGTAGTGGCATAAGTTGCCGAATCATTATTGTACCAGCACCATGCGCCAATGGTCAAATTGGCCCATACTGCGGGGTCTGCTACCTGTGGTATGGGATCACCATTTGCGTAAGTGCGCACATCTAAATTCTTAACCATCCAAACCTGGTCGCAGATTTTAACAACCGGAAAGCCAACAACACCCGAAGCTGCCGTGCCACTCATGTTTTTCCAGATAGTGCCGTTATATACCTGTAATTCATCACAATCTGTACACCAAATTATCAGGCCTGTTGCGGGATTTTGAATAGCGTTGCGCCGGGCAAAAGTCATACGGGGAGGAAGAAAGCCCTGGGTGATTGAACTGATGTCTACTTTTGCTGAATTATCGGGGCTGGTTGTTCCTATACCTACATTCTGCGCTGTTAAAAAATTAAAACACAGGAGCTGGATAATTAAAAAGGCTGAAGGTTTCATGCTTAAAAATTTTATGATCTTTGCTAAATTCTTTTGTAAACTGAAAAATCTCCTCAACAAATCGTAACACGTTTTATACACTGCCAAACCCTATGTAAGTTATGTTTTTCCAAAAAACCGACGCCGCGAAAGATGCGGTAATGATAAATTTGTCAAATAGAAAGATTGTTAATCCCTGACACAACGCACAGAGGACCCATGCGTTTTAGGGGAGTAACTTCTGCGTGTATCGACGAAGTAGTCCAGGCTGCGGTCCCAGGCGAAATCAGTATTATCGGTCGCAGTAGAACTCCACCAGAATCCGGCCTTGCCAATGATTTCGAATGTACCGTCGTAACGGATGCCACCCGGAAGACCTGCAAAGCCGCTGCTATTGGTAGCGGTATTTGGTGCAGTCCAGCCAATAGTTGATTTCATTTTATCGCCTGCAACAATTTCTCCACCAAGGCAATCTGTTAATGTGGTCCATTCAGCATCACCGGGTACATGCCAACCTTGTGGAGCTAAGCCTCTTGGATCATTTACTGCATACCAATTATATAATTTACCATAAGTAGCGGCATAAGTTGCCGAATCATTATTGTACCAGCACCATGCGCCAATGGTTAAATTGGCCCATACTGCGGGGTCTGTCACCTGTGGTATAGGATCGCCATTTGCGTAAGTACGAACATCTAAATTTTTAACCATCCAAACCTGTTCGCAGATTTTAACATTGGGAAAGCCAACAACACCCGACGCTGCTGTGCCATTCATGTTTTTCCAGATAGTGCCGTTATACACCTGCAATTCATCACAGTCTGTACACCAAACTACCAGGCCTGCTGCAGGATTTTGAATGGCATTGCGCTGGGCAAAAGTCATACGGGGAGGAAGAAAACCCTGGGTGGTTGAACTGATGTCTACTTTTGCCGAATGGTCGGGGGCGGCTGTTCCAATACCTACATTCTGTGCCATTAAAAAATCAAAACACAGGAGCAGGATAATTAAAAAAACAGAAGATTTCATGCTTAAAAATTTTATGATATGAATATACTGTCTTTTTATAAGAATTAAGTATCTCGCGTTATTAGTAAACGTTAGTAAAGTAAATGAAAATGTGAACGGGGTGATACCATTATATACCATCCGTAGCACCGCTATATAAAGTTTACATTCCTTAAAAAGATGTAAACTTTATATCTTCCGGAGTCGGCAGACCTGGTAATATACACTGGAAAAGCGCAGGCATTTTTGCCCGGTTATTTATTAAATCATTTAGACCTGCTGACCACACCTCCTTTCCTGCTGTCAACGGTAATGGTGTATTTTGTATTTCCCTGTATAATCCATCTTACGGTGATCTGGTCAAGCCCGGGAATATTATCCACTTCAATTGTTTGGGGATCATTTTTCTGCTCAACGGTAGCGGCAGGATTGTGATTATCGACCGTCATTGCTGCTATTACTTTAGGGCCACTTAATGAAATATAATCCGGCCGCTCAATTTTATATTTAAGATCCTGGCTGGAGTGTGTAGGCATTAAACGTTTATTGCTGATAATGGCAGTTACCTCTTTCAAACCATTGCCGAGATCTTTTTCAATGACCGTATCTATCGCCAGTTTGGGTGTATGGTAGGCATGATAAACGGTAAAGGCCATATTGCGGTGAGCATCGCTTTCCAGCAAAAAGCCGGGATGCATCCTGGTGAAATTCTTTTTAAAACCACCAATTTCAATTTTGCCAAATTGAGGATGATCGAATGGGTGCCATTCTACAAAAGCATCTTTAAATAAAAGGTAGCGGTCAAATTTAAATTCGGTTTCATCATTGAGGTCCTTGCCTGCGTCTGAATTGAACATTAAATAAGGTGTCCACAATTCATTGGAAAAAGTATAGATGCCGCGGCCCCCATAAAACCAATCCAGTTCTCCGCCAAAAACAGAATAGAGATCTTTGTAAACTACTAAATATTTATAGCCCGGGATGATCTCCTCCCCTTTCTTGCCGAGTGCATCGTAAACCTGTACATCCGCCGAATTGTAAGTTCCTATATCTTCGGCTGCACCGGGGCCCCGTAATATCATTCCACCCGCATTGTGAAAGGATTGCCCTGCGGCAATATTCGGGTGCCTTATTACA
>JBDTVX010000053.1:0-18436 GCA_040007015.1 Ferruginibacter sp. | reverse complement strand
AACTGGAGCCGTATTTAAGTAATGAGGCGCTTACGGTAAAAGAACTGGAAGTAGTTGCACTGATTGTTTACCGCCGAACAGATATTGGCTATGTATGTATTATCAATAACCGGCATACAGGGGTATTGCACTTTAATGAAATTTACCGTAACATACAGGTTGGTGACAAGTTCCAGGGGTTTATAAAAAAAATATACCCGGAAAGTAATGATGCCGATGATCGTTTCAGAATAGATGTGGCCGCCGGAAAACCAGGATACAACAGGGTGGAAGATGAGGCGGCAAAAATACTCAGGTTATTACAAGAAAACGACGGTTACCTACCGTACAATGATAAAAGCAAACCGGAAGATATTTATGATTTTTTTGGTATGAGTAAAAAGACTTTTAAGATGACTACCGGTAACCTGTACAGGCAGCGAAAAATTTCTTTTGAACAAACGGGGATAAAATTAAAACCCCCATCTCCTGAAGGGGAATTCTTCGAATAGCCTGTTTCATGACTGCCATGAGTCATTATTTATAACTTCTTATTTAATCAATGGATATTGATAACCAAAAGGATTATTGGGATAGTGTAGCACAACAAAAAACATTTACCCATCCCATCAGTATAAACCTGCTTTTGCAATATGCCGGTAAGAATGCTGCAATAATAGATTATGGCTGCGGCTATGGAAGGATCGTAAAGGAATTGCTCGAATCGGGTTTTTTAAATGCGGCGGGATATGATACTTCCATTGGATTTATAAAAAGGGGTAAAAATATCCATCTTCCGATCCATCATATTCCTGCTCCTTCCCATTTGCCATTAGAGGATGACAGCATTGATTGTTTCCTCCTTTTTGCTGTATTGACCTGCATTCCCTCTAATCCCGGACAGTCCGGTTTAATAGAACTGTTGCGATCAAAATTAAAGCCAGGCGGTTTTATTTATGTCAGCGATTATTTTCTACAGGAAAATGAAGTCTCAAAAAGCAGGTATATTTATTTCAATAATGATAGGGAAAATTACGGCGTGTTCAGCTTGCCGGAAGGAGCCACACTACGGCACCATACAAAGGAATGGATCGCAACCCTGTTCAGGGATTTCACCATAAAAACGGAAAATATAATTGAACTAAAAACAATGAATGGCAACAGTGCTGAAGCATTTCAAATGATAGTGCAGAAATAATGGTGTTGCTTCATGTCTGCAAGAAAACTTTGAAATCATATATGGATAAGGGATTCAGGGTTTTTTATTTGCTGAATCTTTGAGATACAATGATGGGATTAAAATTATATTGTACAATGTGTAAAAAGGTGAGTTTGTTCATATCGCTACCATCTGCCTCATCACCCTTCCTCCTCTCCAGGGTGAGAAGAGGCGGTGCAGCATATCTTTGATAAACATTTGTTCTTCCCTTCTGCCAGATGCAGTCAGGCAGGCACATTTTCATTTGTTCTTTATTCGGCGTACCCTACGAAAAATAATCTATATTCAATTAAAGAGAAGTAATTAAAAAATTTGGATTTAAGGTAATGTAAGAAGTTGCATACTGATAATGAGTGGGTGACGGGTTTCGGGGAAGGTGAATTTTGATTGCTTTTTTTACTGGTTTAAATTACATATTGATCCATTCCTTTTTCCACATAGGTTACTTTATTATCGATTGATTGAAGAAAAAGCCGCTCATTTTCCGAAAGCAGTGGGGATGAATTTTCCTTGTGCCATAAATGAAAAACGATCGCACCAAATTTCAGAAAGCGAAGTTTCCTGCCTGCGTTCATTAGCCTTGCAGTAATATCATTATCCTCCTTTCCCCAGCCCAAAAAAACTTCGTTGTAACCGTTTACTTCCTGTAAATCCTTTTTCCAAAATGCCATGTTGCAACCTAACACATAATGCATGTTGCGTGGAGATGTTTGTAATACCGAATTAACGTGTTGGAAAAAAATGTTGTGAAATGCATTATAGCGTTTTCGCAGGCCCTTTGAAAAAAATTTAAGTAAAGGCGTTTTGCCCTGTTGTAACAGCAATTCTGTTTGGTAATGATCTATATTCGTTCTTGCACCACTTACAAAATATCCTGGTTTTGCAAATGCAATATGGTCTTTAATAAAGTGCCGGTGTAAAATAAGATCTCCGTCGATCTGTATTATGTAGTCGCCTGCTGATTGGGCAAAGGCTTTATTGCGTATACCGGAAAGCCGGAACCCGTCATCTTCCTGCCAGACATGCTTAACCGGGATTTTAATTTGAGAGCTGAATTCCACAACCAATTGCTTGGTGGGTTCACCGGATCCATCATCTGCAATCAGCAATTCACCAGGTTGCACCGACTGCTGCAATATACTTTGCAAACATAAATACAACGCATCCGGGTTATTATAGGTCGTTACAATTAAACTTGTTGAAAACATAGATTGGTGCAAGTTGCTGAAATTTTTAGGTAAGCAAAAATAATACTGATGCTGGAAAGCTGCCTGGACTGATTTCAAAACTTACCACCCCATTTTTTTTGCCACGATTCCATAACCACCGGATCTAAGAGTGGGAAGGAATAAAAAATATTTTAAAGAAATTTTCCAGTCATTTTTAAACCGTTTCTGCCCGCCGGCCAGCGGTCCGGAACTATCGATCCAAAAAATCCCTCCACCAATACCCGGAATTTTTTATCGTGCGAAGTTGCGTTTTAAAATCCACGTGTATCAAACCAAACCTTGCCTTGTATCCCTCGCTCCATTCAAAATTATCCATTAACGTCCACGCGAAATACCCCCGGATATTTACACCTTCTTTTTTTGCCTTTAGCAAAACCCCTAAGTGCTGCTGAAAATAATTGATCCTTTCAGCATCATCAACCACCCCATTCTTTATTTCATCTTTAAAAGCAGCGCCATTTTCCGTAATGATAATTTCTTTAACCCCTCCATATAGCCAGATCCTTTTGATGGTTCGGTAAAAGCTATCCGCATTGATCTCCCAACCCATCACTGTATGAGGTACTTTCCGGCTCCTGGCTTTTACATCGGTGGCCTGTACATAGGGAATTAAACTATTGTATTTTATAACAAGCGGGAAGTAATATTGAAGACCAATAAAATCAAAATCAAAATGCAGGCGGCTGGTATATTTCCAGCTTTTATTATACAACTGAAGTTTTTCCAGGAATTTAAATGAATCATCTATCGGGTACCCCTTCCCGAGAGCAGGCTCTATAAACAGGCGGTTCATTAAAATATCCACCCGGTTAGCAGCAGCGATATCCTCTTTTTTATCGGAATAAGGAATTACCTGCGAGAAGGAAAAGGTAGTGCCAATAGTAGCGCCAGGGACCATCCTTCGAATAATGCGCCCACCATCCGCCTGCGCCAATGCGGCGTGGTGAATGGCTGGTAAAAAATTATTCAGACCTACCTTGCCCGGTGCATGCCTGCCGACCATATAGCCCAGGGAAGTAAAGCCAAATGGCTCATTTACTATGATCCAGTTTTTTACAATTCCGCCGTAAGCTTCGGCGCACAGCGTCACAAAACGATTAAACCACTTGTTAATAAAGTAATTGGTCCAGCCCCCTCTTTTTTCCAGTTCATGCGGAAGATCCCAATGATACAGTGTTACATAAGGTGTAAGCCCGAGTTTCACACATTCATTGATCACCCGGTGATAAAAATCGACACCCTCCTTATTGACTTTCCCGGTGCCATCGGGTAATATCCTCGGCCAGGAGATGGAAAAGCGAAAAATAGAAAAGCCCAATGCTTTTACCAGCAGCAGGTCATCCTTATACCGGTGATAAAAATCACAGCCAACGGAAGGCGTACCTCCTCCTTTTATTTTACCACGCCTCCTGGAATACACGTCCCAGATGGAGGGGCTTTTGCCATAGTCATTGGCAGCACCCTCATTTTGAGCCGCAGCAATAGCTACCCCCCATTGAAAGTTTTTCCCAAAATCTTTGGCTGATAATATGTGATGGTTTACACTCAAATGATAACAAATATAGTCGTTGCAAAATTGACTGGTTCGCAGCGATTAAATATTATCGTTGTGTTAATTTTCTTCAAGGCCAGTTTTGACAGATGAATTTCCGCCGGTGAAACCCTTATTATAATAGTAGCCAGGGTTGCCAGCCGGGAGCAAAAATAATTAATCGCGAAGACCGCAGTTAACATGAAAGACTTTCCAGGCAACTATAAGATCATTTGGGTTGTTGCGGCGGCAATTCCAGAGAGAGCGGGTTTGTGATATCAATGGATCAACTCAACGGGTCCAAATGATCCATATTTCTTTAAATCATATTCTGCGGGAAAGTATTTTTCTACTATCTGCACCGTAATATTACCAGGAATAAGGTAATATTACCACGGATCAACTACGGTGTAAAAATTTCTTTTTATTGTATATCAGCAGGGAATGAAGTAAAACTCACTTCCAGATTAAAAGTAAGACCTCTTTACTTTTTTGCACTTGTAATATTGTAAATAAATTATTATATTAGTTGCGGAAATTTAACCCTGTGAAATACCTTTTTACAACTTCCCCTTACCTGTCTTTTCCTTAAATAATATAAATTGCATCTGCGGATTTTAACATTTTACCTTTTCCCTTGTATCGATTATTATGGGCCCTTGCGGTTCGCTATTTAGATATTGAATGCCGCCGGCCAAAAAGTATTTAATCCCAATATTTGCATTTATCACAATAAGGTGTTAAGTTAGTAACCTGTAAATACTGCTAATGATCTTCCTTACTTCCACAAATTATTTTTATTGGATTAATAAGCCCTGCGGCTGTTTTTATTGCCTGCCATTAAAGAGGTTACGGTTTAGCAGTGGGGGTTAGATATTTTTATTTCAATAATTGGTACATGAAACTTTTTTCAATCAATAAAAACCAGGCTGCGGTATTAACCACTTTACTGATCCTGGTTTCTTTGGGCGCGGGCTATTTTTTTATCTACCTGCCGCATAATGAAAAGCGAATACAGGAACAGCGTTTCAGCGCGCTTCAAAACATTGACCGGAATATTCACACAAAAATTGAGAATAGCAATGCTTTGCTGAATAACCTGCTGACCAGTTACCTGGATACCAATAGGCAGGGCAGGCAAAATTGGGTAAAATATATTACTTCATATCCTTCCACCAATTTCACGCTTACTATTCCTGACTCCATACCTCAAAAAGAAGCATCAAAAAACAGCTCCGATAAGGATAGTGTATATATTACCAGGGTAAATAATGATACCAGGGAAATCAGGTTGCTTTCCTCAAAACAGGAACCCGGCGGAAAGAATGAAAAGGATAGCGGATATACTATCACGGTAAATAACGATACCAGGGAAATCACTTTGCTTTTCTCAAAGAAGGTAGCTGGCAAAAAAATGGATACTACTTTCAGAATAGGGATGAAGTTTAGTTTTATCCAGTTTATAAAGTTTTTACTTCCAAAGGATGTATTTGATGAATATATTGTCTTTAGCAAGGGCCGGCCGGTGTACGAAAGTTTTCCGGCCGGTATCAGTTACATAAAAGAAGATTCTTTGCTGGGAGCTAAGAACGGTATTGGCAGTTCCGGGATTCGAAACCAGTTGATAAGTGGCACGGATTATAAAATGTTTTTGCAACCGGTCGGTTTCGATGCAAATAACGAATGGATCATCGGCGGCTTATTATCCAATAAGCATTATCAAAACGAAAAAACCCAGTTGTCAACACAAATGGTATTGTTGCTGGTAACGATCATGTTAATTGGCATCCTGGCTTTTCCATGGCTTAAACTTTACCAGATGGGAAGCAAGGACAGGCTTACAATTTCCGACGGAATAGCGTCTATATTTATTTCAATGCTACTCATTTCATTGACATTTTTTGTGTTTTTTAATTATAATCTTCCATTCCGCCCGCCTCCTGCTAATTCAAAACTTAGTTTGGCAAATGGCATTTATAATGCCTTCAGGAGTGAGATCGATACAGTTTATCATAAGTTGAAGCAATTGGATACACTGGAAGAGAGGCCGGATGAGGACCTGGTGAATATAAATACAGGCTTAGCAGGAGCTGATGGGAATAAACCGAAAAAGGCACAGGAGATCATGAACATTATCAGTGGGATCAGCATCAACCAGGTTTTTTGGGTAAAAAAAAATGGCGCTGAAATGAATAACTGGTCTGTGGATAGTATGAATGGGCCTCGTGGAAATTTTAGGAATCGCGGGTATTTCAAAAATATTATGGAACACCGTGGATACCGTATCGACGGGAAAGATACAGCCGGTTTCTTTTTAGACCAGGGTATTTCGTGGACTACCGGTGCTTTCAGATCAGTTATTTCACTGAGGTCGAAGCGATCTGCTCCTGGTAATGACGTTGTAGCTGCATTGTCATTCAACTTTAAAAGCGTTGACTCAGTTGTATTGCCAACAGGATATCTTTTCGCAATAATAAATGGTTCTGGCAATGTGTTATATCATTCGGAGCCATCGCGCAATCTGAATGAAAACCTGTTGAACGTATTTTCAGAAACTAATAAGCTGAAAAGTTTTTTGGATGCAAAAGCACCGGGAACATTTTCTACAAAATATTATGGTAATGACTATGATGTGGCAGTGAAACCGATAGACGGGCTTCCTTATTTTATCATAATTTTTGAAGATGCTATTTATAAGGAGACAAAGGATATGGAAACTTATAGTTTTACTTTTTCCATGCTTTTTCTCTTTTTCGGATTCCTGGTGCTCCAGTTGTTTGCTATCTTCCTGGTATCGGCAAAACGGTCCTTTTTAAAAAAGCAGGTTTTTGATACCAGTTGGATCGGGCCAAAAATTTCAAGCCATCCCGAATACGTACTTTCGGCCTTATTTAACTGCATTGTCATTTTTTTATTGATCCTTTTTTTTAATACAGGTACTTTCCTTGAATATCTTTTCATGCTACTGCTCTCAGTCACGTTTATACCCTTATTCCTGACCAGCATCTTTGAAAAAAAATACGCGAAGGAGAAAATTGATATTTTGCAATTTAAAAGATCAGCCAAATATTGTTTGTGGGCCTTCACCGGCATTATCGGGATAGCTGCATTTAAAATGTTAGACCACCTCAATTTTATTTATCTGGCCTGCTTTGGATTACTGGTGATTATTTTAGCGGTATGCTTATATAAAATAAAACAGGTTGTATATGACGCAGCACATCAACTTAAAATATCAAAAAGAGGTAAAGTATTGTTTGGAAAATGGAATTATGTCAACAGTTTTACTCTGATGGCACTCACCCGGCTAATAGTTACCAGCGGTTTGCCGGTTGTATTCTTTTATATTAGTTCTCATAATTATGAACAGAACTTAAGTGTCCGTTACAGGCAGGATGATTTTGCCAGGCGGCTTTTAAATAAATATCCAGGTATATCTCCCGACAGCATTCTCAGTGTCAATAATACCTGGAATGGCGTTTATTACGATAGCAGCCTGATCAACCATGTTTCGGTAGTGACGCGGGAAGAAGCCCTGCGTGTTCCGGGCATAAATTCTTATAAGGAGGAAGAGCTGCGGGCCATTCATCTGTTAAAACAGTTTCGATTGTTCATCACGGATAAAGCGATTATAGAAGATCAGTTTGATAATCCGGGAACCGCTAACAGCACTTTTTTCTTTAATCACTTATTGAAGGATGCCTGTGAAAAAGGTGAGGGAAATATCATGTACAGTCAATCCTCATTGCCAGATAAATACCTGAAGATCCGGTCGGAAGATCTGAATTATCATTATCCATCCGTTTTTAATGAGGGAACATTTAACGGCCGGGTATTCTGGTTGCTGTTGGCCATTACACTTTTTGTTTTTTATTTTATCATTTACAGTATTATAAAAAAATTATTTTCATTAAATCTTCCTGACATTGAGACATGGAACGGACTGGATGATAAAATTTTAATAAGTAAAAATCTGAAAGAGCCCATATTCGTTATTGGCTTGCCAGGCGCCGGTAAAAAGAAATACCTCCAGGATAAAATTAAGAACGGGGAAATAAAAATGGATGACGACACTCCATTATGTTGGGATGATCCATATGAACAAAAGAATAATGTTTTTATTGCAGAACTGATCAATATTCCATCTTCCGGTAATGAAGAAGAAGAAAAAGCATTATGGAATAAATATACAAAGAAGGTTTTTGATGAAAAGAACCGTGTCATTATTGTCAATCATTTTGAATACAATATACAGGATTCGGTTTCCAATCGTTTCAAGCTCGAATTTTTAGAACGTCTTTTCCTTGAGGAGAGATGTAAGATATTTATTCTTTCAACTATACACCCGGTCGCTTTTCTTGATTCGGCTTTGGACCACACGTTTAAGCCGGAAGAAAACTCAGTGCCGGGGCAAGACCTGGAAAGATGGCATGTGCTGCTGGGGCATTATCGGATTGTTGTTTTACCATTGCAGTTGCCTTTTGTTTATCCGAAAGCTCCTTTTCTGTTTGGCAGTATCATTGAGGAAAATGATAAAATAGGAATACCTGATGTTGCTATTGCGATCATAGGTACTCCACACAAAACCTTTTCACTGGTGGATGGTCAATTTATTCTTCAGGATTTCACGATGCCTTTTACAATTGAAATCTCATCAGAAGGGTATTCAAAAACGATAATACCAATAAACACCAGGGAGGAACTTATTGACATCAAATTGAAGAGAGAGCCTTCCTACCAATTGGCGGAGCTTATCCGAATTGAAACAGGCCATACCTATTTTCTTAAAAACCTGCGCGCACCCGCCTTTGAAGCCGGAAAAGACTTATCGAAAGAAAAAAAAATAGCTAAACCTGATGAATTGGCGTTTAAATTGCAGGTAAGTTCACACTACTTCTATATGTACATCTGGCAGTCGCTTACCAAGGAAGAAAAGTTTTTATTATACGACCTTGCCGAAGACAACCTCGTTAATTCTTTTGATGATTATAATCTTACCATGCTGATTGCAAAAGGCGTAGTGATCAGGCCGGAAGGAACGCTTAAGTTATTCAACAAGGGCTTCCGTAATTTTATTCTTACGGCGATCGGTAATTCTGAAGCGATAAAAATTAAAAGCCGGATAAAGGAAAATGGTAACTGGAACACGTTAAAAAACCCTTTGCAGCTGGTTATCCTGGCCATTCTTGCGTTCCTGTTAATTTCTCAGGAGGAAGCATTCGGGAAATTAATTACCTATGCGGCAGCATTGGGGGCCGGCGTGCCTGCGGTATTGAAATTGTTTTCCCTTTTCGATAAAAATTCGCAGAAGCCGGGGTAAGACGGCCCCGACGAACTTTGAAAAACTTTGCCGGTCAGTAAATAGCTACAAAAGATTTGAAATGCTTGCATAATCTCAAATAAGTAATTATTTTAGTTTTTTATTACGCTGAATACTGAATACTAAGTACTTAGTACTTAGTATTCAGGGCGAACAATATTATAAATATAAAAATCACATTATGCCAATCTTCGATTTTCATTGTCACCCGGCATTCAAGCATTTGCTGGGTCCGGCTGGTTCTACGCTTACCCCATGGGATGATATTAAAGTTAAGCTGCATGTCGGGAAATTATTTGGCCGGGAAATAACCCTTGGCATCAACCAGTTATTCAATGGCGCATTTAACTCCCAGAGCAATTTAAGACAAATGCAGCAGGCCGGTGTAAACCTTGCCGGTGTGGCATTGTATTCCATTGAGAATAAAATTGCTCAGGGGATAATGCAAAGAAAAATTGCCAGCGAGGGAAACATAGGTTTGCTGGATCCGGATAAACTGCAGGAGATGCAAAAAGGGAATGATTATTATGGCTGGACAAAAAAAACAATGGATTCGCTCATCAAAAATACGTTGCCGCCCCCAGGGATCGGAACACCCGACGGAACCAATTTTAAGTTCATTAATTCCGTCAATGAGTATGATGAACAGGATGCCAAAACTGTACACGGTTTACTCATACTGGAAGGGTTACATAATTTTTGCAGTGATCCTTTTAACGTGAACGCGGAAGATGATTTTAACAATAATTTCGCTGACTTTCAAACACGATATAATACAAGGATACTGGCGGTTAATATTCCTCACCTGCAGGATTTTCCCTGTGCCAATCATGCATTTGGAATGCAGTTCATTAACGAGGAAATGTTTTTCCCAAACAGGAGCGGATTATCGGACTGGGGTAAACGCGCCGTAAAAAAATTATATGATAATAACATCCTGGTTGATTTCAAACACATGAGTTATTTCACTCGTACACAATTGGTGGCCGAACGCGGCCTGATTGGCCATGATGACAAACCGTTGATATGCACACATGCGGGACTTACTGGTTGCCACAGTGATTTCCGCTACCAGTTTTTATCTACCCGTGCCAAAAGGGGTGAGGGTGTCTGGAGGATCAGGCACTGCAAACCGATTGGGGTGGTGCAGGATTCATCCTTCAACCGGAGCAGTATTAATTTGTATGATGATGAAATTGTAATGATACTGCAAACCAATGGTCTTATCGGAATTTCTCTTGATCAACGGATACTGGGATTCCCTACGGATAGCGTGGCATACCAGATCAACGATAGTCCCTATGACCAGGAATATATTGCAGACGGTGAAGATGAAATATTTTTCCGGGGCATTGATGATCCTGAAGACATTGAGCCACACCTCTCCCAGGATGATATTTTAACAGGTGATGAGGCACTGGTGCATGGAGAAAATAGCGTTGAATTCCATTACTATTATTTTCTGAACCATATATTTCATATTTTACAGGTTGCCCAAAAAAATGGACTTTCCCTGAAACAGGCAAGCAGTTGCATATGTATCGGGTCCGATTTTGACGGATTGATCAACCCGCTTGACTGCTGCATTTCAGCGGAAATGTATACCGATTTCAAAAACCACCTGCTGCAGATACTGAAGGGAAGTAATACATTCTGGAAAACGCTTTCAATCAAAAAAAGTGATATTGATGCGGATGAATTACTCGATGGAATATTTTTCTCCAATGCATTTAATTTTTTAAAAACCAATTTTGTTTAATCAATGATTCGGTATCTATTTAAGTGTTGCACGGTCGGTTAGCCAACGGACAAAATATCGGTAGTAATAGTATTAGGAAAAGTCTATTAGGGACGTGATATCCTTAAAAAGCCTTCTATATCACTTCTTACTGGAAATGTCATTAAGTTATGGTTTTAATTACCACACTTTAGGGCGATGTCATTATGTTAAGCTCCGTTAGGAGCATCTTGTGTATAGTTAATCATTATTTTAAGGCCTTGGCTCCGTAGACGCCGAGTAAATTACGTGGCACCTGGGGGAGCCAAGGCCAAAATTGACGAATAATTCTATAAACACGATGCCCCGATGGGACAAAAAGTGTTAACTTAATGACATTGCTCTTTAAGGTGTGGATCAGGATTTGCAATTAAATTAATACGGCTTCAGCCAAAAGCGTGTTTGGCTGAAGCCAAAAAGGAATAGAGAACTTCTATCACCAACCGCTAGCCAGCGGAACTGTGCAATTGAATTACCGGCCTTAACTTAATGACATTCCCCTACCGGACTTTATTTTATTTACAGCTGTTTAATAATGATTTCAGTAAGTTCCATTAATGAAGCAAAATACTATGGAGGTTTAATGATTCGAAAACTCCCGCTCACCAACCGGACCTTGCTTCTCCACATCAATAAAAGTTCAATAATGATATGACGTAGAAGAGGGTTGCAACCCTGCCTGACCGCCTCAGGCAAACAGGCAGGGTCCACATTGCTTCCTGGCCCGTACCATAAAGTTTTAACTAATAAAATATAGTTAAAAACATTTGTATATTTTAGTGCATCCGCGGCAATAAGAAATAATTCAGATAGCTTCTCAGTGAGCTTTTATCACAAAAATAAATGTCATAGCTTCATATAAAATTCAAATACATGCGCTGGTTAAAACGATTGCTAATTGTATTGGCTGTACTGGGTATTATCTATTTGCTGGGCCCGGCTCCTGCCACTCCGCGGTATGATTTGGGGATGCCGGCCGTGCCACCCGTTAATGAACTGGAAAAATTTGTAGCCGCTAATGAAGCCGCCCACAAACTACGTCCGGATAATGAAGCAAGGATTGTTTGGGCAAACGATTCCGGCAAACAAGAAACCGCTTATGCAATTGTATACCTTCATGGCTTCTCCGCTTCACAGGAAGAAGGCAACCCGGTACACAGGGATATTGCAAAGCGCTTTGGCTGCAACTTATACCTCGCAAGATTAGCCGAGCATGGAATTGACACTTCCGAACAACTATTGAACCTTACCCCTGATAACTACTGGAAGAGTGCTCAACAGGCATTGGCAATTGGCAAACGGTTAGGCAGCAAAGTAATATTGATGGGCACCAGCACCGGCGGCACACAGGCATTACAACTTGCTGCAGCCTATCCCGATGATGTAGCGGCGCTTATTTTATATTCTCCTAACATAGCGATCAATGATCCCAATGCATGGATATTGAATAATCACTGGGGATTGCAGATTGCACGCCTGGTAAAAGGAGGCAATTACAATGTTCCGGAGGATGACCGTCCCATTTACAAACAATTCTGGAATAAACCCTACCGCCTTGAAGCTGCTGTGGCACTGGAGGAAATGTTGGAGACCACGATGAACAAAGAGACTTTTGGCAAAATAAAGCAGCCAACGTTATTGTTATATTATTATAAAGATGAGCAGCACCAGGACGCCGTTGTCAAGGTAAGCGCCATGAAAGAAATGTTCACTGAACTGGCCACAACAGGCTCTATGAAAAGAGAGATCGCATTACCCAATACAGGGAACCATGTTATAGCATCACCGATAAAATCCAATGATGTAGCAGGTGTGGAAAAGGAAACCAGACGCTTTTTGGAAGAAATGATTCATTTGCCTGTAAAAAATCCGTAAGGCTAACCTTACGGGTTATCCGCATTTTTTGCATACGGAATGATCACTTATGCGTTGCCGTTAGTGGTACTTAAAATAAACAAGCTAAATTAAAACAACCAGAGATGACAACTTTCAACAAGGTGAACATTGAAGAAAAGCTTTCTTTGTTCACAGAATTCTGGAGCCCAAAAATTGTAGGCGAACTCAACGGGCAAGAAGTTAAGCTTGTAAAATTTAAGGGCGAATTTGTCTGGCATAAACACGAACATGAAGATGAGCTGTTTTATGTGCTGAAAGGGAATTTTAAAATGGAGTACCGGGATAAAACAATTGATGTGAACGAAAACGAATTTTTAATTGTCCCAAGAGGAACAGAACACAGGCCGGTAGCGGAACAGGAAGTTGCTGTAATGCTTTTTGAACCAAAGGCAACATTAAATACAGGGGATACAATGGGTGATCTGACAAAACCTGTTTTAGACGTGATTTAGAAATCAGCCGAAGAAAGCGACCGTATTCCGTAAGGCATAAAAATTTGTAATATGGCTTTTACATAAAATACCTCAAACCGGTACTTGCAAATACCAAAATAAAATATTACGTTAGTGGTTAAATACATCCTGCCCAATAAGACTATTTATTAACCCGGATGTTTTTTTGGATGAAACACTATTGATGAATAGCAGGATCCTGCCCGGTGTTCCGGTTTATTTACATACCCCAGTTAAATATTAATAAAAAAAAAGATTATGGCGACCACTAAAAAAAGTAAAGCTGTTGAGCCCGCCGGGAAAATGACTCCCATACGGTACTGTTCTAATCCTAAATCTGTACCAAAGCCGTTGGCAAGCGGAATCAGTAAAGAGCGGGCAAGATTAATACTTACCAATGTTACCAAATGGGTGAACGGCACTACCCTCCATTATTATTTTTTCGATAAAAAAACGGATGGATTAAATGTGGAATTTACCGATGGCACAAAAGAATGGAAAGGCTGGAAGGGCACGCCTGCGCAAATGGATGTTGTAAGAAAAGCATTTAGCATTTGGAAAAAACTTGGCATCGGACTCAATTTTGAAGAAGTGAAAAACAGGGAAGACGCCGAAGTAAGGATCGGTTTCATGGATGGAGACGGATCATGGTCTTATGTTGGAAGGGAAATATTGAATAAAGAAGCGAATGACCGGACCATGAATTTCGGATGGAATATTGCTGTACCCGACCAGCATAATGGTATCGACACTGCGGTTCATGAGATAGGCCATACGCTGGGTTTGCAGCACGAGCATCAGAATCCTTTTGCGGGAATAGTGTGGAATGAAGATGCCGTGTATGCGTCACTGGGAGCGCCCCCTAATAGCTGGAACAGGAAATCTACTTTTGAAAACATTATCAAAAAGCTTGATAAAAAGGAGGTCAACGGATCTCACTGGGATCCGGATTCCATTATGCATTATCCTTTTGGGGCTGGTCTTATAAAAAAGCCGGTTAAGTATGCGGCCGGACTGGAGCCTGCCGGTGGCCTCTCTGCCCAGGATGTTAAATATGCGCTGGGCTTTTATCCTGCCACCAATCCCAATAAAGATATCATGGTAGCTGAACTGGAGTCTTATGATATACCGGTTAAAAGCACTGAGCAGCAAAACTATATTTTCAAACCTGCCATTACAAAATACTACAATATTCAAACATTGGGAAAGCTGGACACTGTGATGGTTTTATCAGAAAAGCTTGCAGACAATAAATTGCAATATTTAAGCGGCGATGATAATAGCGGGACTGACAAGAATGCATTGATCAAAATAAAATTGTTCAGGGGGAAAACCTACGTGGTTAAGTTAAAGGTTTACTTCAAAAGTTCAAACAAGACTGCACTGATGATATCTTGAGCTGACCAACGACCATCAACGGGCAATTGTCAACAGTTAATTGTCAATGGTCAATGGTCAATGGTCAAGGGTCAATCGTCTATATCCATTTCAAATTTTTTTATGGCAATAGAACCTACCTATCCTAAAACGACACAGCCTTCCGCGAAAAGTCAGCGGGTAAAACCTGTACAAAGAACCACTGCGGAAAAGATCAATAAAACCCTGGATGCCTTTCCCGATAAGATTGATATCCGTGATTGGTTCTACCAGCCCGCACTGAGTCCTTTACCGGAACAATATATAAATTTTGATTATAGTCCGCTCATACTCGACCAGGGCGCAGAAGGAGCCTGCACAGGGTTTGCTTTGGCAGCCGTGATCAATTATCATTTAATAAAAAACAGGCGCGTTCACGCAGGAGCCATTCAAAAAGAATGTGTGAGTCCCCGTATGTTGTACGAAATGGCGCGCCGTTATGATGAATGGCCGGGCGAAGATTATGTTGGCTCATCCGCAAGAGGCTCCGTAAAAGGATGGATCGCACATGGGGTAGTAAAAAAATGGCAATGGGAAGATGATATGACAGGGCCAACATACCTGGATGATCAACTTGCAAAAGCCGCATTGGAAATACCGGCCGGCGCCTACTACAGGGTAATGCACAGGAATATCCGGGATATGCATGCTGCCATTAGTGAAACGGGCGTTTTATTTGCCACCTTAATGGTGCACGAAGGATGGATCAACCCTCAAAAAAAGGGCAGGCCCCAAAATTATCTTTTTAAAAACAAGCTTAAAAAGATAGCATTACCCATCATTGAACGTAAGGAGAGGGCAGACGGTGGACATGCGATAGCAATCATTGGATATACAAGGGAAGGGTTTATTATCCAGAACTCATGGGGAGAAAAATGGGGCCACAAAGGATTTGCCTTGCTTCCTTATGAAGACTGGATGTTACACTCGTCAGACTGCTGGGTAGTGCAGTTGGGAGTTCCGGTTGACACTGATCTTTGGAACGAAAAAGAAAACAGGGATACGGATGCAGGCAGGCAAAGAGCATCCGATATGATCCCACTTGAAAGCATTCGTCCTTATGTGATCAATATCGGCAACAATGGTTTTCTTTCCGACACAGGTAATTACTGGACCACAGAAAAAGATATCGAGCGCCTTTTCACAACGGTGGCGGATACTGCAAAAGACTGGGATAAAAAGCGGATCATGCTTTACCTGCATGGCGGTTTAAATTCGGAAAAAGATGTTGCCCGCAGGGTCATTAGTTTCAAACAGGTATGCCTTGATAATAAAATATACCCGGTACACATTATGTGGGAAACTGATTTCTGGACCTCCCTGAAAGACCAGCTCTTTGATTTGTTTACCGAAGATGATAAGGCAAGTGTAGACTGGCTCGCCAAATTAAGAGATTCAACACTGGAAATAAAAGACCGCAGTTTTGAATTAACGGCTTCCAAAATGGGTACGATGCTTTGGGATGAAATGAAGGAAAATGCGCAACTGGCTTCCAAAAAGCCAGTCGGCGCCAGCGAGAAAAGAAGAGCTATCACAATGGTTGCGGATAAGGGCCGGGAGGCGTTCAATACATTGGATGATAAAGAAAAAACTAAATGGGAAATACATATTGTGGCGCATAGTGCCGGAGCAATTTTTATTACACATGCGCTTGAAACATTATTGCAGATAGGCATCCCCGTAAAATCCGTTCAGTTTTTAGCGCCCGCAATTTCAATTGATTTATTTAAAGAAAAATATTTTCCGCTGATGCTGAAGGATAGCAGGTTGAGGCCATCAATTTATGTATTGAGCGATAAGGGAGAAAGGGACGACGATGTTGGGCCTTACGGCAAATCATTGCTTTACCTGGTGAGCAATGCATTTGAAAGAAGGCGGGAAACACCCCTTCTGGGAATGGAAATGTTTATCAATGGAGAGAATCGCGACCTTATAAAAAAATATATTGACCCGGAGATCAGCAAAATGCTGCAAAAGGATATCAATGGATGGCCGGCCCTGGTAATAGCAGGAAAGGCTCCGGCCACAGAAGACATAGGCCCGGACATATGCAGGTCGGGTTCTCATGGCGGATTTGACAGTGATAGTTTTACCCTCAATAGTGTTCTGTTCAGGATATTAGGTAAAAAGCCAAAGCGGAAATTTGATTTACGGGATTTGCAATATTGAAATAATGTTGCGGCAACTATAGATTGGATTTTAAAATAATCTGCCAGGTTAAATTAACAATTACAGAATGGATATTATTCGAAATTCTTTTTTTCATCGTAAGCATGGGAGAAATTACAGGTAATTTTTCATCAATTCTCCCCAATACATCGCCTTATGCGCTTCACCATCCATTAAATGTAAAATATTGGGAACGTTTTTTTCACCAAGGCTTATACTCAGCTGAAGGTTATTTTGATAGAAAGCATCTTCTATACCTATTGCCAGAATGATATCTACATTTTGCAGCGCCCCGATCATGTCTTCGTTGGTAAGGTTATGGATATACTGGCCGGGCATGTTAAAATAAATATCCTCGTTCCAGTACCCTTCGAAAAGATCATCAAAAAATTCCAGTTGAATGGACAGGTCATATCGGCCGCTCATGCCAATTACTTTTTTAAAGAGCCGTGGATGCCTGAATGCAAGATTTACTGCGTGGTAGGCGCCAAGACTGCATCCGGCTGAAACAAGATTGCGGTTGTTATTTCGTTGCCTGGTAAACGGGATCAGCTCATTCAGTAAATATTTTTCGAATTGAATATGCCGTTTCACCCGTTCGGCCGGATGAATGCTTTTGCAATAAAAACTTTCTTCATCAATACTGTCGGGGCAATACACTTGTATCTTACCCGATAATATTTTTTCCTCCATCGCTTCAATAACCCCCCAGTCTTCATAGTCGTAAAACCTGGCCATGCGTGTTGGGAAAAACAAAACAGGCGAGCCTTCATGGCCAAATATGAGTAACTCCATATCCCTCTGTAAATGGGGGCTGAACCATTTTTTATATTCCCGTTTTATTTTTTTTGTTTCGCGGACGGGGGCCAGCTCTAAAAGGCTATTGATCATAGGGATTCATGTTATTTTTCTAAGACATTTAAATTTACATCAGCCAGGTAGTTCGATATAATTTCCTTCCACAGCTGGTATCCCTTTTCACTGATATGCAAGCCATCCGGGTCTAGGAATTCACGTTTGGGATAACTCGTTTTGTCGGTCATTTTATCATAAATATCAATGTAGGATAAATTGCCGCCGGTCTTTTTTATCCCTGCTTCGATCAGCCGGTTGGTATGCCTTATCTTATCCACAATATCCCAGCGGCTGATGCTTGGCTTAATGGAAATGAAACCCAGCGGGATTTCGCCAAACTGATGATGAACAAGGTGTATCAATTCATTAAAAAACAGGAACACTTCTTCCGGGCTTCTTCCATCGCCCAGGTCGTTGTCGCCGGCGTACACGATAATGCAGCGTGGATTAATGTTGGAAAATACTCGTTCAAAAAACCATACGCAGGCAGCAAGCGTGGAACCACCAAAACCCAAATTCAACGGCGCATATTCTTTAAAATCTTCTTCCAGGGTTTCCCATAATCTTATGGAAGAGCTGCCATAAAAAACCAG
>JBDTVX010000052.1:0-18514 GCA_040007015.1 Ferruginibacter sp. | reverse complement strand
AGACACTGGTCATGCCAATCTTCTTTCCAATAATACTTTTCATTGTATCTTTTTTATATCCAGCGCTACGACAGTATCGTAGATGGATGTTCAATATTTTAATTATAAGAACTAACCTTTTGCCTTCCCGATATGGTCGGGAGGTTCATCAGGCCTTGATCTCAACATCTACACCACTTGGCAGGTCTAATTTACTTAGCGCGTCAACCGTGCGGCTGCTGCTGGTGTATATGTCTAATAAACGCTTATGTGTACACAATTGAAACTGCTCACGCGCTTTTTTATTAACGTGAGGAGAACGCAATACAGTAAAAATTTTCTTATGCGTTGGTAATGGAATTGGTCCCGTTACAACTGCACCGGTACTACGTACCGTTTTTACAATTTTCTCAGCCGACTTATCAACCAGGTTATGGTCGTAAGACTGTAATTTTATTCTGATTCTCTGTGACATATTTAAAGAACTTTAAACTTTCGTTTTTTTAATTTGGAGTGCAAAGGTAAGGGGATGGATTGAAATGACAAAGGGGAGCACAAAGTTTTTTGAAGATTTATTCAGATGTTATCTGAAGCCCGGTCTGACCTGCGGTGCCGACCGGGCTTCAGATAACATCATATACCGGTTCGATGGCATCCGAAAGCCCCGAAACCCGGTCTGACCTGCGGTGCCGACCGGGTGTCGGGGCTTCCTATTTTGCAAAAATCACCTGTTCCGCGGTTAGTAACGGCAAATTTTTAAACCTCAGAATAATATTTGCCACTGTTACCACATCCTTTTGACAATAGACAGCAATCCGGGGAAGATCATTTTCTTTCCAGTACACATCTCCTACCATGCTGCCATCAATATCGTCTTTGGGGGAGGGTACATTTAATGCAGCGGCCAATAGTTTAAGGGAGGTATAATTTTTAAAATCCCCAAAGCGCCAATACTGGAAAGTATCCACCATATTGGTTTCCCAGGGTTTCATATTCTGAAAATCGAGATAAGAAGGAATGGGGAGCCCATTTACAAGTAACCGCCTGCACAAAAAAGGGATGTCAAATTCTTTGATATTATGCCCCGTAAAACTCCAGCGGTTGTGCACTGCCTCCAACTGGTTGATCGTATTTACAAAATTCAGCAGTAATTCCTTTTCAACGGTTCCAAAAAGAGATTTCACGCGAAACTGGTGATGGTCCTGTTCTTTTTTAAAATAGCCAATACTTACGCAGACTACTTTTGCAAACTCGGCCATTATGCCCGCACGTTGCGGATAATATTCTGAAGCTGAGCAATTTTCAGGGAGGGAACGAATTATTTTTTCTTCCCATAAATGCTTCCATTCGAGATCAAGGCCGTCAAAATCTTTTTTTGACGAAACAGTTTCGATATCGATAACAAGGAAATTTTCCAAAGGCATTTTTGCTATCATAGTGCAGGTTTATCAGTTAAATATAAAAAAAATGACTGGTCTTTTGTAAACCAGCCCCGTTATTATTTTTTGTACGGTTAAAATTCAATACCCGCAAAACCGGTATCATATGTTCAAAGTAAAGAACAGAAAAGCAGTGGGAAAGCCGGGCGATGGCATTTTGGTACCTGTTGGTTTGGAGGAAAATAAATCCCCACTTTAGGGTATTGCAAAATAACAGGGAGCGTATTATTTTTACAGTAAATTATTAAGGAATAAAATTGTTTTTAAAAATATTATCCCTCAATCATTTTTAACAAGTCAATTTTAAGAGAAATAAAATATGCCCTGGCAAATCTTATTATTGCACAATTTTAAAATAGTAAACGTTTTCTCATAAGCAGTTAGTTTTGGTATAAAGCCCCGTTATTCTTAACGGGGCTTTGCTGATATCAGCCTATCATGAAAACGAACCTGTATGCCGTGCGGGTAGGTAACTTTAGTCCAAACCACCCAGGTTTTAAAAACCTGCGAGGTTTATTACAAACTGTATTCCATCTATTGAAAGGGGGAATATATCGCGTTTGAATTTTTAGTGAATATTCTTATTGACGGAATGTTGCAACAAGCTCAGAATTCTTATATGCCGAAAACTAAACCTATTCCTTTTTTTATTCCTGGTATAAATAAATATTTTTTAAATCCACTTTACTGCTTCACCAGCCGCATGGCATGCCCTCCACCTGCTGCAAGCCGGAGTGTAATGGTATCTGTATTGCTAACTGTTTGTACAATCGCCGACAAATGATTGGGATCTTCTGCGGTATCATCCGCATCGCTATATATTTCCGCAGTATATTTCCCTGCCGGCAAAAATTTGAGTGGCAGTTGTACCGACCTTTCTTTTGTATTATTGATAGTGCCAATAAACCAATTCTGGCCCCTTCTTCTTGCGATGGTGACATATTCATGCACCTGTGCAAGGGGCACTACCGTTTCATCCCATGAAGTGGGCACATCCTCTATAAACTTAAATCCTGGCTGGCCCTCATACGCAGCCGGGTAATCGCACACCATTGCGAGGTAACTTTCCAATACAACATACATAGCCAGCATATGGCAACGGGTGCCGATCATCAGCGGACGGCTTTGCTGTGTTTTAAATTTTGCGGGAGGAACGGCCCTGAAACCGCCAAGATGATAATCCGTGGCGCCGGCAAGCATTCTTGTAAAAGGCATATTGATATCATGATCCGGGCTCAGGCCAGTTTCATTCCATTTATTGACCTCATAATTATAAGTGGCTTCGCGGGTAAATTCGTTGGGAAATGTGCGGTGCAGTCCATTGGGCTTAAATGCGCCGTGAAACTGAATATGTAATTTATGCTTTGCAGCACTGCGTAAAACCTCTTCATAAATATTCACCATTTCCTGGTCATCCCTATCCATAAAATCCATCATCAAACCGGAAAGCCCCCATTTTTCATATTGCGTAAATGCCTCTTCCAGTTTTGGATACAATGCCTTCCAATGCACCCACACGCGTATGCCAACTCCCTGCTGCTTCGCATAATCACAGATGGCTTTCATATCCAGTCCGGCCACAGACATTGTTGCATCTGCGTGAGGGCCGGGTGAATAACCAGCGCCATCGTTTACATACCATTCGTGCCCTCCATATTCAACGATCGAATGGTAATCGATCTTATGGCGGGCGCAAAAATCTATATAATATTTATTTGTTTCAAAGTTGTTACCCCCGGGCCAGGTGGTATCCGGAACAATGGTTCCGTTCCACCAGGGAAAAGTGCATTTACCCGGCTTTATCCAGGATACATCTTTGATCTCGTTTGGTTCGCAAAGGTTGGTAAGGATGTTTGATTCGATCAATGCTCCTACCGAGTCACTGATCATCATTACCCGCCAGGGAGTATGATGCGGCAGGATGGCTTTTACTTTAATAACTGTTTGGCCGGGAAGGGGTGAAAGCATGGTTGTTAAAACACCGTTCTTCTTTGCCAGGTACATACCTGCATAATTGCGCAGGTTGGCTTCAGTGATCGCCATATAAACAGGCCCCGGATATTGAAATAAGGTAGGCAGGTCCATCAATGTATCCGGCTTTACTTCGCTCAGCCGCATGGAATCATAATAGCCTTCATGAGAGGTGGTATAGTTCTCTCTAAAAAGCGTGAGCACGGTAGGGTTTTGTGCCAGGTTAAAAGTAGTCTGCTCATCTGTTAACGTATAATCAGTCCAGTTGCCCTGGGCAGGGAATTCATAGCGAAAAGCGATCCCATCATTAAAGGCCCTTACCACAATATTTACCTGTTTTTTTTCGGACCCGCTGAATCGGGTAAGCGGTACCGTTAGTTCTTGATAATGGCTATGCACCGTTTTGGCTTTTCCAACAACCAGGTCATAGGTTTCGTCACCAGTTCTGAATATCGGTCTGCCGGCAACAAGACCGTCTGAAAAATTCCCATCTTCTTTAAAAGCAAGTCCGAGTGTTGATTTATCCACTAATTTTTTGCCCTTGTAATCCACCTGGTAAACGGGTGAACCTTTGGTCAATATAAATGAAAAAACAATATGGTGATCGGGTGATTGCAACCGGATGGTTTTTTGGGAAAATGAATTCCCGCCATACAAAATTAAAAAGGCCAGCAAGGTATTTTTGATAAGTTTCATAGACTAGCTTTTATTTATCTTCACCGGCACATTCGCAGTACGAAAATTTAAGAACTGCCGCGGTGGATGATGAGTATTAAAGAAACGAATTTTTATTCTCCCGCCAAAAAGAAGATTAATAAAATGTATGTGCCATTACCGACCGGAATTTACCGTCGACATCTTCCTGGATGCCATTCTATGCCCTTCAGGCAAAAATCAGCGTTTATAATTATATATATTTCTTTTATTCAATTCCACAATTTCCCGAATCCGTAATAATTTTTCCTAATTGCGAAAGAGAGTCGGCCTGATTGAAAATACATTTGCCCACAATGATAAGTATAAAACGACTAACGCTTAGTATAATAATTGCAAACATTTTTATTTGCTCCTATTCACAAACCAGGACAAATGCGCAAAAGCTCGTATTTACCAATGAAGACTCGCTCAACCAGGGTTTATCCAAACAAAAGACGGTTATTTCCGGGTATGGCTCCGCATTTTACCAACGAAATTTTGTGGTTCAACAATCGAGGGCAACACTGGAAAGAGTGGTACTATTTGTAGGCCACCAGTTCAACTCCAAAATCTCGCTTTTTACAGAACTGGAAATAGAAGATGCATTGGTGGCGGGTGATGGGGAAGGAAAAAAAGGTGAAATAGCAATGGAACAAGCCTTTTTAAAATTTAATCTCAATCCCCGGCAATACATAATTGCAGGATTGTTTGTACCACGAATAGGTATATTAAATGAAAACCATTTGCCTGTTAATTTTAACGGCGTGGAAAGGCCATTGACCGAGCAATCAGTAATTCCGGCAACATGGAGGGAACTGGGAATTGGCTTTTATGGAAAGTCGGATAAGATCCCTTTGAATTACAGTGTGGCATTATTAAATGGTTTGAACAGTGAGGGTTTTCAACATGGCTCAGGCATCAGGGAAGGCAGGGCCGAAGGCAGCGATGCTTCTGCAAATAATCTTGCGGTTACAGCCTCCTTACAATATAACTGGAACGAATTTAAATTTCAGCTTTCAGGTTATGCGGGCGGAACAGTCGGACTAAGTAAAAGAGGTGCAGATAGCCTGAATTTAAAAAGCGGGGCTTTTGGTACCCCGGTTTATTTAACGGAAGGAAATATTCAATATAACAAAAATGCGTTTTCGGCCAAAGCGTTGTTTGCGAATGTCAGCTATCCCGAAGCCGGAAGGATAAATACCGCTTATGCTAAAAATATGGCCACGGATATGTATGGAGGGTATCTTGAAATTGCATACGACTGGTTATACAAAAAACAACAAGACGCTAATTTTACCACCTTTGCAAGGTATGAGCTGATCGACCTGAATGCCAGTATCCCTGCTCCACCCAAGGCCATTGCTGATGGAACTTTAAAACAACATCATCTTATAGCAGGCATCAGTTATCTTCCTGTTCCGAATGTTGTAATTAAAGCAGATGTGAGGTTGCTGCATACGGATCCTCAGAATCCGGAGTTGGTCATTAACCCGCCACCGAATGCGCTTCCGTATAATCAAAATAATTCCTTCCTGAATATTGGCATTGGCTACTCATTTTAAATTATTATGGATAGAAAAGAGTTTTTAAAACTTGGCTGTGATACCTGTTTGATGGGGGCCGCGGCAATGCTGCTCCCGACACTTTCCGGTTGCAGCCCTTCCTATTCTGTATTTAAAACTACAGTGGTTAATAATTTAATTGAAGTGCCCCTATCCCTTTTTGAAAAAAGCAGCATACAATTCGTGCGGCCCGGGGGATGGCAGTATGATATTGCCATTCAAAAAAATTCAGCCGCAACTTATAGTGCATTATTGATGCAGTGCACACACCAGGATAACCAGTTAACACCTTCCCAAAACGGTTTTTCATGCAGCCTGCACGGGAGCAGGTTTAACAAGGAAGGTAAGGTGATAAAAGGCCCTGCCGAAGTCTCTTTAAAAAAATTTAGAACGACCACCAGTAACAATAATCTCATCATAGCAATTTAAAAATATAGAATGAAAAAGGTAACAATAGCAGCTCTAACAATTTTAATGATAGGCCTGGCTGCCTGTAAAAAAAATGACGATCCCGGCCCCGGCAATGATAATTTTGAAACTTTAAAATCAACTGTGCTTACCGATTTCACCAATATAGTGGCAGTACCGGGTTATTCAGCATTAGATAATTCTGCAGGTGCTTTAAGCACAGCTATACAAAATCTTAATACGGATGCATCAGAAGCTAATTTAACCGCAGCAAAAACTGCCTGGAAAAACATGCGCGGGGTATGGGAAAAATGTGAAGGCTATCTTTTTGGGCCGGTTGAAGACAATGATTATGATCCAAATATGGATACCTGGCCAACCGATTATGTGCAAATGGATTCATTACTTAAAAGCACCAACGCGCTCACAGTAAATGATCTTCAAAATATCACCTTATCCTTAAGGGGTTATCATCCTATTGAATATATCATTTTTGGCGACCATGGCAACAGGACGGCGGCAAGCATCACCGCAAGACAAAAAGCTTATATGGTAAGCTTAACAACCGATTTAAAAACCACCTGCCATGCGCTTTACCTTAGCTGGACATCAGCTCCTGTAAACTTTGCCCAGCAGGTGGTTACGGCTGGCATCGGAAGCACCGTATACACAAAAAAACAGCAGGCTTACCTGGCAATCGTAGAAGCTATGATCGCAATATGTGAAGAAGTGGGTGAAGGTAAAATGAAAGAGCCGTTTGACGCCCGTGACCCGTCAATCGTAGAATCTCCTTACAGCGGTAATTCAGTGAGCGATTTTAAGGATAATATTATCGGGCTTCAAAATGTGTACCTTGGTAAATTTGGTGCCGGCGATGGTAAGGGGATAAACGATTTAGTAGCGGTAAAAAACATCGCACTGGATAATAAATTACAAAGCCAGATCACAGCTGCCGTTAATTCATTTGATAATATTTCAGTATTTTATGAACTGGCTATTATTTCTCAACGGCCGCAATGCCAGCAAACAATGACTGCATTGGCCACACTAAAAGGAACACTGGAAGACGAATTGAAACCTTTTATTATTCAATATATACAAGATTAAAATAAGACTGGTTGAAAAAGCTATTCGTTATTTCTTCGATGCTCTTCATTGTTATACTTTTTACGATGTGTAATAAAGCCGGTGTATTTGCTGATTCAGGCTATGATGAAAGATTAAGCGGTGGTATAGCTACCGTTTTTGATGAAACCTCCAAATCCTTCGGGCACCAGGTAACTGGCCTGAACGAAAGGGATGGAATTGTTCATGGCCTGGGTGATGGGGCATTTGAAAAAACCTTTGTTTCCGCCCCTGCACCTATAAACAGCGGATTAGGTCCCGTTTTTAACAATGTAAGCTGTATTTCCTGTCATCACAATGATGGCAAGGGCACCCCTACCGCAGGGTTTGTAAACTCCTCATTACTTTTCAGGTTAAGTATTCCCGGAACAGATGTAAACGGCGGCCCTTTAGCAATTAACGGCTTTGGCGGGCAATTACAGGATGTATCAATTTTTGGAAAACAACCTGAAGCAACTGTAAATATCAGCTATACAAATGAAATAGTAACATACCCGGATGGTGCAACAGTAACGCTTCGCAAGCCAACTTATACTTTGATCAATGCATACCAGGCATTGCCTGCCGGTTATTTGATTTCACCCCGTCTGGCCCCGCCCGTGTTTGGTGTAGGGTTATTGGAAAATATCCCTGAAGCTACCATCCTCTCGTTTGCAGATGAAAATGATGCAGATGGCGATGGTATCAGCGGAAGGCCAAATTATGTTTACAATCCATACACCAATCAAACGGAATTGGGAAGATTTGGTTTAAAAGCGAATACCCCCAATTTGCTCGTGCAGGTTGCCAGTGCATATAACCAGGATATGGGTATTACGAATTATGTTTTTTCTAAGGAGAGCAGTTGGGGCCAGCCGCAGTCGGATAACTTAAACGACGACCCCGAATTGCCTGACAGTACAATTAACAACGTGGTATTTTATATAAAAACACTGGCCGTACCTGCAAGAAGAAACGTAACGGATCCGGATATAATAAAAGGGAAACAATTGTTTACACAAATTAATTGCAGCGGATGCCATAAGCCCCTGGTACAAACGGGCATAAATGTAACATTAAGATCAGTAAGTAACCAACGGATACAACCTTTCACGGACCTGTTATTGCATGATATGGGAGATGGTTTGGCAGATAACCGGCCGGATTTTCTTGCAACAGGGAAGGAATGGAGAACAACACCGCTTTGGGGTATCGGGCTTTTTGCAAAAACCAATGGCACCCCATT
Source organism: Ferruginibacter sp. (assembly GCA_040007015.1). Classification (GTDB taxonomy): domain Bacteria; phylum Bacteroidota; class Bacteroidia; order Chitinophagales; family Chitinophagaceae; genus Ferruginibacter. Next base: position 10,109 of record JBDTVX010000052.1, on the reverse strand, counting down.
TTATTTGCATGATGGCAGGGCAAGAACAATTGAGGAAGCCATTTTATGGCACGGTGGTGAAGCGGAAAATATTAAGCAGCGCTTTATGCAATTGAGTAAAACGGACAGGACAAGCCTGCTGAAGTTTATACAATCGTTATAACATTGAAAATGAAATTGGAAAAATGAAAAATATTTAGTTCATGGTCGTATCTGATTATTTATCGGAAAAATCTGCATAACCCTTTCCTTTCCTTTTCTTTACTTTACTTTCCTTTACTTTACTTTCATACAAATACCCCTTTGAAATTAATTTCAATGGCATCGTATACCATGATGTAGCGGATCAAATCCGGAAAACAATGGCTTTTAATTTTTTGGGCGGGATGTGCCACTTTTTGAAAATTCGACGGCTTCGCTGTAATAAAAAAATAGCTAAATAGTTAAAAAGCCCGAACAGCACGCACATAGCCAGTGGCTTCCTTGTCGGAGCCGATCTGGTCGCCATTGCCGAAGAACTGGTTCCAGGCGATGGCGTAATCGAACTCGCTGGAACTCCAATAGAAGTTAATGGTAAAACCACCAACCACAGCTTTTTGAAGATACAATAAATTCAACTCGTATTTTGAAGGCAAATACCAATCGCCGTAACCGCCTCCATTATATTTTGCACATGGCATTGCAGCATAATTTCCTTCTCCCTGGCTGGCAATAATATGCGCTGTATTACTAAAAGCACCAATGCCATCTCTAACAGCATTTGTTGTAATATATGTTCCATTATTCCATCGTATACCCGTGCTTTGATCTGCTGTTGCTGCTATTAAGCCATGTTGCCCATTATCATAAACATAAAATACAATACCACCTCCATAACTTTCACCAATAGAATGTAGAGAAATTCCTAGTGCAGCAGCAGGGCTTACCCATGAAGCATTTCCACTCGCATCGCTTTTTAACAGGTAACCATTGGTTGCACCGGTTGTAAGTTGCAGATTGGTGGTTTTGGTTTTACCGTTTATTTCCAGTTTAGTCCCTGGCGCCGAGGTTCCAATGCCTACATCACCATTATCTTTAATTGTTAATCTTGTTGTTAACCCGGGCAATCCATTTTGCGATGTAAAAAAACTTAAATCCATCGCTTCTCCTCCTGCAGTATTACTGTTAATATTACCGCCAATATAGCCCGCGATTACATCTTGTGGTATTGCTGCAGTGTTTTTAATTGAAAAACAAATATTCGGATAATTACTCCCCGGAGCATCCCCTTTAATTAACAGTCCGCCATATCCACCAAAATTTTTTTGGTCAATCGCTATTTGCCCGTTCACCTGCAATTTTGAAGTGGGGGAACTTACACCTATCCCAACATTCTGACTAAAGACTATCGAAAAGTTTAGAAGGAATATTGGCATTAATAGTATTGGTTTCATAATTATAGTTTTAAAGTTTAAAAGTTGTATATTTTTAAAAAGTGATATAATAATCAATGACCTTACTACCAATAAGCGCTAACGATGGCATCGCACTAAACATTGACCATCTCCTGCATAAAAAAATCTTTTAGTAATGCTGGCTGCGCCCCTCGGGGCATTGATATCGGGTGTTGTAGTGCCTATACCAATGGTTTGAGAATGGACCATGAAATATTTTTTCAATGTATATTTATTTTTAGCTTTTTTAATTCACTAACGGCAATGGTTGGGGGCAGTTCGCCCTGCCTGATCTTTTTTATTGCCAGTCTTGCTATGCTGCCTGCGCCTGCGGTATCTGTAAAACCCCTATTGCCATTTACTGGCGGTATGGTAGTTTGGTGCAGGCAGAGTTTTCCATTGGCATACAACATCACAGCCATAACTGCCTTGTTCTGCCTTTAAAACAAATATAAAAACCGGGTTTTAGCAGCCTCCTTTATATTGGCGGCTTTAGTTTTTGCAATCTGATAGCTATCGGATTGCTTTTTTACAGAGTCAGGGATGGTAAAACATGGTTGTGCGCTGACATTATTAAATTGAAGTAAGCAAATACACACAATACAGTATACAAAAATATTTGGCATTATAAAATGGCTATTTGTTGATGAGCTTATTTATCAATTGCTTTAGTTCTTCTATCTGCCGTTGCTGCTCTTTAATACTTTCGATCATTACCGGGATCAATCCAATATAGTTTACCGACTTATAGCCTTCTGCATTGGTACTAACCAGGTTGGGGAATATTTTTTCTACTTCCTGTGCTATTACACCGTATTGCATATCAGTAGGGAAATTCATCAGGTGAAAAGCATTGCTCTTATAAAAATATTGTGTGCCTCTTAGCTGTACCAGTTTATTGAGCGGATTTGCTATTTTATAAATGTTGTATTTATACCTGCTGTCACTCGTAATTAATGTTCCGTTAGCGGTAACGGTTCCGGTAACAGTTAGGTTACCATTGCTTACAGACATGGCTCTTAGCGCGCCTGATTTATTGGTTGCCCCGGTTCCGTTGGTGTAAAAATCCAGCCTGCCCGTATAATCGCCGTTGTTGCCAGATTCAATATAACCTGGCCTCCATTCAGTTGCTGCGCCTTTGTCGCTCATAAATGATAATCGCGAAGGTCCAAAACTATTGGTAGAACTTATTCTTACATCAGGTATCCCTGTGCCTGCGATCTCCAAATTAGAAGCAGGGCTGGTAGTGCCAACGCCAATTTTAGCAATAGCAGATGAGCTGGTAAAGAAGTTTGCCGAAGTCCATGCTGAAAAATTTCCCTCCCCGCAATCTGTTCTTATAAAAAAATAATAATTGGTATTGGTTGTGAGCCCTGATAAATTTATTGAACCTTCAGTGGTATGTGTACCCGCAACTGTTGGTGCCATATTGGTTGTTTTGAGTACATATTCAAATCCACCGGAGGCGGGTAAAATATTCCAGAAAGCAGTTGCTTCGGTAGAAGAGATATTGCTTACAGAGGGTATTACAGAAGGGCAATCAATATTCGTGGTAATATAAAAAAGGCCTTCATTTTCGGAACTGGGCGAATGGGTTGGTGTAAAAGTTATTTCCCACCAATTGTTCGTAGCATTCCAGGTTATCGTATGTGGTAAGCTGGCAACAAAAATAGCAGTAGCAGGCGTAAGATTTAAATAATCGTTATCGTATTGCATAACTTTTAAATTGGAAATATTAGGATCAGCATTACTCCCCACAACCGGCAAAGATTTATAAACTCCCTTTACCTGGTTAAATGCGGCAAACTCTGACTGTAAAAAATATATGGTAAATACTCCGGAGCCGGATGCGTGAGAAGGATATGCACTGCCCATCGTATAATGCCTCTGTACAAATGGCCTGTTCTTATATTGTTGTACCGTTGCATTTATATTAACCTGGATCCCACCCAGGAAAGGATTAAGAGTATCCTGCAGCTTTAATGAGGTTACCAGCTTGCAGTTATCCATATAATATATTGTTCCGTTTAGTGAATAAGGTGCACCGCCTTGCCCATCTGTCGCTAATGTTGTTGTAGCTGTGATGCCAGTTACAGTTATTTTTGCAGTGGATGAATAGGCAGGCGCACAATTATTATTTTGTACAACAGCCCGGTAAAAAGTAGTGGCAGTTACTGCAGCAATAGTTAAAGAATTAGCGGTCGTTAAAATATTTTGCGGATACGTAAATGCAGCATCACCCGATTGTTGCCACATTAAAATGCTACCCGTATTACCGGTAAGTGTAATTGGTGCAGGAACGCTATTGGTACAAATTGTTTGGCTGGATGATGTTGTGCCACCTATAGAAGCAACGCCGGTACATGCGGGGGAGGTCGTAATATTAACGGTATAATCTTCTGTTTCTCCGGATTCATATGATGTGCCATTAGCATCAAATTGGCTGCAGGGTACAACATGACTTATTACATTGACTACTTCCCTAATTCTTAAACGGTGCATACCGGGCAGTGCGTTTGCAGGAACGGAAACAGGAACATTTATTACTACAGGCCCTGAAGAAATATTAGAAAAATCCGCAACTTTTTCTGAATTTTCAAAAATATAATTATCGTTATAATCAATCCATACCCCAAGAGAATAAAAACGAAAAGTTTGCTCATTTAACGCTACTTCTAAAGTATAAACAAAGCCCTGGTTTAAATTTGTTGTTGGTATTCCATTTGGTAAATTTGATGTTGGTGATATATTGGTATAATAATACTGTGAATTACAACCTGGAACGAAATTTAATGTGTTAAGTTTAACCTGGAGAATACTACCGGCCGGATCTGAACAGGGTGGCGATAAATTAAGATAAAAAGGCAAACAATAACAATTGCCCTGTCCTGGCGTTACTTCGGATGAATAGCCTGTGGTGGCACCATTGCAAATAGTCAAATAACACCTGTAAACAGTTGCTTCGGAATTCGGCACTATGGTTGTACTGCCGGTAGCACCTGAAATATTGGCCCACCCTGCATTGCTTACATTTTTTTGCCATTGATACGAATAGCCAACACCAGGAAGTAAACCCGTTAAAGATAAACTTGTATTGTGTGTATCGCAAACAACGGTAAATGATGTAGTAATAGTACCAATGGAAATCACATCAACATCCACCAATTCTGATGACTGGCTCAAAACACCATTGCAATAAACACTACATTGATAAGTCGTACTTTCTGTTACAACAGTATTTTTAGCCGGTGTGGTTTGTGTTATCCCAAGGGGTTGAAAACTATATCCTGTTGATGCATTTTGATATTTCCATTGAAAGGTAGTTGTGCCCGGATAGCCATTTTGAAACAAATTTAAACTAATGTTATCTCCTGCACAGGCGAGCGTTTGACTTATGAAGGCCGTCAAATTTGCGGTACTGCCCGTGCAAAGCGAAGCCGGTATTAAACCCGCATTACAGGTTCCCATGGTACCTGCATTAAACGTCCAGGTTGTAAGGCTTTGCCGTTCTATATCACCGGCAATTGTATTGCTGTCGCTGCCACCGGGTAATATATCTGTTGAGGTCATTCGGATGGCTGGCCCGTCAGTGGCTGTAAAACTTCCTTCATAACTTAAAAATTCAACCACCTGTCCGCCTGCGTTTACTAAGGCAACACCATCGGGCGAACCATCCTGTATGCTATTTACCGGGTAAGAAATTACTATGACACCATAACTTCCACAAATGGTTGCTATTGTTCCACTCAGGTTAGTAGTATTATACACAAGCCCACTGGCGCCATCGTATAAAATCAATTTCCATCCGGATAAATTTGTTCCGGCAGGGCCAAAAATTTCAATCTTTTCATTGTTGTCTGTATTAACATTATCATAATCTATTTCGCTGATAATTACCTGGCTTTTTGCAGAGAATAGAATAAAGATGCTAATAATAAAAATGGAAATTTTTTTCATACTTAAAAATTTTACCTGCATGTAGCCCGGTTCATAAAACTTATTATCGCTATATAAGCATTATGCCCTGCGATACCAGCAAATTCATAGAAGTTACCAAAATATATTTCAATTTGCTTTTAAACACGTTTAATAATACACAGATTGTGTTGTAGTAATCAAGGATAACGCCTATCAGGCTACCATAAAAAAAGTTGCTACGGATGCAATGATTATTTGTATAAACTTAGAATTAATACAACCAATTTATGCCAGCCAACCCCGGCAGGGATACATTATTATTGATCAAAATGGTTAGTGCGATAACAAATCATAACTGTTGATAACAATGAGAAAACTATTTTATGATCCCCTATTCTTTCAAAAACTTTATCTGCTCCAATCTTTCTGCACTGTTGTATTGCAGCATATAAAGCCCTTTCGCCAATATGCTTATGTCAATCAGCATTGAATTAGCAGTAGCTGGCAATTGTTTTATTAATTTTCCTTCAGAAGCAATAATGCGTATCGCGCCTTTATTTTCAAGCCCGCTGAGGGCTATAAATTTGGTTGCCGGATTCGGAAATAATTGTAACACATTTTTGCCTATTAAGGTTATTTTAATTATTTGGCTGTAAGTGGTTTTACCATCTTTATCCACTATTTGCAACCGGTAAAAATTAATACCATTAGTTGGATGGGTATCTAACAAACTATAGTTATTATTTCCACCGGTATTCTTTGCTTCTACCCTCGCAATACTATTAAATGTTACCCCATCGTTGCTGCGCTGTATAAAAAAGTGGCTCGTATTTATTTCATTGGCGGCTTGCCATTGCAGAGAAATATTATTGGTTTGAACCTGGGCTTTAAATAATAAAAGATTTAGGGGTGTAACGATAAAGTGAATACCAAATTCGATGCTAAATCCCTGGTAAGCGCCGGCATTGTCTGCCTCATAGCCATATTGAAAATGAGACACATTTCCTGCGCTCATTTTAAATTCCGAACAGTCTGGAAAAACAGGGCAAACACTTATCGCACTTAAGGCAGTATCCCCCGAAGGAAAGGTGGTAGTATACCCCGCAGGGCTGCATCCTGAACTTGCATTTACAGGTGTTAAAAGGGAAGAAAAGGCAGGTAAGCTATTAGGGTTTTCACCTGTAAATTTAGTTGCATCAAGATTCCATGGAGATGCACCACTATTTTTGATGGAGAAACTTACCCACTCATGGGTGCCGCAATGGCTAAATAAACGTTCCAGGCTTGCCACAGTAATTCCCACAGGGAATAAGGCTCCTAATTCGTTTGTCCTTGTGCTGTTTAATACAACATCCTGGTAAATTTCAAAATCATACAAGAAACCATTCCATCCCCCGAGCATGTTGGCTGCCTGGCAGGGGTTACTTGCTGTAGCCGGTACATTGTAGCCCACATTTTGACCATTAGGATCGGCTGCTATATGCCTTACTCTTATCCACAAATTATTACCTAAATAATCATTGGCAGAAAAATAAATCCCATTATTGAATAATGGATCAGAAGGGCTCGAGCTATTAAAGTTAAAACTGCTCAGGCTTAGGCCGGTGGCCGTAAGCGTTGTACCGGAGGCAGTGTAATAAATTGCATTTTGAAAATCCAGTAATTGGGCATTTACTGGTTTTATTGTTGCTAATGTTAAAATAATAAGAAATGATTTTTTCATACTTTTGGTTTTGGTAGTCGTGAAATTTTATTTTTACAATTAACTAATTTGAAGAAGAATATAATATTCTCATAAATTGACTTTTTTTACTGTATTAATAATTTTTTTGTCATTATTACTGTCGCCCGTTACTCTTAATAGATATTACCCGGTTTTTAATGATGTTGAAATGGGTATGTTTACACTGCCTGTTAATTTTGAAGAATTGCAATACATTACCTGGCCAGGAGTATTTATTATTTCTATTTTATCGGCTATAATATTTTGTAAACTTAGCTGCAGGTTTTCTCCTCTTTTTATTGGATTTGGGTAAGCTGATATTAATTGCTCTTTACTGCCAACTTTTATTATAGCGATATTACTATAGGTTTCATTACCATCTTTATCAGTAATTTTTAACCGGCAATAGTAGGTGCCATTAGCTAAAGAATTATCTGTATAACTAAATTTAGTGTCAACAGTATCAGCCGTTCTTATATTTACAGATAAAAAATTGCGACTATCGCTGCTTCGCTGCACTTCATACCTGCAGCCGGTTTCGGCGGTTGCTATTTGCCATTGCAGGTTAACATCATTATCATTCAGGAAGAGTGCATTAAATGAAAGTAGTTTAACGGGCAATAAGGAGTTAGTGTATTCAACCAGATCACCACGGGGAAACCTTCCATTAGTACCTGTAGTATTATTTTTTCCAGACTCATTGGCAACCAGGGCCTGAAAACCGGTAGCAGTGTTCCAGTCGCCATTAATGTTATTTATCATGGCGCTCGTGCCTGTTGCCGTATTGTAACTTCCTGAGGTGTTATGAATAAGAGACGCACTTCCCAAAGCTGAATTAAACTTACCGGTAGTATTTGAACGAAGCGACCAATATCCAACCGCCGTGTTTGAGCCCCCATCTACATTAGCATATAATGACTCAAATCCTACCGCCGTGTTACCCGTTCCGGATACGTTTTTATGTAAAGCGCCGGACCCATTGGCGGTATTATAAGCTCCGTCAAGATTTGAAAATAAGGCGGAATCCCCTGTAGCAGTATTATAGTTTCCCAATGTATTGGAAAAAAGCGATACAAAACCGGTGGCAGTATTAGAATACCCGCTTGTATTGCCATAAAGAGCAGCTGTTCCAATACCGGTATTATTATAGCCTGTTGTATTTTTGTTAAGGGCTGTTAAACCGACCGCACTGTTATAATAACCGGTTGAATTGGAGTGCAATGCAATTGTGCCGATAGCTGTATTATGGTGCCCGGTAGTATTATTTTGAAGTGTATTAAACCCGACTGCGGTATTAAAAAATCCGTCCGTATTTGAAAAAAGCGCGGAGTCCCCAACGGCAATATTATTACCCCCGGTCGTATTTGTAAATAGTGCGGCATTTCCATTTGCAAGGTTGGAATTTCCTGTTGTATTTGAAAAAAGCGCGGAGCTTCCAATTGCCAGGTTAAAGCTCCCGGCTATGTTTTTATTTAAGCTATTATAGCCAATAGAAGTATTTGAGCTACCTGTAGTATTTGCCTTTAAGGAATTGGAACCAAAAGATGAATTCTGTTTTCCTATCGTATTCGCAAACAGCGACAGATAGCCATGTGCGGTGTTACCCGCGCAGGTTGTATTTGAATAAAGTGATTGATAGCCGTCCGCAGTATTTGTTTCCCCGGAAGTGTTATTAAATAATGAATTATATCCAATGGCTGTATTGCCGGAACCGGTATTGGCAAGCAAGCTGTTATTGCCAACCGCTACATTTCCATTACTGACATTAAAAACAGGTGTGCTCTGCTGGAATAGTTTTCCTGAAAAATAGATTTCACCCCAGTTTAAAGCAGGTGATCCCAAATCATGGGCGCCGGTTTCATCGGGTAGAAGAGAAAGATTCACAGCAACTGGCTCTGCAAGATTGCTTAATGTAACATTAGCCCCGTCTGCTACCACCTCATCCCATGCAAGGCCATTAAAATAATACAGGCCAATGACACCATCGGTTTGAAACACCAAAAGGCCTTTGACCGGCGATGCGATGGCATTACACTGTGCGGAAGTCATCCGGGGCATTAAAAACCCTTTGGTGGTGCTGCTTACATCTAGTTGTGCACTGGAGGCCGGAGTGGTGGTACCGATGCCAATGCTTTGCGCAAAAGAGGTGGCTGTTAAAAAAAATTTAGTAAAAAATAGTAAAACTTTATTCTTCATAATTTCATATTTTTTACGATTACAGGGAAGGGTTTGGATCAGCTATGTTTATGGCAGAAAATTATTTGGCAGAGTTATTTTTTACCCGTCATAGAATGTTGCCTTCCCTACTACCGTGCACGCCTTTTAGTATCTATAGCAGTAAAATCCGGCCTCGCTCAATTATATGCCAACGTTCAAATATGACAGGAGCCAATGAAATTTTAATGATGGAATATTGAAGATGGTCTGTTGACTTACAGATTACCGGGTTTTGCCTGCCATTGTTATTATTAAATCCAAAGATGTTGCTTTTATTAAAAGAAAGCAACCTAACATTTCTTAGGGGAAGAGCAGATGTTGGAAAGGCTATCATTATATTGAAATCACCATCATACGATCACAAACCATTTATAATACTGTATCGATAGGTATAGTGAAAAGCAGCTTCGTACCATTACCCGGAGAAGTGATCAGTTGATAACCGGCATTTAATTTTGACACTCTTTTTTTATAGTTGGCCAGGCCATTACCGGATTTTGGTATTATATCCTTGTCAAAACCTTTGCCATTGTCAGTTATGGAAACAGCCAGTTTATTTGTAATACTGAACTCAATAATAATGGTGGTGGCGCCCGCATGTTTGATGGCATTATTTACCGTTTCTTTTATTAACAGGTAAAGATTGCGGCAATCTTTCCAGCCAATGGTTTTTGCAGGAATATTTTCCGGTAACTCAAAACTAAATGCAATGCCGGCGTTACTAAGCATTTCACTGCACTGGCTCCTGGTATAGTAAATGAGTTCGTCCAATTGCTGGTTACCCCGGTTAAGCGCCCAGATGATTTCATTCATCTTTTCCACTGCCTCATCGCTCAGGG
>JBDTVX010000051.1:0-18845 GCA_040007015.1 Ferruginibacter sp. | reverse complement strand
CCAATACTCCGGAAGGCGCCATATTAAGTTCACGTGCAAGTTCGGCATTAGAAATCCTTGCATTTTCCTGCATAAGTCTTAAAATGCTCAGGTCAGTCTTATCTAAAATTATCTCGTTTTCAACTATCATTCTGTAAAACTACATAAATTATGAATATTATGCAAAATATTTTGTCAAAAACATATTTAAATTCTGTAATAAGCGCATAACTAAGAACTTAAAGTGGCCGAAAATAGAAATGGAGCGTATAGATTATGGAGACCTGGAATTAAAAATTTGGCCTTCCGGCCTTTTTACTGGTGTTTAACAGCTTCGTTGTTATGGTTGCTAAGATATGGAAAGTCAAAAATAAAAAAAACAACTTTAAAAAAAATTAAAGTGGGATCGGCGTAAAATTTATGATAAATATTTACGTCTTGGATTTACCACTGTGTAAATTTTCCTGTCACCTGCTATCCAAATTTACTGAAGTAATAGTGAGTGAGCCTCCTACTGCTTTATCGTTAAAGAATGATATGGTGTCTTTGGCCCCTTGCAGCGCGATGGTGTATAAGAGTGGCAAATAATGTTCTGGTGTCGGGACGGCAAGCCTGCCTTCTTTTCCTAAAATTTCATGGTGGATCAGCGGATAATGGTCGCCGTTAGTGATCAATTGCTTGAACTTTTCATTTAATTGCAGCGCCCAATCATAGAACATAGGCAGCGAAATTCGTCAAACTTTCAGAAGATTGATTCGTGTGTCTAAAAGCATCTGGCTAACAAGAATAATTTTACAGGAATAAATAAATAATTCCCATACAGACTACCGGATTTATTTAGTAAGTTCCCGTAAATTCATTGTTTTCTCCTCGCAAGCCGACGGAGCGGCATAACTGCAACGCCGCCGCTTCTTCTACTTTCAAAAAACATCCGCTATCTAGCGGATTAAATACCCACTTCGTCTGTCCCGAAGCGAAAATGCCGCTTATGGTGTTACGTTTTACTGCGAACTAAAATTCATCAGCAGTCTGTTGGCTTCAATGCCATGGAGCCTTCAATTATCAACCAATTTTCCACGACTTTAAATTCTTAAAAATGTTATTTGTTGGACTTGTTATTATTATACTAAATTTGACTAATAAATTTAGTATAATATGAAAGTACAAGAACCATTATTTGACTATATAAGCCCTGAAGCTGACTATGAAATCAAAATGGGCGACTGTTTAACCGTTCTCAAAAAGATTGAAGATAATAAGTTTGACCTCATCCTGACCTCGCCTCCTTACAACGTTGGCAAGTCTTACGAGACAAAAACGAGCATTGAAAAATATTTGCATACCCAAGAGGAAATCATTGACGAGTTAGTACGGACACTTTCCCCCAAAGGAAATCTCTGCTGGCAAGTTGGTAACTATGTTGATAAAGGTGAAGTGTTTCCACTTGACATTTTCTATTATCACATCTTTAAAAATCATGGATTACAACTTCGCAACCGTATCATTTGGTATTTCGGTCATGGACTCCATGCTTCTAAACGTTTTAGCGGACGCTATGAAACAATATTATGGTTTAGCAAAACAGATGACTACATTTTCAATCTTGACAAGGTTAGAGTGCCATCAAAATACCCGGGCAAACGACATTTCAAAGGTCCAAAGAGAGGACAAGTTTCAGGTAATCCATTAGGAAAGAACCCGAGTGACATTTGGGAAATTATTGCACAGGATTGGGATAAGACAATGTGGAATATTCCAAATGTGAAGTCAAATCATCCAGAAAAGGTGGATCATCCTTGCCAGTTTCCAATTGAATTGGTTGAACGTTGTGTTTTAGCTTTGACAGAAGAAAAAGGTTGGGTACTTGACCCCTTCGCTGGTGTGGGCTCAACTGTTATCGGTGCAATAAGAAATAATCGCAATGCTATCGGAATTGAAAAAGAAGACGCTTATTGCAAAATAGCCCGGCAAAGAATTCATGAATTAAAGGAAGGAATTCTCAAAGTAAGACCAATTAATAAACCAATACATAAACCCAGTGGAAATGACAAAGTTTCAAGAGTTCCAGACGAATGGCTTACTTTAAACTTTGTAAATGAAAAATAAATGAAAATATCACAGAAGTATTCCCATTTGAATGGCGAAGAGTATTTAATTGTACATCATAATCACCTTTATAAAGAGATCAGGGATGTCATTAAAAGTATTGATGCCAGCAAGTATATGACTAAAGTAAGTAAAGAAAAAAGAAAAATAGGCAATAGCTTATATTCTCCTGGTGAATTGAATGATGCTTTTGAAAATGAATTTTATCAACTAAACTGGAATGAAAGCAGGTATAGCTACTATATAACCTTGAACCGTGAATTGATGGAGCAATCTATTCCGATGACAGCCAATGAACAAAAGAATTTTTTAATAGCCAATGGAGAAATAGAGCCAATTTATAGTTACAATCAGACTGATTTTGTGAAAAACAAAATAGCTGTTGAAATTCAATTTGGTAAATATTCCTTTGTTGCTTACGACCTTTTTGTTAAACATATGATGTTTTATTCCGGGGGTGTAATTAATTTAGGAATAGAAATTTTGCCTACAAAAATAATGCAGGCAAATATGAGTAGTGGCCCTGCATATTTTGAAGGTGAAGTTTACAATGTAATGAGGCAAGGACGAAATAGTCCGCCAGTTCCTTTACTAATTTTAGGCATCGAACCATAGCAAGTGCGAAAGCAAATGCAGACAACTTAAGTATTTACAAAAGCATACCTTCACGTTGTAACATGATCATTTGTTATTAATATAGTAGAGTCAGGAATTAGGGCTTGACCATCACCTAATCCCTGCCCTAAATGCTCCACGATAAAGGTAATGCGTTTGTGAACTGTCAACTAAATCCATAATTTTAATAGTCCGTTAACCAACGGACAATAAAACATGTAAATTAAATAGCTAATTCATGATTATATGCATCTTCCTTTTAAATTAAATACTGCAAAATTAAATATTCAGTACACTGGTGTGCCCTATTTGAATAATTCCCGGTCCACATAATGCAAATCATTTTTATTGTAATAACTAAGCGCCCAAATGTTGTTGATATTTAAATAAATCGGCCTTTTGACCGCCTGTTTTGTGGCTGCAACAATTTCCATATTACTATCCCTGAAATGAAAATGATCAACCAGCGCAAGCGCTTCCATGGCAAAAACTGTGGCAATATCCGTATCGGCAATTTCTAGCAGACTGTCACCATTTTCCTGTTCGCCCAGTAAAGCCAGGTTAGAAGAACCGCACCATAGAACAGCCTTTGAGGTGTTAAATCCGCATACAACAAATTTATGATGGATCTGGTGCCCCAGCCCAATGCCGGCTTCCTTGTTAAAGGGAGGAGGTAAAATGACTTTCGCGGATTTGCCCGTTACTTTTATTCCCTGCCTTGAAGTGGGCTTGTAAAGAAAAATATCGGTGGTGGAATCGGAAATACCATAACTAAAAATATCTACATTTTCATGCAACTTCTTAAGGGCAGGAAATATGGGCCCTGAAGATTTATCTACTTCCATCACCGCAAAAAAAACACTGCTTTTTTCTTTGCTCACCCTGGTAGCGATCGCATTCAATTCGGGGCCTGCATCGGTATGTGGTGCAAAACTTATCTTCATTTTAGGAAGTCCGTTGCCTCTAAAACTAAATGAATTTGACCACTCCGAGGCCCGGAACTTTGGCCCATTTAACTTATCATCCCAGGATTCATTGAATACATTTTCGTACAGTGTAGCAATTGTTTTGTCGTTAAACACCAACACGTGATTTGAATTAACATATACACCAGTGACTGAAAAATTCGTCGATCCGCACAGCACCTTTAATGCTTCCCAGTCTTTGCGGATTATAAAGACCTTGTTGTGTTGAAAACGCGAAAATTTACCCCTTATGATCATCGCAGGTTCTGTAACCACCATGTTAAATTGCTCTTCAAAAACATCTTCCGGTTTGGGAATGGTTTTATTGTGATGCAGTGGCGCATTATCCAACAGGATTCTTATACGTCCTTCTTTGGCAAGATTAAGGAATGCCTTTATTATGTCCGGCTCATTGAGGTCATAAGCAAAAACATCGAGGGATAAAGAGCTGTCATTTTGCACTTCATTCAAAATATTAAAGATCTTTTCCCTGGCGGTAAATCCCGACCAGGTGAATTCATCCTTGAATGTATATTCTATTCCATCATTATTTTTCCCGGCGATAGAATCCGTATCAAAAACAAGCTCCTTCCCCGCAGGGCGCAAAATGGCTTTTTTGCCAAAATGATTTTCAAAGGCCTGGGATTGAACAAAGCCCCTTGTAAAACCCAGTTCGAGGTTACCCTGCAAAAATGGCTGAACGGTTATAGTAACGGACAGTGAAAGTGAAAGATCAATGGTTTGCAACAACCCCTTTGTATCGAAGTACCTTGGAGTTACGGTATAGGTATAAGGCCCATAAAAGACTTCATCTTCCTGGTGAAAATTGCCGGCTACATGAAGCCACCTGAACTTTTGAATGGGCGCATTAATAGTGGAATAAACAGGTTCATTAATATTCTGCGCATGTTTTTCGGGATACTTGAACTGTAGCTTATTGTATAAATAAAACGGTCTCTTTGTACCAGGCTGGCAACGAATCGTAAACCCTGCAAGCAATTTGATCTGAGACTTTAAAAGGCTAAACGCCAGGAGCGTTTTTGCATCCCCCTGGTAAGCTTTAATGCTGAATCCGTTGCTTTTTTCGGTAACAAACATATGGGTAGATTTAAAAGTGAAAGGAATGTTTTCCTGTTTAAATGGATTCTAATATTACAAAAAATTTAAAAAAGTTACAAGCATTTTGAGTTTTTTTTACCCGAACCAGGGATGCCGGTTACCTCGCAGCAGAAAAAATTAATATTTAAATACCAATTTTAATCCTTTTCAATTTACGGGTCATGAAGCCTGTAAATTTTACAAACTATTGACGGGGTTCAATTTAATAATGCCGGTTGCATGTATAAATTAAGCAAATTAAAATAACCGGAAGTTTAAACTGCAGTTATCCGTAAACGTTAGCCCGGATATAATAATGAATAATGAGTAATGAGTGCGATCTATCTGAACCTGCTTCATTAAAATTTATGGATTGGTCCCCTGGTTTATTTGCATCCTTATAATGACAGGGCTTCCTTTTGTTCGCAACAGGGGAATCGATATTTTATTTTATATAATGGCACCAGGCGGATTATGAATAAATCAAAGGCTGGGGAAAAAAGATAATAATCCAGGCAACCAATTTTTAAAACCTTTCGTTTTAAACCTGGCAAAGTAATTTTTTAAACCTGGATATTTATAAAACTTATATCTCAAAATAAGGTTGCAATATTCCTTAAAACTATTTTATGAAAAAAAATAATGTTTTTTTAACAACCGTCGCCTTTATCGTAATTCTTTTTACATCCTGTAAAAATGATCCTACACCCACACCTCCCCGCACAGATATACATTTAGACTCGAATGCCCAGGTGGGCAGCCACCTGGTGGATAAGGATGGCAAAACGCTGTATATTTTTGCCAATGATGTTAGCGGGGTATCAAACTGCACCGGTGGCTGCCTAACAACCTGGGCGCCCTACACAAAAGACGACGCCACTACTACTTTTAGCGATGGTATATCGTCTTCCGATTTTGCAACAATTACGCTTGCTTCAGGCGCAAAACAAACAACTTATAAAGGATGGCCGTTATATTATTATACTCCTGGCGGCACAGTGGAGACGGCAGGACAAACCACCGGTGAAGGTATTGGCAATATATGGTTCGTTGCAAAACCCAATTATTCAATAATGTTAGCCAATTTTCAACTTACCGGTACTGATGGCATAAATTATTTAAGTAACTATACACCCGGCGATGGGCGTACCAATTACTTCACCGACGAAAAAGGAAACACATTGTATGCCTTCGCACATGATAGTTCACTGATAAACAAATACACAAAACCAGATTTCAGTAACAATCCAAATTGGCCAATTTACGAAACAGAAAACATAAAGGCACCTTCTACATTAGATAAATCTTTGTTTGCTGTTATTACGTTCAATGGTAAAAAACAATTAACTTATAAAGGATGGCCAATGTATTTCTTCGGGCCGGATGGTTTTGTGAGGGGTGCAAATAAAGGGATTACCGCCCGTCCGCCAAACACGCCGGTGGGCTCACTATGGCCGGTTATCGTTAAGGATGCTGCACCGGCGCCAAAACTGCCATAAAAGATTTCTTTTAAATACATCTGGACAGTGGTTTAAATCATGCAGCATAATATGTTATCCAGCCTTTAAAAGGTTGGATAACATATTATGCCGGATTGAACCCTTTATAATTTTGAAAAACGAGGTCATAATTCCGCGGCATTCACCAACATTTGTTAGTTTTAAAAACAGCCATGCAGTTATTCACAGCCACTGAAATTATAAGGCGGTCTTACAAAAAAGACCTTTCTTTTTTGTGGTAGAAAATTCTGTATACCTGGTTTTTCCCAAAATAAAAGCATAGTTATTGTATGTACCTCAGGGCAGACGCACGAAAAGTTTTAAAAGCCCCTTTGTAAGTACTCGATTTTCGTGGGTCTGCCCTGCTATGTACCAGCACATTTTCCTTATTTAGGATTTACTTTCCTATATTAGCCTTTCAAATTATTTTCGGGCTTCCCGGATTTCTTTAAACCATGCCATGAATATATTCTTTATACATAAAAAACTTATAAAAATGCAAGTTTTAAAAATGTTGATGATGACAGTTCTAACCATTTTGACTCTTTCGGTTTTCGCTCAGGACTCAACAAATCAGAAAGCAAAGCCTCACAGGCAGCAATCCGGAAAAAACATGTACAGCTGCCCGATGCACCCGGATGTAACAAGCAGTAAACCCGGGAAATGCCCCAAATGCGGGATGAAATTAGTTAAATCAAGAAATGAGCACACAAAAATATATTCCTGCCCAATGCACCCCGAAGTAACAAGCAGTAAACCCGGCAAGTGCCCTAAATGCGATATGATTTTAAAAGAAAAGAAAGAAGACAGCCCGAACAAATAACAAGTATTACCACAAAAATCACAAGCAAGATGAAAATGATATTCGCTGGCTTAATAGCAATCAGCGCCATGCTTTTTGCGGCCTGCACCAATAGCGGGGGCAAAATGAATCGGTGGAGCCAGATATGAATAAAGACCCCATACATGCTGCCACCGCAATAGACAATCAAGCAGTAAAGTGCATTGCCGTTACCTATGCCGATGCAGATACAAAAGCCGCAGTTTCCTTTCCGTCCCGTGGGGGTTTTCGCCAGGATAATTTTTTATTTGTAGAAAATCTTAAGGCGAAACCCCGACGTGTAACACCGTCCGGATTTACAGGGAACATCGAGTGATGGTAGTAGCTCGTGCCGTTCCGGTGGGGTTTTCGCCAGGATAATTTTTTATGGGGAAATCTTCGGCTGTTGGTCAGGAGACATAGCAGTGGAGTGCCACGGATAGCAGGCTTTGCATTCCTTCGGAGCTTTTTCTAATACTTTTGCTATTACCACCGATATTTTGTCTGTTAGCTATCGTATAAGTTCAACATATAAGTATGTTTCAACTTGTAACCTGTCAATTTTAAAATGCTTACAAGTGAAGTGCCATTACCGGCACATGACTATGTAATACAAATTGTTTGGTATGACTTTTATGAACCAGGTTATCCAGTAAGCCATGTCGCTTTGGTAAAACAACCAGTAAGTCAATCTGGTTATTTTCGGCAAAATCCATTATCACTTCATCTGTATTTTTATTGATCATGAAATGATAAATGGGTTTTAAAGGTTCCAGCATTTCTTCCAATAAACCCGATTGATAAATAATTTCCGGGTTAAATATATCTTCCTTACCGGTGTTGAGGATATGCAATTCTGCATTAAAATCATTGATCAGCATTTTGATTTCATCGATGGGCATTTGATCAATTACTTTATCAAAGTCGCAAGCCAGCCCGATCTTTTTTACAGCTGAATAAGCAGATTTTGGTGGCACTGTAATCAATGGCCACATCAAGTGTTGCATTGCGTGTACCGTATGACTGCCAAAAAGCAATCGTTCTGCGGAAGTTGTTCCCTGGCTACCCATTACTACCGCATACGGATTTACATCTTCACAGATATTTTTCAGCTCGCGGGAAAAGACGCCCATGATGATCTCGGTTTTCACAACAAGCCTGCCACCTGTTTTAGCAACCAGTTTTTCTTTTTGATCATTTATTGCCTTTTCAACATCCGCCATCATATTTTCTTCATTCAATGCTACCGGGATTTCACTATAACTGACCGGCATTTGATATACATGCAGTAGTAAAATAGCTGCATCAACTGTTTGTGCCATGTCTGCTGCATAGTTAGCCGCATTCAATGATGCGGGAGAAAAATCAGTTGCTACGAGTATCGTTTTCATTTTGTAAAGTTTTAATAGGCTCCTGGGGTTTGCCGAATGGGACAGCCAGGAACTTTATTTTTAAAATGTGGCCCATCCGGTGTTCCTAAATGAGGGTTGAAATTATATGTTCTAAATTAATAATTATTGGTTTGATGCTCACGGTTTCCCTTATGTGCATTTTTTAATTCAACAGTATTGAACCAAAGCTATCTGTTGGTATTCTTTTAGCAAATTGTAATCTACAAATTCCACATCCCCGCCATTTTCAAATACCTTTTCAATCACATCATCCACTACATCCCTGATATAAGAAAATTTATTATATGGTTTTACTTCCTCATGGATCACTTCTTCACTATCGCCATTCTTTTCGGTATGCATATAATTCTCTTCCACTACCAGCAGGCGACCCCTGCGACACATTGCTTCCCGCCACACATCTTTTATACCAATGGCCAGTTTCTTTTTACCGGCAGCCTCCTCCAGCTGGTTTAGCAGGTCTTTTTGTTTTACTTTTTTCCAATCGGCTATATATGGCTTCAGTTCACCACTGAGCTGTATTAAAGTGGCTGCTTCATAATTGCCGTCCACGTATTCAATAACTGATCCCGCATGCCTGGTGAGATCTTTAAAATGAGATAGTATTTTTTCGGTTCCCAAAACAAAAAGAGGCAAATGATAAGCATGGAGAATAATATCCAGCGAATTATCAATATGCTGTAAAAAATGATCAATAGCGGTTTCCTCCTGTTCCGGCATATCCAAAGCATTCGCCGCTACTTCCGGCACATCATTTACATAAGCATTTGGTGATGTATTAGATACGATCCTTATCAATGAGGCAGAATCACCTAAATACACCTGGCTTTCCTTGCCGCTCAATACGAGCACAAGGTATTTATGAGATTGCTTCTTACTGTATACCAGGTCGCGTATGTGAAATGAATCATCAACAATGATCCTTTCTTCCACTACACTATCGAGGTACAATACCTTTTCAAATACCGGAGATACATAAATGGCAATACTATTCCTATGAGTATTGAAATTGAGGTCCCTGATGATGGCCCTAAGTTTCTGCATTGCCAGCGTACCCATCTCATCCGAATAATTTTCGGATAATTGCCGCTCTGCTTTATCAGCGGCCATCCCGAGGGAGAGAATTAAATCATTTTTCAAACTCATTTTCGGTTCAAAAGGTATAATGATCGAAATGGCGGGCCAGTAATGCGCCGGGTCAATTGTTTTGGGTATTTCGGGCGTTACGCGTGGGTTCATAATAGCTTTTTAGACAACTAAAATTACTCTTAACTGAACCTAATAAATATGACAGCAATCATTAAAATTCTTGATTATTCTCATTAAACCCTGCTATTCGGGATTGATATTATCTTCATCAAAGAGGCGAAGCTTGTTTTTATAAATTTCTATTTTTATCTTCCGCAGTAAAGAGGTGACACCTTTCAAAAAAGGTTCACCTCTTTACAGTAAAATTTGTTCCCCGCGTTTGCATCACCGCTTCATCATGAAGGCGGATTAAAATTTATTTTGAATCTCTTTATGTTAAACAGCGTTCCGGCATTTTAAATTACAAAACGTGGTACCTGCTATAATGCATTTGTAAGCTTTACAACAAATAATTGGGAAGACATATCGCCGGGCTTCATGCTGGAAAGATCAATGATACAATCATTGCCAGCCTGCTTTAGCGCCAGTGGTTTTGCATTGCCCAAAACGCTAACCGTAGCGCCGGCTTTAGACTTAAAATTACGCAACTTTATTTGCGGGTCATAGGCAGGAATAATGCAAAACAAGTCATTCCCTTTACTGGTAAAAAATGCTTCAATATGTGCACGATCCTTGCCGGGCTTTACCTGTTCGCTGATACTATAGCCGGCCATAAAACTCTTATCTTTCTTTGCAGGTCTTTTGCCTTCGCTCCATTGATAAGATTGTTTGTAAGCCTTAGTGCCATAAATGGCTTCGCCGTTTGTTTGCAGCCAGTTACCCATTTCAGTGAGGCGTTGCTGCATAATTACAGGAATGCGGCCATCCGCAGTAGGGCCTATATCCAGCAACAGGTTGCCGCCCCTTGATACGATATCAACCAACAGTAAAATAAGATCGTGACCGCTTTTGTAATCTTCCAGCTTTTCATTCCGGTTATAACCATAAGAATGACCAATGCCCTGGCTTTCCTCCCAAATTACATTGGGATCCATACCGCTTCCATATTCAGAAGTGGTATAGGTAGCGCCTGTGTTTTTTCCACGGGTATTACTACCCCACCGATCATCAACCACCACCTCGTTCGCCACCGGTGACTGATTAAATAACCAGGCCAACAATTCTTCGCTTTTCCAGGCCGTATCGGAAAGTTCCCATTCACCATCAGAGAATATTATGGAAGGCTTATATTTCGTTACCAGGTCCTTAAACTGCGGTATCATGTGTTCCGTTACATATCGTTTTTTATCCTGCAGCCACAATGGATTAAACCATTCATACAAAGAATAATAATAGCCCATTTTTAAACCAGATGCCCTTACTGCATTGGTAAGGTCGCCCAGCAGATCGCGTTTAGGCATACCCGTTACTGCGTTCCAGGGGCGTTGCCAGTCGCGGTCCGCCTCTGCACTGTTCCACAAACAATAACCTTCGTGATGCTTGGAGGTTAGTACCACGTAACGGGCGCCGGATTTTTTAAAAACATCCGCCCACTGCTGCGGGTCAAACATTTCCGCTTTGAACTGCGGTTCAAATTGCGGGTACAAAAAATCAGCTCCATAATTTTTATCATGAAAAGCTTTAAAATCTTTTTGTTTTTCGTTGATGCGATACCAGTACCACTCCGCATAACTGTAGCCGCTGTTTGGTATTACAGGCGCATAGGCAGGAACAGCGTATAAACCCCAGTGAATAAAAATACCGAATTTATCCTGGTGAAACCATTCAGGCATTTTCCGTTTATTCAGCGAGGCCCAATTGGCTTCGAACTTTTGTGAAGTAGCTGCATAAAAAGCGAACAGGGCCAATAACAGGAAATGTATTTTTTTCATATAGCGGTATTTAGATGAACGGTTGGTTTATAAATTTATTTAATTCTAACGGGTAAGTATAAACGCAGGGATAGGTTGATAGTTGAATGTTGGTCGTTGACCGTATTACCCAAACATCAGGCTCGTTTTTATAGTGTTAAAAAACAAATCAAAGTAAATAAGTGAAATGCTGAACATTCCAATTCCGCATTGACCATTCCGGCATCTCCTTATTTTTACAATTAAAGCAATACCAGTTCTACTACAGGTATTTCATAGACTGGCTTTTTTTCCGGGATCGTTAAAATAATATCATTGTCTTTTTCGGTATACTTCAACTCTGAATTATCGTGCAGAAACTGCGCATATTTTATTTTGCCTTTATAACCGGGTAATGCCAGGATTCCGCCAGCCGGATAATCGTACAAATGAATATACAATCGCTTTGCAGCGGCATTATATGTGAGTTTATCATTACCCGGCGCATGGAAGGTTTCCGGCGCAAAGCTGCAATTATAAATTGATTTGCTGTTGGCATTCATCCACTGTGCAAGGCTATCCAGTGCATTGGTGGCGCGATAATCAAATTCACCGCGTGCCGTAGGCCCCACATTCAGAATAAGGTTGCCGCCATTACTGGTGGAAGTAATTAGCAGATCAAGCAGCTGGCGATGTGTTTTCCAGGAATTTTCATCGCGGTAATAACCCCATGAGCCGGAAAATGTCTGGCATGTTTCCCATGTTTTGCCTTTGTATTTTTCGAGTTCTTTTGGACTTACCTGTTCCGGTGTATCAAAGTCGGCCCCGTCTTCATAGTCATTCAGGTCGAGCCGGTTGTCAACAATAATTCCGGGTTGCAGTTTTCTTATCTGCTTGATCAAATCTACCGAGGCCCAATCGGCCTTACCCTTGCCATACTTGCCGGGAAAAGAAAAATCAAGCCACAGTATGTCGATTTTCCCATAGTTTGTAAGCAGTTCCGTTACCTGGCTGTAAAGGTATTTGCGATATTTTGCCATATCCTTTCCTTTATTTAGCCGCTCATAAGCCGAATCGCTGTCTTTTAGCGGTCTTTGCGGATGCACGCGGTCGATAGTGAAATCGGGATGATGCCAATCAATTAAGGAGTAATAAAATCCAATTTTTATTCCTTCCGCCCTGAAAGCGTCTACATATTCTTTTACCAGGTCGCGTTTTGCATGGGTGCTGGGCGCTTTATAATCCGTGTATTTACTATCAAACAAACAAAAGCCTTCATGATGTTTCGTTGTAAGCACGGCGTATTTCATACCCGCGGCTTTGGCCTGCTTTGCCCATTTTTTGGGATCGAAATGATCGGGATTAAATACATCGAAATACTTTTGATACTGTTCATTTGTGATCCGTTCCTGGTTTTTCACCCATTCGTGCCTTGCCGGCAAGGCGTATAAACCCCAGTGAATAAACATTCCAAAGCGGGCATCTGTCCACCACTGCATGCGCTTTATTTTTTGTTCCTTTGTTTCATTGCTGATAGAAGGTTTGGTTTGAGCACCGGCCGGTTGCCTTATTAAAAAAAAGGCTGTCAAAAAAAGCAAATAAAACGCAAGGGTTGTTGGTTGTTTCATATAGAAGCTTTTAAAATTTAACATGTCTGAACCAGTGGTTAATATGATCAAATGATTTTTATTGGTTGTGATCTTTCCCCGGTAATTAGTTTATAAAAACATACCCGGCATTTATTGCATTCCTATTTACTTCGTGCCTGCGGCGGCGGCATCAAGATATGCTGAAAAATTATTGATCGTGGCTGCAGCAATTTCAACCTGCTCCTGTGCTTCTTTCCATTTTCTCTGCTCAATGGCTTCGCGTATGCCGGGCAATGTTTTTACACCATAGCCGGTATACAATCCCGGTGCATAGATAGCATGCCTGTACCAGCCCCTGCGTGGTAATCCTTCCTTGGTAAGCAGCGCCTGCTCAGCCTTAAACAATTTTTTATTCAGTTCATTTTTCTTGTCCGCCGCCAGCATTTTATTGTCAAGGGTATCGTTTAATGCATTCGTACTTTTTTCCATGACGGTAATGGCATTTTGTAAAGATGCAAAATTCAGGAACGGAACTTCATCCTTAGCAACAGGTGGTAATAAAGGCTCATTTACCTTATCGGCAATGGTGTAATATTTTTCTTTTATCAGCTGGTTTTCCACCAGGGTATTTTCCCGCAAATCGTTTGCAAGGGTCATCACTTCGGTGGCATATTTACTGATCGTTTTTTGCAAATTCCGGTAATCGAACGGCAGGGTCTCCGCATCAGCAAACCGAAGCGTGGTATGGCCGGCAGTTTTTGCCAAAACAACGCCATATTGAAAAGTTGGATCCTTAAACCTTTTATACAGGTCATAGGAATCATAAATGGAATGATACTCTCCCCCATCGTCTTCCCCACCAAAGCCAAGATTCATAGATGGAATACCGATATGCTGTGCAAAAGGAGAAAAATCTGAACCGGATCCAAGTGCATCCAGGGTAAAAGTTTTCTTTGACAGCAAGTCTTTTTTTGCCTTGGCAGAAGCTGCGCCAATAATATCCGCTGCACGTTGCCTGTCAAATATGCTCACATTTTTTTCAGGATCCTTTATCTCTTTGATGATCTCTGTAAAAGCGGGTTCCAAAGCCTGGGAACCACCGGCGTATAAAAAGCCCCTCCCGTTACCATCGGAATTAATATACAACACTGCTTTTTGCTGCAATTCATCTGCATGAAATTCTACCCATTCCGTAGAGCCCAATAGCCCCGGCTCCTCGCCATCCCAGGCACAATAGATGATGGTGCGCTTTGGCCTCCATCCCGATTTGGCCATCTCCCCCATCGACCTTGCTTCTTCCATCATCGCCGCCAATCCGCTGAGCGGGTCGCCCGCACCATTCACCCACGCATCGTGATGGTTGCCTCGTATCACCCATTCGTCGGGAAAATCCGAACCTTTCATCCTTGCTATTACATTGTATAATGGCCTTATTTGCCAGTCGAAGTCCAGTTTTAAATGTACTTTATTTTTACCCGGGCCCACATGATAAGTGATTGGCAGGGCGCCTCTCCACCCAACAGGAACCACCGGGCCATCCAATGATTCCAAAAAAGGTTTTGCATCTGCATAACTGATTGGGATAACCGGGATTTTTAATAAGTTAGTGGCATCTTTCCTATCCAGTCTTTTGGCATCTTTGGTTGCGCCAACTCCGGGTGTAAGCGGGTCACCGGGATAAATGGGCATGTCTTCCACCGAGCCTCTCTGTGCACCAAACTCGGGCCGGAAGGGCCCTTTGGGATATACATCTCCCTGGAAATAACCATCTTCTTTCGGATCGCTGTAAATAATGCAGCCTATGGCTCCATGTTCCTGGGCCACTTTCGGTTTAATGCCCCGCCAGCTTTGGCCGTATTTGGCAATCACGATCTTACCCTTTACATCAACGCCCATCCGGGCCAGTTGATCATAATCGGCAGGTACGCCATAGTTTACAAAAACCAGTTCAGCGGTAACGTCGCCATCGGCGCTCCAGCAATTATACACGGGTAATTGCAAGGCAACCTGGCCGGAAGTGGCATCTTCTTTCAATGTCCGCTCTTTTAATACCGCATTGAAATTACTCGTCCCCGTCATTTCCAGCAGTCTTGTTTTGGGTGTCGGGAACAATACATAAAAATTTTCTATGGCAGCATCGTATCCCCAGTCTTTAAATTTATCCAGGATATATTCCGCATTTGCTTTATCGCCGGGCGAACCAACATGATGCGGAACAGCAGACAGCTCTTTGATATATTTGTCCACATTTTTCGCATTTAGGTTGGTATCAAACTTTTTCTCCATAGTTAATTGTGTATCCGCTTCAGTTTTACCAAATCCAAGGATTGAAGAAGTTGTCTGAGCGAAAGAAGCCATGAGGATAACACTGAAAAAGGTAAACAGGAAGATGATATTTTTCATGCAAGTTGTTTTGGTGGGGATTTATTATTGAGATTTAAATTTTAATTCCTTTTACAATATTATTGAATATATAAATCTATCCGCCAGGTTTTTTGATTTCTGAAAAATATTTTTGATTCAAATGTAAATATGAAATATATGAGTGTTGCTATGCCCCCTGCGGATATTTACCTTGGAAATTACAAATTATATTCCTTTTAGTATCATGCCACCTGCAGGGAACGAATGAACTTTTTGATGAAAATGAAAAGCTAATAGTTTTTGCTTTATAATCGGGATATTGAATAAAATTTCAAATCCTCATCTAAAATAAAATTTTCGTAATTTCAACTTCAATTAAAATTTGTGAAAAATGCCGATTTACACACTTCAGATCAATGGTAAGCAATATAAAGCGGATGTTGTTGCCGATACTCCCTTATTGTGGGTATTGAGGGATCACCTCGGCCTGGTGGGTACCAAATTTGGTTGTGGTATTGCACAATGCGGGGCCTGTACGGTTCATATGAATGGCAATGCAGTGAGATCATGCTCTCTGCCGGTATCATCCATTCAATCCTCCGCTATCACCACCATCGAGGGCCTTTCTTCAAATGGCGACCATCCCTTGCAGGTTGCATGGGACGAGGTAGATGTGCCACAGTGTGGCTATTGCCAGGCTGGCCAGATCATGACAGCAGCCGCCTTTTTAAAAAGAAAGCCGCACCCCACCGAAGAAGAAATTGACACTGCCATGCATGGTAATATTTGCCGTTGCGGAGCCTATCATCGCATTCGTAAAGCTGTAAAATTAGCCAGTACTAAAATCTGATCCAATGACAAAGTTGATTACAACCAGCAGAAGAGATTTTTTAAAATTAGCATCCATCACCGGTGGCGGCCTCCTGCTTGGCTTTAGCTGGTTCGGTTCCAAAGCGGAAGCCCGGGTCATTTTAGATAATATGCCTTTGGGGGAAAGCAAGGGATTCAATAATTACCTGTCGATTTCAACCGATGGCATGATCACCATCCTTTCACCCAATCCCGAACTCGGTCAAAATATCATGACCTCCTTCCCGATGATAGTGGCGGAAGAACTGGATGCCGACTGGACAAAAGTAAAGGTGGTACAGGCTCCGCTGGATACAAAAAGCTTTGACCGCCAGGTTACAGGTGGAAGCGGCGCCGTACCACATTCGTGGAAAAGGTTAAGAACTGCGGGCGCCACAGCAAGATATATGCTGATACAGGCGGCAGCAAAGCGATGGAACGTAACTGAGGAAGAATGCACCGCAAGTAATGGCTTCATTATACATTTAAAATCGGAAAAAAAACTGGGCTTTGGGGAACTGGCGGAGGAGGCTTCGCTCATGACGGTACCCAAGGAAGTTAAATTGAAAGACCGCAAGGATTTTAAGATAATCGGCACAGCCGTTAAGAATGTAGCCAATAAAAATATTGTAACAGGCAAGCCGCTTTTTGGCCTGGATTTTTATAGGGAAGGGATGTTATTTGCGATGATTCAGCGGCCCGAATCCTTTGGCACAAAAATAAAATCGGTGGATGCGGCAGCGGCCAAAGCAATGCCGGGTATCATAGATGTAGTAGTTTTTAAAAATAATGTTGCCGTTGTTGGTAAATCAACCTGGGAAGTAAGCAAGGCCAGGAAATTACTTAAAATTGAATATGAAAATGTTGGCACTATTGAAAGTACTGCTGATCACAACAACTTATTTAAAACTTTACTTGACAGCGGAACGCCGGTAGTACGCAGGAAGAATGGCGATGTGGAAGCTGCTTTTAAGACCGCAGCCAAAATCATTAAAAGTGAATACCAATGCCCTTTCTTATCACATGCGCCCCTGGAGCCGATGAATTTCTTCGCACATGTAAGAACTGATGGAGTGGAGCTGGTTGGCCCTACCCAAACCCCGGGCAGCGCCCGCGCCGAAACTGCAAAATTATTGGGCATCCCGGAAGATAAGATCACACTGGAAATTACCAGGCTAGGCGGCGGGTTTGGAAGACGGCTCAAATTTGATTATGTAGTGGAAGCTGCCGAATTATCAAGTATTATTAAAGCACCAGTAAAAGTGATCTGGACAAGGGAAGATGATATGATGGGAGGAAGTTACCGGCCGGCTGTGCGCTATCGCTTTGAAGCCGCGCTGGATGCGGACGGCAGCCTGGTAGGATATAAATGCCGCGGTGTGGGTATAAATGC
The DNA here is from genome assembly GCA_040007015.1 of Ferruginibacter sp. GTDB lineage: Bacteria > Bacteroidota > Bacteroidia > Chitinophagales > Chitinophagaceae > Ferruginibacter. The sequence goes on along the minus strand of JBDTVX010000051.1, from coordinate 1,178 downwards.
GGGTAATCCTACCCGTGAGGATAATTTTCCATCCGGCGCCGTGGAGAATTTACTGATCGATTCTGTTGAGTATAAATCTCCTATTACCACAGGACCGTGGCGTGCACCCATCACTAATTTTTTAGCCTTTGCAGAGCAGGCTTTTTTGGATGAGGTGGCCCATGCAGCAGGTAAGGACCCAATACAATTCCGGCTGCAGCTGTTGGATAAAGCAAGGAAATCACCGGTGGGCGCTATCAAATATAATATTGACCGGATGGAAACCGTGATAAAAATGGCAGCAGAAAAATCCGGGTGGGGCAACAAGCCGGGAGTTTTCCAGGGCTTTAGTGTGTACTTTTCCCATCAGTCGTATGTGGCGCAGGTTTGCGAAGTTGCAATGAAGGCCGGTAAACCAGTTGTAAAAAAGATCTATGCTGTTTCGGATTGCGGGCAGGTGGTCAATTTAAGCGGTGCCCGGCAACAGGTGATGGGCGGTATCGTGGATGGATTTGGGCATGCCATGTATGGGAAAATAACCTTTAAGAATGGCGTGGCGGAACAAAAGAATTTTAATACTTACCGTCTTATTCGAATGAAAGAGATCCCGGAAATAGAGCCTTATTTTGTTGATAATGGAATTGACCCTACAGGACTGGGAGAGCCGGCGCTTCCTCCAACCGGCGGTGCCGTAGCCAATGCGATTTTTAAAGCAACGGGTAAGCGCCTGAAAAATCAGCCTTTCATTGACGAGGAGGTTTTTAAAACTTCCGTACTACCTAAAATTGGATCATTGAAAACAAAACCGTTGTCGTAAGAACCGGGACATTAGCCTGAATTATTAGGGCGGCATTTAAGAACTGACAAAATATTCGCCCTGTCTAATTCCGGGCTACCTGTCGATGACCCCTGAAAGGTCCAGGGGCGTTCGGATTATCTGGATTACAATTCCCATTTATTGGATCCACCTCCTGCATAAATTGCTAAAGTCTTCCTTTACTGTGCAAGGAAGAAGATGGACTTTGAATAACGAAATAGTGCTTCCTAAAACGCAACGTCCCTGGCTTTCACGCAAGGCCAGAGAGTAGACGTTGCTGCGATCAGCGATTGTGACTCATCCTAAAATAACTTTACGCTTGTTAGTTAGTGTCTGCAAGAAAACTCTATAATTGAGAAATGATAAGGATTCTGAAAGATTT
>JBDTVX010000050.1:0-19044 GCA_040007015.1 Ferruginibacter sp. | reverse complement strand
ACTAATAAACCGCCAGGTGTTAGTACAAATGAATGAAGTACCCTGAACAAAAAAAAACAACTGAATTGTATAGTGGTTTAACCCCGGATACGCTAAATAACCTGGGTCGTAATGGTAAAATTCGGGGAGGTTGATTGTACCCTGAGAGCATGTTTTTGGCTGTTGATTGTGGTCTTTTTCGGTTGTCCGGTACATTTTTATAGAAATCTGAAATTGGAAGATAAAGAACTCACTGCTGAAGGTATTCACTTGCCCAATCTTGTCCGTCATCTCCTTTTTGGCCTTTTAGCTTTATCAAAAAGGTCTTAGCTGGAAAGTACGGCCTTACAGAAACTTCAAAATAAATTATATCTTTTTGATTTGGATCATTTTCGAATCTAACAATTATAAAAGATTCCATCAGCTTAGTTGGCCCCGTAATACGGTCTAAAAAATTGACTATCTGGCTCATCAAATCTTTCCTCGAATTGACGCTGAAGTTTTCGAATGCTCTTCTGTTTAAAAAATCAATCAATACCTTAGATATGTAATCAAAAATGCGTACCACAGAGTATGTTTGCAAGCCTAAATTATCTCCATTGAATAAGGTTTTAGCGGAAAATGCAATTACTTTACCGTACTCCTGCACCATCGGTACCAGTCCAATTTTTTCCAGGACGGAAATTTCACTTTTCTTAAGCGAAAATCTTACTCCGTCTACTTCGTTCATGCCACCAAATTTCTTTCCGGCCGTCACTTGTGACATCTGCGAATTGTAAAGTTTCCCACCCAAAGCCAGCGCTGGCGGAAGATACATGTCTTCTTCCTCACCCAACTCAACATATCGATTCCGCCCCAATAACCAATTACAGGTCATGATTACATTGGATCGGTAATTATCGCCACCTGTAAAACTCCCTTCTTCAAATTGATCCATAACCTCTATGGGATCATTCAAATTTGCAAAATCAGTGATCATCATTACCTTGGTTTCGAAAGCAATCTTTGCCCATTTTTCAACAACTTTATTCGAACCCAGGAACCCCGGAATGATCAATAGACTATAATTTGAGCGAAGGTCTAACCTATCATAATTTTCCCTTAGTTCCTGTTTAATGTTGTCGGTAAAAACGTTATTTTCCAGGTCGGTTAACTGCTCAGGCGTAGCATTGATCAGGAAGACGTTTTTGACCTTGCTTTCTTCAGTGTTTTTATAGAACAAATTGAGTGAACGATAGGAACCCTCGAGATCTCTTACAAGAGAAATCGTATGGCGCATCTGATTATTTAACAAATTTTCAGCCTTAATCCTTTTTTGATCACATTCACTTATGATGTCTAATATTTTGTCATGGTATCGCAATGAATTAATCCAGATCCTTAAACTACTGCACAACTCCTGGCGTTTACCCATCATTCCTGCGTCTTCTAAAAAAATCATTTTGCGTGCCTTGTGCTCAGGATTAAGATAATTTACTCCAGGGATAGCCGATTCCAACAAGTCAAACCCTCCATATTCTGCCAGTGACTCTAAAGCTAAAAAAAGCATGGCATCGATATTAGGGCCTTTAGTCTTCAATGAATGCGGTGGTTCTATTTCGTTTATCGATTCATCCTTTGTTTTATATTTCAACAGAGCTTCCTCTAAAAGTAAAACCAGTGCTTCCAATGCATTTACCAAATTGCTTTTGCCGTCACTGTTTGAGAGCGCAGAAAACAATGCTTTATTCTTTTTTAGCTGTTTTGTAATTTCCTGGAACTGCTGGATATTATTCTTTAGAGCATTCAAGGTGGTACTCTTTGCAATGATTGCATAAGGGGTGAAATCAGTTACATTGTAAAATGGGATGCTTTCCAATTTGACTTTGCCTTGCTCATTAATTGTTTCTAAATTTATCCCTGGTTTATAATGGGCAAACACCTCCTCGATTGATTTTAAATCAGAAATAATTTCTGGTTTTCAGATAAAAATATGATTTTGAAGTTAACAAAAGTTAGGTTGATACCCTCTGGAATTAAGCCGATAACCATTTACTGTCGAATTCCAACTCGTGATTTAGAATTTGTAGCAGCCGCTACGTCAATGGTGCCAGGTAATGTATCTGTTTCAAACCTGGTTTTAAAAATTATAAAAACAATGGCAATTGCAATTAATTGAAACAAAATCGAGAGGACAGAAGCCTCAAAACCAAAATTGCCGCCATTCCAAATAGTGAATACATTCTCTTTTGTAACAATTAAAGAATACGTGTCCTTGCCGCTAACATTAAACCCAAAAATTGTCCCTTGAAAAAAATTCCAGCTAAAATGTAAAGCAATTGGAAACCACAAACTTCTTGTATAAATATAAGCCAGTCCAAAAAATAGCCCCGCTACAAAAAGTCCAATCATACCTAAAAAATTAAAGTTCGGATTGGGTGCATGCAATAAACTAAATATTACAGATGAAAAGATCAATGCCCCAAATTTATTAAAAGAGATCATCAGGTTATTAAGAACATAACCGCGTAGAAATAATTCCTCTGAAATTGCGACGAATATAAATAGTCCTATACTTAATATAAATTGTGCTGGTTCAAATTGTATACTTTGGAAAATGATCTGTTTGGTCAGCATCAGGCAAGAAAAACCCACTAACATAATAGTAAATCCAAAAGCAAGTCCGGTCAAAGAATCCTTAACTACAAATCCTTTGTCAAAACCTACACTTATAAACGATTTCCTGTCTATATATTTTCTGAATAACCATACAATCAATACCGTTCCAACCAGGCCAGAAAACGTTATGGTGAATAATTGTTCAGTCGTCTCCTGAAAGGTTTTGTAGTTTGAAATGTTAAGTCCTGCAAAATAGACACCAATTAATTCGCTAATGCCAACAAACAGGAAATAAGGGATAATTATTTTAAGAATATTTTTCCATCCCTGGCTTTTGTCAATCAGATATTTCTCCATAGAATTTGCTGATGTTAAGATCCCTGTAAAGTATCAGCTAACGTTTTTGTACATCCGAAGTTAGGGTTTTCACAGTTCGAAACGCCGGAAAAATATTTCGTTTAAAAATCAGCTCATCAGGTCATATTACTTATTTGAGAGAAGCGCAAAGTATTCGGAAAATAGCCAAAAAATTTAAAGATAGAAGAGAATTTTGTTTCAAACCGGCCAAATCCAGTCAGGGATATTTTTGTATTCAGTTGTTACACAGGTACGGCATATTTCAGATTTTAAGAAAATGAATTCTGAAAATATTACTTCAGGAATGGACGGAGAGATATGGCTTATCATTGATTGTATAACATTTAAAGTTCGTTGATTTAATATTTTCTTTCATTCTCATTAAATAAGTAAATTTGGTTTTCTTCAAAAAAGGAGTAAGCCGAAAATCCGATCTGAGAGTAGGCATAAAAAAATTTTAAACGAATGGCCAAATTTGAAATAGCAGCAGAATTTGATGGTGACGGTATAGCCGTGATCGGTTCATCCAATGGACCAAAGGATGCAGGTTTTCTTTTGGTAGATGATTTGGGACACAGTGCCGCTCTTGGGCTCGCAACCGCTAATAATGCGTTTATGTCAGGGCTCGAATCGGGCGATATTGTTTTGCTCAATTTAGGTAATGGCAAGATTTATCTGGGCACGGGCACGAATGCTTCATTTCCCGCGATGTCAGTCGCTATCGGTTCTGTCATTGTTGGAAACCCCAATCAGTCTGCGAACCTCGAAGTTATCGGGGATTTCAAAGTTGATGGTTTCCTCAGGGGCGGGCGTATCAGTATGGATGGTAATGTCGGCATAGGAACGGATACGGTAGAATTTAATACAGATGTATTTATCCCGGGCAACCCTCCCAGGACAGTACCCGGACCTGCCAAATTACACATCGTTGGAAATAATGACATGGCCGGCACAATCCGTATGGTAGCCGATGCCGCCAAAGGACCAAATCAATCGCATGTCCATTGGGATGTCACTGGAGACTGGTATATCCGTTCTGCAGCGGATAATGGCAGAGTGGTTATTCAAGACCAGGGTCCTGGTGCATTTGTAGGCATTGGAACCCCGGAACCAACTGCTAAGCTTGATGTAAACGGTGACCTTAAAGTTAGCGGTGATGTTTTTCTGACAGGAGGCGCTGATTGTGCCGAAGACTTCGACATAACGGGTGATAAAAAAATTGAGGCCGGAACAGTAATGGTTATGGATGGCACAGGAAGACTGGAACAAGCCAGCCAGCCTTATGATAAAAAGGTCGCCGGAATAATATCAGGTGCGGGTTGTTTTAAATCGGCTATTACATTGGACCGGCAATCTTCAGGAGCGAACAGGCAGCCAATTGCACTTCTTGGTAAAGTGTATTGCAAAGCAGACGCTCAATTTGGTGCCATTGAAGCAGGCGATTTGCTGACAACATCTTCAACCCCGGGGCATGCTATGAAAGCGCTGGATCCGTTTAAAGCATTCGGGGCTGTGATGGGAAAAGCGCTGGGTGGTCTTCGTGAAGGTTGTGGATTAATCCCGGTTTTAGTTACTTTGCAATAATTTAGTTTAATAAAGCAAAATGCAGGAAGCGCAAAATTTTGGTTCGGGTGAACAGCGATTTAATGCAGGTATCTATAAATCCAGTCATAATTCCTATGATCGTAAGGAATCATTGGCTCAACAGATTGATGACTATAATGTATGGCAGATTGAACTGGACATTTATGATTATGAAGGCGAACTCAAGGTTAATCATAATTGCGATCCATTGTTGGTTCACGAAGCGGATTCTTTATTTTTTTTATTGAGCAAAATGGTTACTGAATCAAAAACCTTTACAAACAAGTTCACGATAGTGTACCTTGATTTGAAAGGGAATGGTTTGGATGGTTGTATCATCGGTAACTGGGGAGACGATCTGAACGACAGGATAAAATCAACATTCCTTGACGCATTGGGAAAAGAGCATATCTATCCCTCAACGCAATTCATAAACCAGGATAAAAAAAAATGGCCTTCGTTTCAGGAACTCGTCCGACGAGGTTTTTTTTGGTGCGTGATAATTGACTGGCATGGTGAAACTCCGGTTAATGCAGTAAACGACCCGGTTTTTTTTACGGCTGTCCCTGAAATCCCCGCAGATATTAATGCATTGACCGAAAATACTGTGCTGGTTTGTATGGATGGAGGTTGTAATGCTAACCCCATTGATAAAGCCCCGGGGCCTAAGGGTGACCGATGGATTTACCGCGTCTATCCTGACGGCGCGTGCGCTTCGGATTGCGGTCTGCAAAATGGAGATTACTGGCGAAATGCTGTTGACAAAAAGTTCACACTTGTTGCGAGCAATTGCGTAAACAGGTCGCACACATTTGACACAAATACACATTCGCCATGTCCATTGTTTGTGAATAATAATGCTTTTAACAACTGTCCTGTAGAAGGTGAAGGTTGTGAGTGGGGAACACATGGCTTTCCTTTCCATAGCCTTGCTGATGCTATCAGTCGGGCTTCGCCAATGGTAACAGTATTGATTAAATCCGGCGAATACCTGTTGAGGACAAATGGTGCCGGGTTTATTATTGATAAACCTATGGTGTTAAAAGCAGTCGACGGCCTGGTCAGGATAAAATGAAGTGGTATCTTTTTACACATTTAAAAACCGGTATAAAAGATCAAAGATGTGTCAAAGTGAAAGTTTAAGAAAAATGTTCGCGGTCTGGAGCTTGAACCCGGCCGGCGGCGTAAGACAGCTAGATGTTCGTTTGACATCTTTTAGTTTGCGAAGCTTGATGAAAGACAGTGATTGTGATGGTCTGCCAGACTTCCTCGAAGCACGGCTGCTTGAAAAATTCAGACCCTACTTTAAATTTTCAACATTCGCAGGCAATGACGATGACCATCGGCCGGCTGATGCAAAGTGGTATATAACAAACTGCGAAATAGTGTTGGATGTGTCTGGGGGCACACACATCGTTACAAATGATGTTCTTGCCGTGCATCCTGAAAAAATATTACAATTTTTGGTTCAGCCTCCGGACACTGACTTTGCTCCTTCAGATATTCTTCTAAATCCCCGTAGAACAAAAACGCATTTATCAGTTCCTGAAGAATTACGGAAAGTTGTTTGGGCAGGGGCTTCCTGGGATGAAGTAAAAAAGAAAGGCAATGTCGGATTTTACGGTCATGTAGTGCCGGTTTATTTGCCTGATAATCTTGAAAAACAATTGTTTAAAATTGAATATTGGCTTTTTTGCCCTTATAATGACGCAAATAACGGGGGAGCACTTGATCATGAATCTGATTGGATGACGGTACAGGTGATTTATGATCCCGGAACCGCGCATATTCCATCCGATAAAATTCCGGCAGAATTTTTCGAAGACAATGATGCGGTTTTTCCATCAGAAAACATCTATTCGGTAATTCACTGGGCGCATGGGGCCAAAACGGAATTTTTAGTACAAAATGCAACCAGTGTATTCGGGCATACAACAGATAGTGGCACTAAATTTCAGGGTCTTCAGTCAGATAATTTGAAAGTGATGTTTTTGAAGGATCCGGAAGGTGGAGCATGGAGTCATCCGGTTGTTTACATTCAACATGGAAATCACGAGTTCTATCCAACAGGTGAAGTTGATCACAATGGCGGCAGTTTTTCTTTTCTAACCAGTACACCTCCCAACATTGGCGAGATTGAACATCCTGTAACTTTAGAAACAGATGCGGCAGTACTTATACTGCGATTTAACGGCTTTTGGGGATTGTATAACAGCACTAATTCGCCTCCCCCTGGACCCGCTCTTCATTATGCCTGGTCCTGGCTTCCAACTATTGATGATCCCACTGATCCAAATTACAGGGATAACAGAACACGATTAGAAATAGCCCGCATGCAAGTATTAACCGGAAACCAATATTTTGAGTAGGCGTCCCGCGGTTGTTCCAGGATGCTAATATAAAGCGACACGTTAGCGGAAAAATAATGTGTGTCTTTATGCAGAACGCCCGTTATGCGCGGCAGTGTTGGATTAAAAGAAAAACCTTCCATCCATGTTCCAGTCGTGGCGCTTTAACGATAGGCGGAGGAATGAGGGGGCAGGCAATGCGGGGATGGTTTCCTGTGCCGGGGCGTTGCTACAGTACCGTTTGTTATAATATATAATAAATAAATTGAAGGGGGGCATTCCTCTACGGGTCGGGCTTTTTGATTCAATCTCTTGTGAAACAAAAAAGGATTTCCAGGCCAATGCCTGATGCGGTTTTTCGTTCTGCCTCCACGTCACCTTCTTCAGTCGCTTCGTTCGTTAGTAAACTCACTGATTCGGCCATTCGGAAGATAGCCTTCCCTCAAAGATCAGCCTTCTCCGATTTGTTGGGTTTGCAGCTATTAGCGCTACGATACCATTAAATAATAATCGTTGGTAATATGTCTTTCTTTTCCCGGGAATTTAGTGATGCTGGTAATGCTAAACCTATTTGGTACAAAACCACCCAAAAAATCAATTGAAAAAGACCTTTGAAATGACCTCATAAAAGACCAAACAAAAAAAATAGTTAACAACTTTACATCCGAAACAAAACGGCTTTACACTAAAAAATATTAAAAAAAGCTGCGAACAGGGTGCAACGTGTTTTGCATGCTGCGCTGCGCCGATGACGATTTTATTGTTCTTGGAATCATGAATCCACTTGCGATGATATCTGTTGAGATTGTAATTGCCGCGGAAAAACTACTTTCACGGCCTGAAATCACTGAGCGTGTTGTTGGCATTGCCGCTATCTTTGCCGGTACCATAATGACCATTCATTGGGCAACGCATATCAAAACCTAAATAATTAAGTGTATTGTGACAGATTAAAATGAAAGGCTACAGGAATTACATGAACTGCCATTTGGAATTTACGGACAGTTTTGCGATAAATATGGTATTCAGTGGATTTTTAAAGGAGAAAAGAAACAATAATTGCAGAAAAACCTGAAGACACACAGGCAGACAGACAAATAATTAATTGCAGAGTAAAATTTCGTGTTTTTCATTTCGGACAACTTCTTAGCAGAAGATTTAAATGCACAATTCACCTCTGACAAGATACTTATTTCACGGCTGACAGAATAGAAGGGCAGCAGCCAACAGCCGATCTTAGGACAAACCACTAAATTGAAATTACAATAATTAAAGCAAAATATTTAGAAAATGGAATTCAACCCAAACAACAATGTTGTCAAACTCTGTCTTCAAGGTATGAGCATGGAGGAAAAAGGCAAACCAGAAGAAGCAAGCAAATTGTTTCTTCAAGCCTGGAACGAATCGACAAACGATTTTGAAAAATTTATTGCCACTCATTATGTAGCCCGACATCAAATAAATGTTTCCGACAAATTAAAATGGCTCGAAACAGCTTTGCAGTTTGCAGTAAAAATAAATAGCGACATTGTTAAGAGTGCTTTCCCTTCTCTTTATTTAAACATTGCTAAATGCTATGAGGACTTAAAAGACGCTGACAAGGCAAAAAAGAATTATGAATTAGCAACTTCCTTTAAAGATAAACCGTCTGACAAAGGTCCCTTTTATCATGGGACAAAAGCGGATTTGCAGCTTGGAGATTTACTAACTGCAGGAGGAGATTCCAATTACAAATCTGAACTCAAAATGAATCATATTTATTTCACAGCGTTGGTTAATGGCGCGGGACTTGCAGCTGCATTAGCAAAAGGTGATGGAATCGAGCGTATTTATATCGTTGAGGCGACAGGGAGTTTTGAAAATGACCCGAATGTTACAGACAAAAAGTTTCCGGGAAATCCGACACGCTCATATCGCAGCCAAGAACCATTGAAAATTGTTGGGGAAGTTACAGACTGGGTGAGGCAAACACCTGAAGAACTGCAACAATGGCGGGAAAAGTTGGCGAATATCAAAGGTGAAATTATTAATTAATTTCATTGTAAATCAAAAATGAAAAACTAAAGCGATACGAATTCATAAACTTAATTGAACTAAGTTTTAAATATAGAATTTTTTAATTAATAATTGTTAAAACTATGAATCAAAACAAATTGGTAAGTATGCATAATATGGGCATCGTTGTAGAATCACTTGATAATGCCATCTCCTTTTTCTCTGAAATTGGTTTGAAGCTCGAAGGCCGTGCTATAATCGAAGGAGAATGGTCTGGTCGGGTTACCGGACTGGATTCTCAACAGGTAGAAATAGCTATGATGGTCACACCTGATGGCCATAGCCGGCTTGAGATTTCACGATTTATCACCCCACCAACTATTTCAGACCATCGAACAGCACCTGTTAATTCCCTGGGTTATCTACGCATTATGTTCACTGTTGAAGACATTGACGAGCTTGTATCCAGGCTTATTAAACATGGTGCTCAACTTGTAGGCGAAGTTGTTCAATACGAACACTCGTATCGTCTCTGCTACATTCGTGGAGCCGAAGGGCTTCTTATCGGACTGGCAGAACCAATAGATAATAAATGAATTATGTAAGTGTATTGGCTGTTTATGGCTTTCACAGCGATTCCGGATATCATGAATGCAGAAGATGCAGTAAAATTTATGGCACATTAGGTTATCCTAAATATTTCACTACTTTTATTGGTGTTGCAAAAATTTTAGGAAGCGTTGCGATTTTAATTCCAGACTTTAAGAAAATAAAAGAGGGCTTATGCAGGTTTATTCTTTGACTTAATCGGAGCGACTTATTCAAACATAATGACAGATGGTTTTCAAATGTCGGTTCTGATTATGATGCCACTTTTATTTGGGTTTGGTGTTTGTTCTTATATCTTCAATCAAAAAAAATCAAACTAAAATGGAAAATTATAATTCAAAAGTTGCTGAATACATTGCAAAGATGGCGGATTTTGCAAAACCTATTCTTAAACATTTGAGCGAAATAGTGCATAGCGCTTGCCCTGACGTGGAAGAAGACATCAAATGGGGAACACCTCATTATTCTTACAAAGGCGACCATTTATGTATGATGGCAGGTTTTAGGCAGCATTGTTCATTTAGTTTATACAAAGCAGAACTTATGAAAGACAAAGCCATTCAGGACAGTATAAAAGCAGGAAAAAAATTCGGTTATATGGACAAGATAAAGGACATTTCTGAATTGCCGGCAAAGAAAATTTTAGTTGCATATATCAAAGAAGCAATGGAACTGAATGCTAGTGGCACTCCAAAACCGAAACCGGTAAAAGAGAAATCAACAGGAGAATTTGTGGCACCAAAAGCGTTTATTGAAGCGCTAAAAAAGAACAAAAAGGCAAATTCAATATTTGAAAGCAAATCACCTTCATTTCGTAAGAGCTATATTATTTGGGTTGCTGATGCAAAAACAGACGAAACCCGGCAAAAACGAATGGACCAATCCTTAGAATGGATAGCAGAAGGCAAAGACAGATTTTGGCAATCAAAAAAGTAAAACGGTGGACAGACAAACAACGAACGGCCACCAAGTCTTGCCAAAATGGTGGCAGAAGTGCTGAATTGAACAGTTGGAATTCTATTAAGCATTTGAGTTAATTTGAACACTTGTAATACTAATTCCCCCACTTCTGCAAGTTCCAAAGCGTGCCTGCAAAAATACCAATGACTCTTTATACAAATGGTTTTTAGTGCAGATAAATTATATTCAATAATCAATGGTGCAAGGGTCTTTTCCCAGTGATTTGCAATCTTTACGTGAATTCCCGGGCAAGGTTTAAATAATGATTCATAAAATTATTAATTTTCGAATGATTATATATTATTTGGCTGCAAGGGCGTAAACCATTATTTTTGCACCGCGAAGTAGAGCAGCGGTAGCTCGTCGGGCTCATAACCCGAAGGTCAGAGGTTCGATCCCTCTCTTCGCAACAAAATGCGGGCAGAGATTTAATCCCTCTCCCCGTAACTAAATTGAAGGCTCATTTTGAGCCTTTTTTATTCTTAGCCGGTTTTAGCTAATGAATTTGATTACCTCCTCCATCCTCCAGCTTGTATGCGGTAGTCAAAGTCGAACCCAGGGCCGCGTTTACAATAACATACATGAAATCCGGTTTTGTTAACATATTTGGAAGACCTAATGCGGGCAAAAGTACCTTGCTAAATACCCTGATGGGAGAAAAGCTGGCAATTGTATCTCACAAAGTACAAACTACCCGGCATCGTATTAAAGCAATCCTGACAAATCCCGGGTATCAGATAATTTTTTCCGACACACCGGGTATCATTGAACCCAAATACAAACTGCATGAAAAAATGATGCAGGCAGTAAAGGGTAGCCTGGAAGATGCGGATGTGGCACTTTTAATAACGGATGCCCGTGAGAATCCGGAAGAAAGCAATGCTATTTTTACTTTTCTGCATTTAAAAGCGCCGGCCCTTGTTGTGCTGAATAAATCGGATGCAGTTAGTGAAGCCGATATAAAAAATGCCACAACCTTTTTTAAGGCACAGTCTTATTGTAAAGAAGTTATAGTGATCTCAGCGCTTAAGAAAAAGGGCATCGATCAGTTATTAGCCGCTATTCTTAACCTGTTGCCGGAAGGGCCGGCATTTTACGAAGGAGATGACCTTAGCGATCTGCCCACCAAATTTTTTGTTGGTGAGCTTATAAGAGAGAAAATATTTTTATTGTACGGGGAGGAGATACCTTATCATTCAACCGTATTGGTACAGGAATTTAAAGAAAAAATAACTTTGATAAAGATAGGCGCAGATATCATTGTGCAGCGCGACACGCAAAAAGGGATTATTTTGGGGGAAGGAGGGAAAATGATAAAACAGCTCGGCACCCTTGCAAGAAAAGATATTGAGGAATTTTTAGGCAGTAAAGTTTTTTTAGAATTGTTTGTAAAAGTTAGGCCCAAATGGAGAGACAGTGAAATGCAGTTGAAAGAATACGGGTATTAATTAATAATTAATAATTTTTTCTAATTCAAAGATTGTTCATATTTAGGCATTATCAATTAAAAAATTATCAATTACCAATTATTACTAATTAAAACACCATCTGAGAAATTTAATAAATCATAGCGCTGAAGAATTATTAATTATTAATTAATTCTAACACGCTTTGATAAATTTAAAAAATCATCGCATTAGAGGAATTATCAATTTTTCATTATTCATTATTCATTAAAAATGAGTTTTACAGTTGCAATAGTAGGCAGGCCGAATGTAGGCAAAAGCACTTTTTTTAACAGGATGCTGGAGGAAAGGAAGGCCATAGTGGATGATGTAAGTGGAGTTACCCGCGACCGTCAGTATGGAGTGGCAGAATGGAATGGCAAATCTTTTAACGTGGTTGATACCGGTGGATTTGTGCCCAAAAGTGAAGATATCTTTGAAAAGGAGATCCGCAAGCAGGTGCTGATTGCTTTAGAGGAAGCGGATGCGATTATTTTTATGGTAGACGTAGCAACCGGCATTACCGACCTGGATCAATCCATGACCCAGCTTTTACGCAAAACGTCTAAACCGGTTTTTTTAGTGGTGAACAAAGTCGATAACCACGACAGGTTGCTGGAGGCATCTGAATTTTACAGTCTTGGCTTTGAGAAAATACATTTTCTTTCTTCCATCAGTGGTACAGGTACGGGCGATTTACTGGATGAGGTAGCGTCGTTGATTATAGAAAAGGTGGAAGATGCGGAAGAAAAACAATTGCCAAAGTTTGCTATTATTGGCCAGCCGAATGTGGGTAAATCATCCCTGCTCAATGCTTTAACCGGGCAGGAGCGTACTATTGTAAGCGATATAGCAGGAACAACCAGGGACACGATACACACACATTACAATCTTTTCAATAAAGAATTTATACTGATCGATACAGCCGGGATCAGGCGCAAGGCAAAAGTTAACGAGGATCTTGAATTTTATTCCGTAATAAGGGCCATCAAAGCTGTTGACGAAGCGGATGTATGTATGCTTTTACTAGATGCGGAAAAAGGCATTGCCGCACAGGATCTTACTATTTTTGCCATGGCGGTAAAAAAAGGAAAGGGAATTGTAGTATTGGTAAACAAGTGGGATGTAATGCCAAAGGAAACCAATACCGCCCGGGATTATGAAGCAGCATTAAAAAAACGATTCGCACCGTTTACGGATCTTCCGATTTTATTTATTTCCGCCAAAGAAAAGACAAGGATTTTTAAAGCAATGGAAGTGGCATTGGAAGTTTACGAAAACCGTGGGCAGAAGATTCCCACTTCAAAGTTAAATGATATTATGTTAAAGGCTGTGGAAGCTTATCATCCACCGGTTGTAAGAGGGAACCAGGTGAAAATTAAATATGTTACGCAACTGCCGGTTGTTGTACCTTCTTTCGCATTTTTCTGCAATTACCCGGATGATGTAAAAACCCCGTATAAAAATTATCTTGAAAACCAGTTAAGACTGAAATTTAAGCTTACAGGTGTTCCTGTAAGGGTATTCTTTCGAAAAAAGTAAAAAGCAGGTTTAATATTTATGAGCGAACCAGGATGCATCCGGGAGTTAACAATTAGAAAAAATTATTATGTAGTTAAAAAAAGAAGTAATATTGCACCGAAATTTTAAAATTCAAAATTAATCAAAATGAAAAAATTATTTTCAATTTTCGCTGTTACAGCAATCATCACATCCTGCAGCAATAGCACTGATACTAAATCCGGTGCTGACTCTGATTCAGCCAGAGCTGCTGCTACCGCAGATTCCCTGGCTGCTATCAATGCCTTAGATACTGCTAAAAAACCGATGGATACTACAGCAATGCCGATGATGGATACTTTGAAGAAGCCTATGTCCAAATCAAAAATGAAAAAAGATTCGACCAAAAAATAGTGGCTGTTTTAGTTTGACCTTTCAGGCTCATAATATTTCCCCGGATTTATCAGGGGATTTTTTTTAATACGTTGATATAATAAACCGGATCGGGCAGTATTACAATGATGGCATTTATGCCGGCTTCGAGGCAATGGCGGATTGATGCAGGGAATTAAAGTGGATACCTGCGGGGTGTATTTTGGGAAGTAACGGAGGGGCTTGAACGCTTTGCGTCCAGGTATTTTTTTAAAACAATAAAACTAATAACCAACAGGATTAAAATTATAATAATTGTAATATAGGCGTAAGGCTGATCCTTTAACCTGCGTTTATCTTTTCGGCTTTTATTTTTTGCTATTTGCTTATGCAGGTCGTTATTTAATTGTTCCACATAAGCCTGCATATTTTTTTTGCTTTCAATTTGTTGCAAGCCTTCCACGGCATCATTGATAAATTCATCATCAGCCATATCTTTTTCTACCGAATGGCTGTCTGCTTTTGATAATTGGTTACTAAGGTAATCCATTAGCTTTTGATTATCAATATCCTTATTGCCGTTTGATAATATGTTCTTCAGGTCATTGTCCATTGTGTTGTAATCGTTCCAATATTATTTTTAAATTTCTCTTTCCGTTTTGAATATGGCTCTTTACTTTTAATAAAGAATAGCCTGTTTGTTCGGTAATATCCTGGTAACTCTTTTTTTTAAGATAAAACAAAGTTACGCATTGCAACTGTTCTTCATTAAGCAGGTGAAGCGCTTTTTCCATATTGGTTAATGCGGCATCTTTTTCGATATACTTTTTTATGTCTTCGGTTTCATCCGGTGTTGATAATAGTTGTTCATTTATTTCTATGGGCTGCTTTCCTTTTTGTCTCAGCTTCATCAGGCAATTGTTCTTTGCTACCATATAAAGCCAACTCTTAAAATAATCAACTTTATATTTGTGCAGTTCAGTAATGGACTTTAAAAAAACCTGCTGTACGCAGTCCTTCGCTTCTTCTTCATTTTTAAGGTATTTCATGCATACCCCTAATAAGAGTAATGTATAACGCTGCAATAAAATACCCAGCCACTCATTATTTTTATCTGCATAAAAATTTTGCAATAGTTGGTTATCGTCAATATGTTTATACTTGTCTGTATTCAAAATTGATTAAGTATATACATGAGATGAAATCAGAGGTAAAATCCATACCCCCATCCCCTAAAGGGGGGAAATAAAAGCATAGTCTTCGAATACCCCCTTTAGGGGATGGGGGTTAAATACTCCGGTTCCCGTCAAAATTTTCCAATTCTTTTGATACGGCATTTAAAAAAGTACTGCCCAATGCGCCATCGATAATGCGGTGATCGTAGCTAAGGGAAATATACATCATATGGCGGATGGCTATACTATCGCCTTGCGGAGTTTCTATTACCACGGGTCTTTTTTTAATTGCACCTACCGCCATGATAGCTACCTGTGGCTGATTAATAATAGGCGTACCCATAATACTTCCAAAGGTTCCTACATTGGTTAAAGTGAAGGTGCCGCCGGTAGTATCTTCTGGCTTTAATTTGCCCGTCCTTGCTGCATTTGCCAGTCCATTCACTTGTTTTGTAAGACCGGCTAAGTTCAACTCGCCGGCATTTTTTATAACCGGCACAATTAAGTTTCCATTTGGTAAAGCTGTTGCCATACCAATATTTAAATTTTTCTTAATAATAATTCTATCGCCATCGACCGAACTGCTAAGCATCGGGTATTTTTTAATGCACTTAATGATGGCCTCAATGAATAAAGGAGTGTAGGTGATTCTTTCGCCCTCCCTTTTTTCAAAATCTTTTTTAATTTTTTCTCTCCACAACACCACATTGGTAACATCGCATTCTGCGAAGCTAGTTACATGCGCACTGGTATGTGTACTATCGGTCATATGCCTGGCGATCAGCTTACGCATTCGGTCCATTTCAATGATCTCAACATTGTCGGGATAGTTGTTTGTCAGTGCCAGCTGGTTATTATTTTCCTGGTTACCGGTGGTTTCAATTTCTACGCGGGTAACCGCCAATGGTTGCTGGTGGCCCACGGCTGCCTGTTGCCTGTTACCGGTTGCCCCTGTTGCAATATATGCTAAAATATCTTTTTTGCTTACTCTTCCATCCTGCCCGGTACCTGGTATTTTTTCCAGCTCCGCCATGCCAATTCCTTCCTGTTGCGCAATATTTATTACCAGCGGGGAATAGAACCTGATCCCATTATTATTAGCAGTTGATTGCTGTGCCGAAACCAAATGTGCGGCAGGTTGGTAAGGCACTTCTTCTACTATTTTTGCTTCCTCATAGGTGGGTTTCCAGGCCTGGGGTGAAGGCTGTGATTGCGTAATGGCCGAACTTGCATCCACCCTTATTTTGGCAATTACTGCGCCAATTGGAACCACATCATTCTCATTAAACAAAATTTCTTCAATAACGCCCTGCGCCGTAGCAGGCACTTCGCTATCAACTTTATCTGTGGCAATATCCAGCACGGTTTCATCTTCCTGGACGGTATCACCCGGTTTTTTATGCCACTTTAATATAGTAGCTTCCATGATACTTTCCCCCAGTTTCGGCATTACCAGATCTACTACAGACATATAATAATTTGAAATTTGAATATAATAAATTGCAATTTAATCTAAGCAGGCCATTCCTTGACTAACAATCGGGCAAAGATAATTATTTCCTTGGAATCCCTTTCATATCGTCCGGCGGAAAGCCAAATTAAAGGATTACCATCCTGGTAAGCTCAAGAGCACGCCAATCCTGTCACGAGATCGCTGGTCAATCAGCCTGCGCCAAAATAAATTTACGAAGCATATTTAAAGCATAGGTAGCTGTTAGCTCTATATTTCGCTGCCTGTCGAACCGGAAATAAAATTTTTCTGCAATTAATTTATATTTACTACCCACCGCTACCCATACCGTACCAACGGGTTTATCCGCCATTCCACCATCAGGCCCCATAATACCCGATACGGCAATGGTATAATCTGTTTGAATGTTTTTTAAAGCGCCTTTGGCCATTTGGAGCACTATTTCTTCACTTACCGCTCCCTTTGTTTCCAGGGTGGTTTTATCTACCTGTAAAAGATCTTCTTTAGCCTGGTACGAATAACTTACCACGCTGCCACTATAATAAGCCGAAGCCCCGGCCTTTTCAGTCAATAAATGGGCGATATAGCCACCGGTGCAACTTTCGGCGGTGGAAACGGTTTTGTTTTTTGCTATCAATATTTTTCCTACCACCTGTTGCATAGCCTCATCTTCATTGGTAACAAGATATGGTTGTACTAATAATTGCAGTTTATCAAAAAATAGCTGGATTTCTCTTTCTATTGCTTCTTTTTTAAAACCGGTGCCAGACAAGCGCAAACGAACCATGCCATAGTTAGGCAGGTATGCCATTTTAATGTGCGGAGGGAGCGTAGTTTCAAAATTGGTAACCAGGTCAGCAAGAAAACTTTCGCCTACACCAGCGGTCAGTAACGTACGATGCGCTATGTGTGGAAATTTAAAATGTTTGCTCAACTGCGGGATCACATCATCATGCATCATGCCTTTCATTTCGTGGGGAACGCCGGGCATGCTTACAAATATTTTCCCGTTTTTTTCGAACCACATACCCGGTGCAGTGCCTCTTTTATTTAAGATCACCCGACAGGTGTCCGGAACTTCGGCCTGCTTTAAATTTCGTTCTATCATTGGCCGTTTCAGGATATTTGTAAAAATGTTGGTTACATTTTCAAGGGCCCCGGCATCAACGATCATTTTACCATTGAAATATTTGCAAAGCAGGGGCTTGGTGATATCATCAGCCGTTGGGCCAAGGCCGCCGGTTATCAAAATAATATCCGCATGCAGGCTTTCTTCATCCAGCGTATTCCATATCTCATTCCATACATCACCTGCGGCTACACGCCGAACAACCCGGATGCCAGCTTTGTTCAATTGCTGCGCCATCCAGGCGCTGTTGGTGTCTATTACCTGTCCTATTAATAATTCATCACCGATGGTGATGATGACTGCTTCTGTCATGCTGATTTTTAAAATGGATTAAATAATGCGGGTGGATGTATAATTTATTCAAATTTTACACCTTCATAAACATCAGAGAGTGTGATATTGATATCGACTGTGCTGATTGAAAAAACATCCGTTAATAATTTGTATTCGGTCAACTGCCAGCTATCATCAGCATTGCGAATAAATTTTTCAACTAAAATATTGCTGGAATCAACAAGGACATACTCTTTGAGTGTTTCAATAGCCCTATATAAAGTAAATTTGGACCCCTTGTCATAATCCCTTGTTGATTTAGATAATATTTCAATAATTACAGAGGGATTGGTGGCGGTGTCAAATTGATCATCCGTTGATTCTTCTTCTCCACATATTATAGAAATGTCAGGATAAGTATACAAAGTATTTGAAGGGATATAAATCCTTAAATCGCTTCCATACGGTTGACATGATTTACCCTTCAATTTTGATCCAATATCTACAAATAAATTTTTGAAAATTTTATTATGCCGAAAGGATGCTCCGCTCATGGCAAAGATTTCACCTTTGTAATATTCATGCTTTTCAAAAGCCTTTCTTTCTGCTTCCAGGTAATCCTGTTCGCTAATGTAATTTAAAACCGGTGTTGTCATTATTTGCTAATTTCAATTTTCAAAATTAATAAAAATGTTCCAAAGGATTGTGGTTATAGTAATTTCATTTGTATTATTTGCTTACCATTGTTGTAGCCAAAACATAGCCGGCCAATTGGATATTGCCATAAAAAAATTATCGCAGGATGAGCAGTTTAAACATGCCATCATCAGCTTGTATGTGATAGATAGCAGAACAGGCAACGTGGTTTTTGATAAAAATGGTGAGCTTGGGTTGGCCCCGGCGAGTTGTCAAAAAGTAATCACAAGCGTAAGTGCTTTTGAATTACTTGGAAAAGGATTTCAATACAAAACTTATGTAGATTATGATCTGCAGATCAATAGAGGTGTTTTGGAAGGCAACCTGTATTTAACGGGAAGAGGAGATCCGACCCTTGGCAGTAACCGCTGGAACACGACTTCGGAGGAATTGGTTTTAAAAAAGATATTGGGTATCCTGCGGAAAAATAGGATACAGTCAGTTGCAGGCGACCTGGTTTGTGATGATAGTCATTTTACAATGGAACCTTTGCCAGGCGGTTGGGTATGGGAAGATATTGGAAATTATTATGGCGCCGGTGCCTGGGGATTAA
>JBDTVX010000049.1:0-19063 GCA_040007015.1 Ferruginibacter sp. | reverse complement strand
CGGCATCCGTGGGGTCATGGTCAATCACGGTATATCCCTGCAACCTGATATGATCGATCACTTTTTGTTGCTGGCGTTTCCATTCGTTACCCAACACCAGTCGCAGGTCCAGCACTGCAGTGGCAGTAGTTGGGATCTGGTTTGAAGCCATCTTGCCTACATTACCGCTTTGCATGCCATTGATATTGAGTGATGGCAGGTTGATAGATTCGGTTAAAGATTTTCCTTTCATTTCCGACGCGGCCAGTCCTAATTCTTCTTTCATCTGCTGATCCACAGAAGGTACTTCCTGCAGGGCTTTTTGCTCTGCAGCAGACAGAGGCAGCACATCATTATAAAAATCCCTGATGGTAACCCGCCCCGAATCGTCTTTCATGGAAGCAAGTAATTTTGCCAGCATCATCGCAGGATTTGGCGCCCAGTTACCATAATGCCCGCTGTGCAGTGGCCGCTTTGGGCCATATACAGTAAGATCCAGGTGTGCATCGCCACGCACGCCAAAAACAATCTGCTTTTTACCTGACTGATGAACCGGTCCGTCGCACATGATCCAGAGATCGGATTGAAGGAGCCCCTTATTTTTTTCCAGTATCTCACCCAGGTGCGTAGAGCCTGCCTCTTCTTCTCCTTCAAAGAAAAATTTAATGTTGCAGGCGGGCTTCATGCCGGTTTTTACAATAGCATCATAAGCATTCAAAATAACGGACACACCTGCTTTGTCATCAGAAGCGCCCCTCGCATAGATCCTCCATTCCGGGTCATAGCTACCTGTAGCCGGGTAAGGAATATTTTTTCCTTTCGTGAGGAGTGAGGTTGTAAATAATTTGGGAATAAAAGGTTCAAGCCCTGTTGCCCATTGAGCCGGGTTGACCGGCTGGCCATCGTAATGAGCATAAAAAATCAGTGTTTCCTTAGCATCGGGTGTCATCACTTCACCATATACTACCGGTGGAACTCCTTTGGTAACGGCGGGCAATAGCTGCAGATTGCCAATACCCCGTTTACGCATCATTTCTAAAATGAACTGTGCATTCTTCTGAAGGTTTACAGTATCAATTGCAATATTCGGGATAGAAAGAAAAGATACAAATTCATGTATGATGGATTGCTCCTGCTGTTGGCGCCATGTTCTTATTTTCAGCACTTTCTCATCCTGTGAAAAAGAAACTTTATGAGCAAAGAGTAATAAAATCAAAATTATTTTTTTCATCGTAATCATATTGACCGGTGATCTTCTCCGGGGGTTAGTTGCCTCCATACCTCAGCTTTAATACTATTTTCTTCATTTGAAAACAGCTAAAAAAGTAGTTGAAAAATATTGTGAGTCTACAGTAGCGTTTCCTAATATTTTACGCAACCGGCAGCAGATGTGGAACCGATACAGGTTAGATCCGCGATACCAGGCCGCACATTGATTTATTACTGAAGTTACATAAAATGTTGAGAAAAGTTGACCGGTACAAACTGAAGAATAAATAAAAAAAAATGATAAAGAAATCCTGGCTGGCTTCATTTGCGTAATGCAGTGTTTATGGATGTTTTTAAATTGCTAAAGATATGAGACCATCATCCGCTGTCAGGGTTTACAACCGCTGACGGGTTGCGTGGTTACAACCCCGTCGGCGGTTGATAAAGTGAATATTGACGAAGTATTCCAATACATCCGCCAGGAACGGGATAAAAAAATCTACTTCTTATACTTTGTATTTCTCGCGTCTTTGATAACCCCCTTCCAGTTAAGACCATAACCAAAATCATATACATGGCCTTCCGCGTCTTTATAGCATTGCATGTCGAGCGGCACATCTTCGTTTTGCTTTTCTACTGTTTGCATATTGGCAGGCATTTGTAATGGTAGCAAACCTGATGGCGTTGCATTGCCCACCAGGATATCAAGAATGGCCTGGTCCTGTACGCCAAAGTTTGCAACAATAGCATTGGCATCTTTTTCAAACTCGGCAAACACCATTGGATTATTGATGTTTACACATACGATCACCGGTTTTCCTTTCATTTTTGCATAGGTATCAGTTACCATGCCGAGGTCAGTTGAATTAATTGCTGTTGCGGTTTTGCCCTTGTAACTGCGATTGGTAAATTTTTCAAACTGGTCCCCACCGGCAATACTTGGGTCGCGTGAACCGGTTGCCGTATATGAAGCGTATTGCAAACTAACTGGAACATAACCGGTGCCACCCGCTTTTGCATCCGCACTGCTGTAGCCACCACCGCTATTGGGACTGCTGATAAACACCAACGCGTAATCCGCTTCACCAGGATTTTCTGTAACCTTAAAATATTTTTTTACGATATCAAGGCTCACGGGATAATCCAGTTTCTCAGGTATATCCATTCCAAGAAAATTTTTGCCTGCCGGTGTATATTTTTTAGGAACATACACGGTTTTATTTTTTTGCAGTGGCAGCACATTATTTTTATTTTTCAGCAACACCATTGATTTCAACTGTGCATCATAACCAGCTTTCATAAATTCGGGCTTGCCAACAATGCCTTTGGAAACTTCGGGATCGAGATAAGGGTTTTCGAACAATCCTGTGCGGAAAATATTCTTCAGTAAACGCACGGCAGACTGTTCAAACCTTGCTCGCATAAAGCTTTCGCCGTGTTCTTTTACACCCATTTTATAGGCTTCTATAACCGGGCCTGCATCATTGTTGCCACCAAACTGATCAACACCTGCCGTCAGGATCTTATAATGTCTTTCGGCAATGGATAATTTTTCTGCGCCCCATGACTTGCCGGTGATAAAAATATCAACGGCCGCTTCATCACCGGTTACCAGCCAGTCTGTACAAACCACACCATCGTAGTGATATTTTTTTCTTAAAAGGTCGGTGATGATATATGAATTATAATTGTTGGCAATATTCTCATGGTTCTTTTTATCCTGGTTGTAAGAGATGGTATAGTAAGGCATTACGGCAGAGGCCATTCCTGTTTTGCCGGCCAATTTAAATGCGCCATCGGTAAAGGGAACCAGGTGCTGTGCAAAATTATTGCCGGGGTATACGGCATATTTTCCATATCCATAATGTGCATCCCTGCCACCCTCACCACTGCCGCCGCCGGGCCAGTGTTTTACCATTGCATTCACACTGCTGTAGCCCCAGCCGCCTGCAATTTCATTGCTTCCGTTTGATGTTTGAAAGCCGTCAATATATGCGCGTGCCATATCTGCAGCCAGTTTCGGGCTTTCACCAAATGTACCGCTTACCCGGTTCCATCGGGGATCGCTTGCCATATCAACCTGTGGCGACAAAGCCGTTGCAATGCCAAGGGCCCTGTATTCCATTGCTGCAATATGGCCAAAGTTTTGTACGATCGCAGGATCAAAAGTGGCGGCCAGGCCAAGCGAACCAGGCCACATCGAAATAGAGCCGCCGGCGCCAGCATTAAACTCCGCATTGGCAACAATGCCATGACGCGGATCAGAACTGTTGTTGGCAGGAATACCCAGGCCGATACCTTCCGTTAATGCCTGTACATTGTTGTTCCATTTTGCTGCTACTTCCGGACTTTGCACAGAGGTAACGAGCACATGCCGTAAATTATCTTTTGTAAGAAATTCTTTTTGCTGATCCGAAAGATCAAAAGGGTTTGCGCCACTTTCCGGGAAGGCCTTTCCGTTGTAGGTTCCGGCAAATGGCCCTGCCGCACCTGTTGGAATGGGCTGGTGCCTGCTGTACAACATGAGGCCTGCAATTTGTTCAATACTCATTTTTGACGCCAGGTCTTTTGCACGAACATCAGCGGGCAGGCGCCAGTCTTCATATTTATCAAGCCTGCCATTTCTATTCAGATCTTTAAACGCAAGGCCATTAACAATAACAAGCTTAACCCCCGAACCAGGCGAGTAGCCAAGCGTCTGGCCGCTTTTGTTTGTTACGATCGAAATT
Source organism: Ferruginibacter sp. (assembly GCA_040007015.1). Classification (GTDB taxonomy): domain Bacteria; phylum Bacteroidota; class Bacteroidia; order Chitinophagales; family Chitinophagaceae; genus Ferruginibacter. Next base: position 15,146 of record JBDTVX010000049.1, on the reverse strand, counting down.
GCTCCGCTGCTTTTTTCACTCCAGGTTTGTGCGTGTAATGTTGCTGACTGCAGCATACCAACAGCGATTACACCGGTAATTATTTTTTTCATGATAGCGTTTTTTAAACATCATCGTGTCAGTCAGACGTAATGATAATATTTTTTTCGCACAATCAGGCAATTTCATTTTTCACGACATTGGCTGTTTATTGAAAGAAAGTATTTTAATAGGGCAATTAAAGTTTTTTTATTTGCCTGGAGTTGACGACTGCAGTATATGTATTTTAGTGATTGTTAATTGCAACACGCCCTTAAATTTCACCCGCAATTTCCCGGCTTTTAGATTTCCTAAAAAGCGATAAAAAAATTTGCGTAATCAAATGCTTACTATAAGTTTGCGTAATCCAATACTTACAAATTATGTCCTCAGAAACCAGAAGAGATGTGTTCCAGGCAATTGCCGACCCTACCGGGCGCCAGATCATCAACCTGATTGCACGGTAGTCTATGAACCTAAATGCAATTGCCGAAAACTTTGACATAAGCAGACCCGCTATTTCGCAACATATAAAAATTTTGACAGAATGTGGGATGGTTGTGATCCGCCGGCAGGGCCGGGTAAGGTATTGTGATGTAAAACTTGACAATTTAAGCGAAGTATCTGATTGGGTGGAACAGTATCGCAGGTTTTGGTAATCTAAACCGGACTCACTGGAATTATATTTAGATAAACTTCAAAAAGAAAAAAAGCATGCAAAAGGAAAAAAATAATACAGCCGATCGCGAAATACGTATTTCACGATTGCTTAACGCTCCTGTAGCGCTTGTTTGGGAAGTATAGACAGATCCCACGAACACATCAAAAATTGGTGGGGCCCCAATGGCTTTTCAAATACGATCACTAAAATGAATGTGAAAACAAATGGGGAATAGGATTGGTAAAGCATGGCCCTGATGGTACAGAATATAGAAATAAGAGTGTATTTAAAGAAGTGGTGATGCATAAAAAGCTGGTGTATGATCATATTTCCGCTCCGAAATTTCTTGCCACTGTTGAATTTGTAACCCGGGGTGATAAAACACATATCGATTGGCACATGCTTTTTGAAACAAAGGAGCAATTTTTACAGGTAGTAAAAACGTTTAAGGCTGGTGAGGGCCTGAAGCAGAATATTGAAAAACTAAACAAATACCTGCAGGCACAATTAAATATCCGCAGTCAGCTAAAAACAACCAATATGGCAGGAACAAACACTTACCTGAACTTCCGGGGCAACACAGAAGAAGCATTCAATTTCTACAGATCAGTATTCAGAACCGAATTTCATGGTAATGGCATTCAAAGGTTTGGTGAAATACCTGCTGTTGAAGGACATCCGCCATTATCTGAAGCCGGTAAAAGGCTAATCCTGAATGGTTGAGCTGCCAATTGTTGGCGGGCACATTTTAATGGAAGCAGATGCCCCGGAAAGCATGGGGTTTAAGGTTAATTCAGGAAACAATATGCATATTAATCTTGAACCGGAATCAAGAACGGAAACCAAAAATTGTTTGATGCAATTTCTGACGCAGGTACAGTAACAATGCCGTTGCAGGATATGTTTTGGGGCAGCATACTTTGGCAGTTGTACAGACAAGTTTAGTGTAAACCGGATGTTTAACTATGATCAAAAAAATAATTAAATTTATAGCATCAAAAATAAAAAAGATGAAAAAAACGAAAATAATTTATTGGGTTGTAACAGCCCTGTTTGCAGCATTGATGATTTTCTCGGCAGTGCCCGATATTCTTATGACTCCTGAAACGATTATTTTTATGAACCATTTGGGATACCCGGATTATTTCATACCATTTATCGGGATCGCAAAAATTTTAGGTTGTATAGCCATCCTGGTTCCGGGCTTTCCCAGGATCAAAGAATGGGCATATGCCGGTTTGGCTTTTGACATAATCGGAGCAACCTATTCTGGTATTGCAACCGATGGTTTACAACTACCAATGACTTTTATGCTACTGCCAATATTGCTGTGCATTCTTTCTTATTTTTATTATCATAAAAAGAATGACCTGCAATTAAAATCTATACATTGACCCGAAAATTATCGGTGATAAAAGTGTATGCCTGTTTCAGGATAGATTAGTGATCCTAATAACCGGAACGTCACAAAGTCGGCATAAGTTGGTTAGGATATGTTGCCGATATTTAGATAGCATGACTTGCTTCAAACTCAAATATTTAGATCCGGGATAGATAAAAAACAAACCTTTTAACACCACTATCCCGCCAGGCTTAAGCCTGTTGCGGGCCGTTACCCGGAATATTTAAAAGATGACAAAAATTGTTAACTTCAAACCATCAAAATTTATGAAAGGGAAAATATTTGCCATCAACCTTTTTTGAAAGCGGTAAATATTTTTTAAACATTCAGACAAATGAAAAAGAAAACCGTTTTGATCACCGGAAGCACCAGCGGGATCGGATTAGGTATCGCAAGATCTTTTGCGGCCCATGGATACAACATTATTTTCAATGGGCTGGAAGCCGATGGCGAAAAGATCGCGGCGTCTATAGCAACAGAATTTGGCATCGGTCATTTATTCTTTCCCGCAAATATGCTGCGGCCTGAATCCCTTCGTGAAATGGTAACGAGTTCCCTGGAAAGATTTGATGTGATTGATGTATTGATTAATAATGCAGGGATACAGCATGTATCGCCGATCGAAGATTTCCCGGAAGAAAAGTGGAACGATATTATTGCTGTTAATCTTTCGGCTGCTTTTCATCTTACCAAGGCAGTATGGGGTGCAATGAAACAGCAGCAATGCGGAAGGATCATCAACATCGCCTCGGCGCATGGCTTATTCGCGTCGGAATTTAAAGGTGCGTATGTGGCCTCAAAGCACGGCATTGTGGGATTTACCAAAACGGCTGCCCTGGAAGGTGCACCCTATGGCATTACCGCCAATGCGATATGTCCGGGTTATGTAAAGACTCAATTGGTGGAAAAACAAATTGCGGATCAAAGCCGTGTACACAACATTCCTGAAAATGAGGTGGTGCAAAAAGTGTTCTTGCTGAAACAGGCCATTAAAGAATTTATACCTATTGAAACGATCGCTGCGGTATGCATATTTCTTGCATCTGATGTAGCGGCCACTATAACAGGGATATCGATACCGGTAGACGGAGGATGGTCGGCTCAATAGAACCGGTAAGAGATTTTGTACTTTGATGACCTTATGTAATTAAACATTGGAACAGAAGAATGATATCGGGCGTTTTCAGTATTGTCTGCAGGAAAACTCTATAATTTGGGTCAGGTAAGGGATCTAAAACAATTTTCACCCTGAATCTTTATTCATTTTTGGCTCGGCTTTTAAATGTGTTAGCACTTTTAAATTCACCGCTTCGCCTCCTTCCACACAGGAATCGGGACGTAACCGCAACGCCGCTGCTTCTTTGATCCCGATTTGTATCGGGAGAATCCCGGCTTCGTCGGTAGCGAACCAAAGAGACGCCTTATCCGGTTACTGGTTTCAAACAGAAATAACAATTGTTGTACCAGATTGCAATGGTAAACGAATCGACCGGTATCCTGCGATGAGGTTGGCAGGACAATAAAAAAACAGCCAGCTATTTTTCTTTTAACTTAATATTCTCTCTTTGTAAACCGGAAGGTATAAATAAAAGGCGCTACTGTAAATCCCCGTGAAATAGGAGTGGACACAGCTTTCTGAACTTTGATAATTGCGGTGCTTTTATTTATTAAATGCAAAGTTACAGATGCACGAATGGAAGTATTTGAGCCTGCATTCTCTATAGTATCTCCCACATTTCCAATCCCGGTTTGAGCTTTTTTTAAAATTTTATATGATTGAGTTGCGAAGGCGACATCATTATCCGTAATGGTCATTTCTTTTTGCAATACGCAGGAAGAGCAGTTGGCAATTCCATTGAATACACTAAAAAAAGCGGTATCATTTGTTTTAAAGAAATAAAATTGAAAACTGCTCAAAATTTTGACTTTTTTTTCATCTATCTCTTCAATGTTTAAATAACCGCTGTACGATTTCGCAATTGGCTCAACCCCGGTTAATTGCCATTTGCCTTCGAAAGTTTCATGTAAGTTTACTATTTCATCAACTGGTTTTTTTATTTCGTTTTTATCACTCCTTCGGACAGTCGCTTTTTTTTCATTTATTTTTTGAATTTCCGGAGATGCTTTTTTCCCATTTACTATTGCCTCAATTTTAGAGGAATCCTGATCAATGGGCGTATCATTTGATTGAATTATTTGACCAGGTGTTTTATTCAGTTCTTTTTTATTATTTATTAAATAAATAAAACCCACTGCGGCGATAATGATCGCCAGGGCAATTATTAATATTACACCAGGTTTTGTAAAAAAGGGTTTAGCGGATATTTTTACCTCCGTTTGATTATCCGGTTGTGTAGATCCGGCAATGGGACTGCTTTTTAACTCCCGTGCTAAATGCGCCAGGCCGGTTTCATAACTGGTAGTGAAATCTATATGTTGTAATCTTTTTATTCTGAAAGGAGTTTTGCTGTCTTTATAAATAACCGGAATTACCACTTTGTGTGCATCCATTGCACAATAAACTTCGTCCAGTACATTGTTTGAGGTCACTGATTTTTCCGATTCAATAAACAGTAAACAATCACATGTTTCCAGGGCTTTTTCAATTTCAAGATCCCATTCCGATCCGGCCCTGATATCCTGCTGGTCTATCCAAACGTTAAAGCCCTTCTCCTGAAGGTCAACCGCAAGTTTCAAAGCAAAATCTGAAGCGTCAGCTCTTGAATAACTAAAGAAGATATTTTTTAAATCCATACAGTAGATTTAATGAACTGAAATGTACAGTTAAAAATTGAAAAATTAAAGTTCGATTTTTTCCGCAGCTGGTGTTTGTAAAAACATCGGTAAGGCAAGATGGGGCAGTTTCCGTATATTGGATTCATGAAACATCATAAAAAAAGCAGGAGTTGAAAATCACGCTGGTTGAAAATAGTTGTGGATAAAAGGATCTTATTGTATTATTTTGAGAATCAAAGACATTTGTGTCTATAAAAAGCAGGCTGTAAATCAGATGGCTCCGATATAACCGGATGGCCATAAGCTCGCAGGAGGACGTTAACCGGACCGAAATCACTATTAAAAAGCGCGGATAGCCCGAACAGGTAATAATATATTGGCTTTATTTATGGGGACTGCTACTGTATTGTCATCGAAACCCACTCCATAAGCCATATTTGCATCGATTTCACTGGAGGTCCAATAGGTGTTTGCACGAAAACTCAGCAAGTCTTTATTGCTACGAATATCAATTAATTCATTCCTTGATGGTAAATACCAATCGCTAAATCCATTTAATTGTAAATCATTGCAAAGCTTTGCCGCAGTGCCGGCTGTAGCGCACCCATTCACAATTGTTGTTGTATTTGCCTTCCCGGTTCCCAGTGCAAGAGAGGTACCTCCAATCAATGTTCCCTTACACCCCCGGGTAGAACCACTGGCACTCTGATCTGCTGCTGCCGAAATTAAACCATGAACCTCGCCCGCAATATATCCCGGGTCTCCCGGTACCAGGATATATGCCACTATACCACCCTGGTAATAATCACCTATCTTCATATTTTTTTCCCAGGTAGGCACACCATTATCAAATCGAAGTAATTGTCCTTGCTTACCGGACGCTACAGTGATCCATGCACTACCATTCCAGTATAACATTTGGCCGGCTGCGGAACCTTTGGGCATGGCATCCTAAGGGGTTACCCAGGAAGCATTTCCGCTGGTATCACTTTGAAGTATATAACCTCGGTTAGCACCTCCTGATAACTGGATTGTTTTGGATTTGAGATTTCCACGTGTTTCAATATTGTTTGTTACCAAAAGACTATCTCTTACAATCGCTGTGCCTGCTACGTCAAGTTTCGCCAGGGGACGCAAGGTGCCTACACCAATCCTTGTAGAATTGTCTACGATAGGGATGTCTAAAACTTCAGCGGCACACATATAAATATTGCTGATTGAATTGACCGCTTCTGTGGTCCTCATGACCCGTAAAAATATAGTACTGCCAGGCGCTAATGAAGTTAAGTTCATTATTCCAGGTACATAGGCCCCTGGGTAGGTGAGACATGAAATTTCACTAAATGTAAGTGTTGCGCTACACACTGCCGGATTGTACGCAATAAGGTAATGAGTAAAAAAGGCGCCAACTGTAATTTGAAGTTTTCCCGATGCAGGTACTAATAATTTATACCATACATCCCTGATATTTGAATATCCTGTTGCAAAGCAGGATGGATTGGGCGTGGCAGAAGTAAGTGTTGATCCCGACCAGCCGTATGCGGTAGTTGGGTTACAGTTCTGCCCGAGCAGATCTCCAATGCTTACCGGTATTGTAATGGCACCGCAGGGATCATCATTTGCAGGTTGTGTAAATGCGTTTCCCTGGCAGAATAACAGGTAAAATAAAATTAAATAAATAATCTTCATAAATTTATTTTTAGATCCTGTTGATATGGAGAGATGGTAATTTCTATGCTCAATCATGGCGGTAATAAATTGCTGGTAAGAGAAGATATTTTTTAAAAAGATGTCATCTCTGCAAATTGGTTTTATTATAGTCGCGGCAAATAAATAGGCCCGGTTATTGGTTACCTGGTAAATCCCTGGAATTGATCATTAAGGGATAACTGTCTCCTGGCGTTTTTAAGCGAAGTCTTTTTATAGCTGCTGTTTCGGTTCTTTCCATTTCCTGGCTTTCCTGCCTGCATTCCTCAAACCTACTGAAAAAAAAGCACCTTTAAAAGTACTATAAAAAGGCCCAATGGCACAATAAATAAGTAAGCGGTCATTTATCCTGATACTAATTTTAGCGGATCGGATAGTTATCAGATCGAAGATGTAAATTTCAATTAAACCAGGCAGTAATCTGCACAGCCGCAACTTCCCTGGCCGGCTTAAGCTCTGTGGATGAGCTTGCCTGTAATGACCAATCCATTCAACCGCAATCTCCAATCGGCAGCTGGTACACATTATTCCATTCATCTAAAAATAATGGCCAAAGTTTAGCGATGCTTCCGGATTTGCAAATGAAGTGTATGTTGTTTATTGCCGACGGCTACTTTTTTGTCACCTGCTATGCGGAAACTTGTGCTGGGCCAGGACGGCAGGTAAAATATTTGTACAATGTAATATTATAATCCAAACCTCCAATCAGCAAATAGTTTTGAAATTTTGTATAGAGCAATCGCTCCGTTATTGACCTGAAGTTTGTAAGCTGAACTGAGAATGCTGGTAGCGTTGATGCCAATCCCATTCTCAAAATATCCACTGGAACTACTGTGTATGTTACCTGCTACATCTAATTTATAGTTAGGTGAAGAAATGCCGATACCTACATTCTGAGCAGCAGCGGCAAAAAAGCCGGTGCTTAATAAAAAAGGAAATATTTGTCTCATGATATTATTTTTTAGGTTAAAATATTAATAATAATAAAACGTCATCATTCTTTGTCGGCCTGGTGGTTTACATGTTTTATTGCAGCACTGTTATCAAATTGAATGTTTTATTTGATTAACATGAAAGCAGGTTAATTATATTTTTTCATAATGTCTTTTACGATATTATCTCCTCCCTAACTATTTGCGGCAGCCATGGGAGCAACGTATTCGACACAATATCCCGTTTGCAACCTCAATGTTTTTTATTGCCTTACAGGTAATCGGGACATTTGCCGTGTTACTAATTTTATGGATCTGATACTATCGGAAGGAAGATGTTAATTTCAATTAAAAACGGGAAGTAATTAGGATTGCCGCAACGTCACGGGTCAGGCTTTAGTTCGTTGCTTGAAATGAAATTAATTTTCTTCTTTTTCGGTTTCTTTTATTTTGCGGGTTAATTGGGGTAAATTAATTTGAAACCAAGCTGGTAATAACGCTGAACCAATAGTAGATTCCACTTCTCCATTTATAAATACGCAGAGAACCTTATGTTCTGTTTCTGAAGTATCGATCAGTTGCAAACTATTGAAAATAACATAATGTTGATTTAACTTTTCCAGGTTACCATAGAAGTTTGATGCCACAGTAAGTGGGTCTACATAATGCCCACCTTCTTTAGTCCGGTCGAGTACCCTTAATTGAGAAACATCGGTGTCAGTAAGCCCAAAAAAAATCATATTAATTTCGTATCCATTCGCCTTAAATTTTTTAGGAATATCCCATGTGGCCTCATTCGTAAAATGTCCTTCGTACGCAAAGTCAGTCTTTTTAGAAATAGCGTCCCGCACTAACGAATCAAATGTATCTGTTACAAAAGCAAAAGCAATTTTCTTTGCTTCCTTATGTGCCCTTATTCCATTTTTCCATAAATCACGTTGCTTTTCCACGAAAAGCTTATCCCCATCAAAAACAGCACAGGTTTTTTGAATAGCAGTGGGTAAATAATCAGGCCCGACTGTAGATTTGCCTGCACCATTTGAACCAGCTATTATGTATAACGCAGGCATGTTTATCGGAGGGCTAAATTATACCTTACCCGAATATTATTTTGTTCATCCCGGGTGAGTTTTCGGATCACAGTAAAATCTCCTGCTGATTTTACTAATGTTACCAATGAAATGGAACCATCAGGGTATTCAAGATAGCATTGGTTACCTGGTAAATCCCTTGAATTGATCATAAAAGGATAACCGCTTTGTAGTTTTTTTAGGCGAAGTCTTTTGACGGCTGATGTTCCCCTTCTTTCTATTTCCTGAATTTCCCGCATGCCTCAAATTTACTAAAAAATGCGCAACTTAAAAAGTATTATAAACAGGCACATTGAAGCAAGAAATAGATAAGCGGATATTTACCGGGCTACTATTTTATGGAGTTCGATAGCTGTCAGCTCGAAGATTCCCAGAGGTGACACCTTTTCAAAAGGTGTCACCTGTGTTCGAAGGTGTCACCTCTGTGAAAAGTTTTAACCAGCAAAAAATATTGGTTCATGAAAAACAAAATCAACTATAATGCAGATTTTTACAATGGCGGAATATTTCATGTTTATGTCAGAACCAATAATAAAGAGTTACTTTTTAAATCATCAGATAACAGATTGTACTTTTAAAAACAATTTCAAAAATATTTACACCCCTTTTTAGATACTTTTTGCTGGAATTTATTGCCCAACCATTTCCATTTTTTAGTACAAATAAAAACTGCGGAGGCAATAAAAAAATATTTACAAACCCTGCCTTCAGAAACATTGAAACCAATTGGAAAAAAATGGCTTGCAGATACTGCCACAACTGAGTTATTACTGGGGTTGGAATGGAAAAGATTTTTTAATTCGTACGCAATGGCATTTAACAAGCAACATAAAAGAAATGGAAACCTGTTTCACAGGCCCTTTAAAAGAGTGGAAGTAGTAAAAGAAGGTCATTTTACGCAGGCTATCATTTATATACATGCCAATGCCCGACACCATAAATTATGTAAAGATTTTACAGAACATCAATGGTCGTCCTGGCATACGATGCTTTCCGATATGCCGACACACACAAAAAGGAAAGAAGTATTAGAATGGTTTGGCGGCAGTCAACAATTTATTGATACACACAAAGCTATGACAGCGTATTGTTATGGGGGCGATATTTCTATTGAGGAAAATGAATGATGTTAATAAAGGTGACTCCTTTTAAAAAGGTGTCACCTTTATTAACATCTTCCCCACTCATCTGCTTCCAGGCAATAGAATATCCGCCAATCCTTTTATTTGTTCAATATCCGCACGGGCTTTTTCTAAATCTAAAGAATTCATCTCTCAAACATGATATGGATCATTTTTTGGACTGAAATATATCACCCGGCTAAACTTAATATGGTTTTACCTTTCACCGGATTTTTGATTGTACATACGCTATCGTGCATCACACCTGTTGAAATAATTTAACATGACTTATATAGATATCACCAAACCAATTGATCTTACCCTTCACGCAGAAGGAACCGGCCCACTAAGATCAATGCGTCCGATTTATGTTGATTTTATGCCGCCCTGCAATAGCGCCTGCCCGGCCGGAGAAAATATCCAGGCATGGATGGCGCATGCGCAGTCCGGCAATTATTATGAAGCGTTTCAAACGCTGGTTGCCGACAATCCTTTCCCGGGCGTAATGGGAAGGGTTTGCGTAAAGCCTTGTGAAACAGGCTGTAACCGCAATCACATAGATACTACCGTAAGTATTCATGCAGTAGAAAGATATATTGGTGATGAAGCGATCAAACAACAATGGGGAATTCGCAGTACTGCAAAGCCAACAGGGAAAAGAGTTCTTGTCATCGGTGCCGGTCCGGCCGGATTATCCGCAGCTTATCATCTCGCCCGTTTAGGACATACTGTTGAAATTTATGAAGCCAACTCACAAGCCGGCGGTTTGTTATGGTCCGGTGTTCCCGAATACCGTTTACCAAATGAAATACTGGAAGCAGAAATTCATCGCATTCAAAAATTGGGGGTAACCATCCGCGTGAATTATAAAGTGCAGGATATACTTGCTGAAAAAGAAGCCGGCAATTTTGACGCGGTCTTCCTGGCAATTGGCGCCGGGTTAATTCACAAAGAAACTTTTGAACATGATAATTCTGTGTATATCACCAATGCTTTTTCATTTTTCAGTGAATCGCAATTGAACGCAACCGCTTTTACCCGAAAAAAAGTTTTGGTGTACGGTGGTGGCAAACTGGCCTTATACCTCTCCCGCATAATAAGAAGGTATGGTTCGGAAGCCATCGTTTATTTTCCGGGCGATAAAAAAATGATGCCCGCCTATGACTACGAAACCGAAGATGCCCTGGCAGAAGGAGTAGAAGTACAACTTTTGAAAAGTATCCGAAGTATAAAAAATAATACGATCACGCTGGAGAAAATGAAAGTGGAAAAAGGAAAATCTGTTGGCACCAATGAATTTGAAACGATCACCGCGGATGTGTTGATCATCGCCAATCGCCAGGAAACAGACTCCGGTTTTTTACGGCCGGTGGAAGGAATGATTATAAATGATGATGGCGCGATCAGGATCGATGCGCAAAGAATGACGGGGTTCGACGGCGTATTTGCCGGTGGTGATATGCTACCTGGCGAGAACAGGAGTTCCACCATTGCGATAGGCCATGGTAAAAAAGCGGCCCGTTATATCAATGGCTATTTGATGCAGGAGCCCTATGTAAGGCCGGAAAAACATCCGACCGCAGGTTACCGTAAACTGCATATGTGGTACCAAACCGATGCCCCGCAAAAAGAGCAGGATAAACTGGCCCCTATTGAAGCAATAAAAAGTTTCGAAGAAATCGTAGGGGGTTTAGCAGAACCGGAAGCCAGGTTTGAGGCCCAGCGCTGCCTTAGTTGCGGTAACTGTTTTGAATGTGACGGCTGTTTCGGCGCCTGCCCGGAAGATGCCATTATTAAATTAGGCAAGGGTAACCGCTATGTATATAATTATGATGCATGCACCGGTTGCGCAGTATGTGCTGAACAATGTCCCTGCCATGCTATAGAAATGATTCCGGAACCTGTTAATTCAATTACTGATGTCAAATAAAAAAACAATCGCAACAATAGATGGAAACGAAGCTGCCGCTTACGTGGCATATCGTGTAAATGAAGTGTGTGCCATCTATCCCATTACGCCATCCTCCACAATGGCCGAACTGGCAGATGAATGGGCTGCCAAAGGAATAAAAAATATATGGGGCTCCGTGCCCGATATCATGGAAATGCAAAGTGAAGCCGGTGCTGCCGGTACCGTACATGGGGCTTTGCAAACAGGCTCGCTTACAACCACTTTTACAGCATCCCAGGGGTTGATGCTAATGTTGCCAAACATGTACAAGATCGCAGGTGAACTGACAGCATGTGTATTTCACGTGGCTGCCCGTTCATTGGCGGCACAGGGGCTTTCTATTTTTGGCGATCACCAGGATGTGATGGCTGCAAGAACTACGGGCTTTGCAATGCTAAGTTCGGTAAGTGTGCAGGAAGCGCATGATTTTGCATTGATAGCACAATCGGCTTCTTTGAAATCAAGGATCCCCGTGATGCATTTTTTTGATGGTTTCCGTACCTCGCATGAAGTGAATAAACTGGAATTGCTGACTGATGAACAGATCAGGTCAATGATTCCAGATGAATTGGTTATTGCGCATCGCAAACGCGGACTGAACCCGGAGCGCCCGTTTATCAGGGGCACTGCTCAAAACCCGGATATCTATTTCCAGGGAAGGGAAACCGTGAATATTTATTATAACAACATGCCCGCGATCGTAGAAGATGTGATGAATGATTTTGAAAAAATGACCGGCAGAAAATATGAACTCTTCCAGTATTCTGGCGCCGCCGATGCAGAAGAGGTCATCATCATCATGGGCTCAGGTGGTGAAACGGTTGATGAAACCGTGAATGCATTAAATGCGGCAGGAGAGAAGACGGGCGTTATCCAGGTTCGTTTATACCGGCCTTTTTCACTCGATCATTTTATAAAATCCATACCCGCCTCCGTAAAATCAATAGCCATACTCGACCGCACCAAAGAATCCGGTGCAGCGGGTGAACCCATGTACCAGGATGTATTGTCTACACTGGTGGATGCATTGCAACAGGGTAAAATAAAAAAATTACCCAGGCTAATAGGTGGCCGTTACGGTCTTTCGTCCAAAGAGTTTACACCTGCAATGGTGAAAGCGATATTTGACGAACTGAAGAAAGAGCATCCCAAAAACGGGTTCACCATAGGTATTAACGACGATGTTACATTTACCAGCCTTGATTATGATCCTTCCTTTACACTGGATGAATCTGGTTGGAGACAGGGTTTATTCTTTGGCCTGGGCGCTGATGGAACCGTGGGCGCTAATAAAAATACGATCAAGATCATTGGCGAAAATACAGACCTGTATGCACAGGGGTATTTTGTATACGACTCAAAAAAATCGGGCGCAAGAACAGTTTCCCATCTGCGGTTTGGACCAAAACCAATCAGGGCGCCATATCTCATTACCAGGGCCGATTTTATTGCATGCCATCAATTCAACTTTATAGAAAAAGTGGAGATGCTGGATTTCGCAAAAGAAGGAGCGACTTTTTTAATCAACAGTCCTTATGGCAAAGAAGAAGTATGGGAAAAACTAACCGGGCAGGTGCAGCAGATCATCATTGACAGGCATATAAAAGTATATGTAATTGATGCAACTTTGGTGGCGAGGGAAACCGGCATGCCAGGGCGCATTAACACCATTATGCAGACCTGTTATTTCGCTTTATCGGGTGTATTGCCAAGGGAAGACGCCATTAAGCAAATTAAAAAATCGATCGAAAAATCATACTTTAAAAAAGGCCAGAAAGTAATTGACCAGAACTTTAAAGCGGTGGATGCCACACTGGCCAATTTACATGAAGTAGATTATCCAAAACAGGTTTCGGCAGCGGTGCATGAACTGAAGATCGTTTCTAAAAAGGCTCCTGCCTTTGTTCAGGAAGTAACCGCCGTAATGATGGCCGGCCATGGCGACGAACTTCCGGTAAGTAAAATGCCGATAGATGGTACCTATCCAAGCGGCACCACACAATGGGAGAAAAGAAATGTGTCGGACCTTGTCCCAATTTGGGAACCCACTACCTGTATACAATGTGGCAACTGTGCTTTTGTTTGTCCGCACAGTGTAATAAGGGCCAAGTTTTTTCATAAGGATCATTTAAAAAATGCACCGGAAGATTTTGTATTTGCTCCCATTAATGCAAGGGGTTTCCCGGAAACAAAATATTCCTTACAGGTTTACCTGGAAGACTGTACCGGCTGCAATTTATGTGTAGAGGTTTGCCCCGCTACAGACCCACTCGACCGTTCGCGCAAGGCGATCAACATGGCGGAGAAAGAACCCATCCTGGAAACAGGAAAAAAGAACATTGAATTTTTTGAAAACATTCCGTGGAACGATCGTTCAAAAATTGATTTCTCTACCGTACATGGTGCGCAATTCCTTGAACCCCTGTTTGAGTTTTCAGGTGCCTGTGCCGGTTGTGGAGAAACGCCTTATATAAAATTATTATCACAGTTATTTGGCGATCGTTTATTGGTTGCCAATGCTACGGGATGTTCTTCCATTTACGGAGGTAACCTGCCAACAACACCCTGGACGGTCAATAAACAGGGAAGAGGTCCGGCATGGTCCAATTCTTTGTTTGAGGACAATGCTGAATTTGGCCTGGGTATGCGTATTACGGCAGATAAACAGTTAGAGGTGGCGAAGCAATATTTATTGGAATTAAAGGATGAGCTGGGAGCGGATAAAGTGAATGAGATACTGGATGCTAAACAGGTGCTCGAATCCGAACTGGCAGTTCAGCACCTGCGCGTACAACTATTAAAGGAGCAATTGAAAAAAATGACATCTTCTCCTGCCCTTCATTTGTTATCCGTTGCGGACCAATTGGTGCGCCGCAGTGTATGGCTGATAGGTGGTGATGGATGGGCCTATGATATAGGCTATGGCGGTCTTGATCATGCATTGTCAAGCGGAAGAAATATCAACATACTGGTGCTCGATACAGAAGTTTATTCAAACACGGGTGGGCAATCATCCAAATCAACTCCAACCGCGGCTACTGCCAAATTCGCATCAGGTGGTAAACCAGGTGGTAAAAAAGACCTGGCCATGCAGGCGATTTCTTATGGCAATGTATACGTGGCAAGGGTAGCATTTGGCGCCAATCCGCAACAAACATTGCTGGCAATGAGAGAAGCGGAAGCTTATGACGGGCCATCACTGATACTTGCTTACAGTCATTGCATAGCACACGGATATGATTTGAAAAATGGTTTGGACCAACAGAATAAAGCAGTTGAAAGCGGGCACTGGCCTTTATTACGCTACAACCCGGTACTGCGAAAGAAAAATAAAAATCCATTTGTGCTGGATTCAACAAGGCCATCTATTTCGTTGAAGGATTATGCATATAACGAATTACGGTACAAGGTATTGACAATCACAAATCCCCGGGTGGCAGAAGAACTGATGAAGCATGCGCAGGATCTTGTTAACCTGAAATGGAAAAACTATGAAGAACTGGCTACTAAAAAAGCAAGCGACTTTG
>JBDTVX010000048.1:0-19219 GCA_040007015.1 Ferruginibacter sp. | reverse complement strand
AATTCGATATAACTCCGATCTGTAAAGACTTTCAGAGTTTTCTTGCAGACTCTACGTATTTGCCCATTCCTATGATCGTATATAACATATCTAAAGCGTAGCGCTAAACTTTAGTTCGGACTTAGCAATAACGAGAATAAATCCCGCTGGTTCATAATTCCTTTACCATGGACGCTCTGTTTAACGGCTGACAATGCAATGCTTATGGCCGCATAAACCAATTAAATATCAGCTGTGAAAATATGTCATTGTCTTTTAACGGGAAGTAATATCTTTCACTTGTTCCCTGATGTCGTCCATTTCAAAAATCTTTTGCCAGTTTTCTTTGAACAAGATGGGCTTTGCACGCTTGCTTATTTTATAGGCGGCATCGCTAAAGGTTCCATTCACTTCTTTAAACAATACTGCCATTTGGATTCGCAGGTGGCCGAGCACAAAATCACGGGCTGCTTTTTCAGGTACTCCAAGAGATACAATCTTATCAAAACCTTCTTTTATAATTTCCATACAGGTTTGTGCAAGTGTTTCTACCATAGCGGGCTCTAAAATTGCCATTTGCTCCAGTGTAATGCGGTGTGTTACGTGTATAGGAGCATACATATCCTGTGAAATTTTTTCTCCAAGAAGGTAATGATCCTCTGTTCCATGCATGAGTGCCACTACAATGCTTTGCTTTGCGGAAATACCGCCATAAAAATCACGAAATGCTATTTCGGTAGGTTCCCAGTTGAAGACGGATGGATGGCATGGATGAGCAATCACATAACCTATATCTTCACGGTAATGTATAACGCCATCAAGAGGCGCTGCCGGATCAAGGGTTAATAGTAGCGCCCCTGGTTTCATTTGTGGAATAATCTGTTGACTCAGTTTACCTATAATAACATCCGGTAATGCCAGAATTACAACATCACTTTCACAGATCACGTCCTTCTCTTTAGCAATCGTTACATTTCGTTTCGCAAGATTGGCCATGCCCTGCTCACTTACTTCCAGATAATGTAGCTGGTACTTGGGGCTTTTTAAGAAGTTGTCAGTAAGGCGGCACCCCATCTTGCCGCCGGCGCCTACTAAAGAAATTGTTGTCATTTAATTGTTTTTTATGTTTTATTGATACACCTATTCACTATAAGAATTACCCCATACCGGTAAATTTTTCAAATTAGCTATACTTTTTTCCGCCCATTCAATTTCTTTTTTTAAGGTTGCTTCAATTTCTTTTTCAGGAGGTACCCATTGCTCCAGGATACAGGTGTGGCAATGGTTATAGCCGATTATCCTTTCTATTAACGAAGGAATATCCAGCAAGCCTTCCCCCGCAATTCTTCCATCAATAATAAAACCCTGCTTATGTGACAACCTGGAAATACCATAATCCTTAATATGCAGGTTTACCGTAAAGGGCAATAGTATATCTACAGCAGAAGGAATGCTTTCACCGGCTCCTATGGAGTTGACCGTATCTAAACAAATACCTACCTGCTTAGTGCCTGCCTGCTTAATCATACTGGCATAATCCGTTGATACGAACCTGTCATGATTTTCCAAAGCCAATACTACCTTATTTCGCGTTAGTAATTTTATACTACTTTCAATAATGTTATTGATCTCATGCAAGGAAGGTTGGTATTCTTTATCATCAATAATGAAACGTAAAACTCTTGTATCAAACTTCCGGCATAATTTCAAATACCTGCACAAGTGTTCTTTTGTAAGGCCTTTTGCTCCAATTTCCAGTTCAATTTTATTTTCTTTCAATTTCTTCTTAAATATATTTAACCGCCGCTCGTCCCATTCATGCATCGGAAGGTTATCGCCCACCTGCAACAGTTTTATTCCAAATTCCTTTGCCTTCCCAATCAGGTCATGCTCATCCATCGTATGTGAGAATAATTTACTCTTATGAGCTACATTCCAGCCATAACTATATGAACCAATTCCCAGTTGCATTCTTAAAGTGTTTTTCTTTTTAGAATCCGGGCCGGGTTTGCAATTTTTTCCATTCTCTTTCCAACAATTAATTCACCAGCCGTTTTACCCATTTGTTCAAAGTCTGTAGTGATAACTGTTACACCCCTCAATAGAATTTCTTTAATGGGCGTATCATCATAGCTTATCAGCCCAATATCCTTACCCGGTTTCCATTTCATGATATCACAATATTTGATAAACCGCACCATATCTGTGTCGGTGAAAATAAGGTATGCTTCATCCGCTTTCAGGTTTTTTACATTCAGATTGTCTATTACACTTCCTTTAATATTTTCCTTTTCTAAAAAAAGTCTGAAGCCTTTTATAATGCCGGCAGGTACATATTGAAAATATTCCTTCCCAACAATGAGGTTAAGTTTTTTATATTTTTTTATCAGATTTATACCGTCCTCCAAACAATTCAATATATCATTTTCAAAATCCTGGTAAACTGCTGCATAGTCGCCTTTGAGCTCTGATGCATCTTTATCAAGCAGCAACAGTTTGTTAGGTGGAATCAGGCTAAGCACTTCTGAAACATCTGTATCAAAGTGCGGCATGATAACGTAAAAATTATAGTTGCCAAGATTATTTTTTATGAGTTCTGCAAAATGCCGCACATTATAGTGATGAAAGAAAATGCTGAATTGAGTATCGGGGGGTAAGGCATTTTTTAATGCGGTGTACAATATTTCCTTATAGGCATTAAAGGTGTCAAAAAGTACAAAAATATTTAGATTAACTTTTATCTTTGTCTTAGCTATATAAAAACCTTTTCCATGCATTGCGATAATAGTGCCGTTCTCCTTGAGCTCAGCATATGCTTTTGCAATGGTTTCTTTGGCCGTTCCGTTGACCGCTGCCATTTTATTAATGGAAGGGAGCTGGTGTCCTTTTTTTAATGTGCCTTTCTCAATACTATCAATAATTGATTGTACTATTTGTCTGTATTTGGGCAGGCTTGATTTATCATTTACAAGCGTAAGTCTATTCATAATTTTGAAATGTTTTAGTAAATGTATTATAAAACATTACAAAGAAATAAAGGAAAAAATCAAACTTTTCATTTTATCATTTTTTTTATCATACTGTAATATCCCGGTAATTGCGGCTTTTGCGGAATCGGTACCCGTTCCATTCCACATGTATTCCATAAATAAACGTGTTCTGAGCATCTTCATAATATTTGCCTTCATAATAAGACCCGGGAAATATCCGTGATAAATTAAAATGAAAGCGCTGCAGTACATCGGGATACTGCTTGTGATTCAGGGAAGCGTTTATGACAGCGCCATAATGTTCAGCAGAAGCAATGAGTACCGTTGGTTTCCCCTTATATAAAAAATAATGCGGGTTATCAGGATGCAGGGAAATGGGCTGTGCCGCTGCCAGGCCGGTTAATATAAACGCAAAAATTATCAGGAGGTTTTTCATTATTATCTTCTTAATATACTCAAAGCAATATCGGTCATAAACAAACCCGTGTGAAAAGTATAATTCCCTGCTTCCTGTGTCCATTTAATTCGTTTTCCTATCCAAACACCGGTAGATGGGTTATACCATCTTGCTGAATAAGTGCCTGCCTCCAGGCTGATCGTAACCGTATCATCAAACATTGATGTATCTGCTTCGTATTTACTTATAAATTGGCTTGAGGATGGCACGGCGTCATTCGGATCGCTATGGTGTATATACAAAGCGTATTGACGGAGCGGTTCTGCCAATAAACGGGTAATCGCCTTATCCGGCACTTTAATTAGCAGCCCTGGCGAATATTTCATCTTTGAATAATTAAAGCTGCTTATAAATTGTTGTAAATGTTTTAAATATTGCCTGATGGTATCTGCTCCCGGGGTGCCCATTGGCGTGGAAGGTGTATATTCCCAGTTTAGATTGTTGTATGCCCCACCACCATGTAAAATAAAATCCCATGCTTCCACCCGCACGTCATTCACGCCGGCATCCTTTAATGGGCCCATGGTTTCATCCATGCTGATCACTTTATTCAAATGCAACAGGGAATCATCAAAACCGGGAATATTTGAAATATGCACATAATGGTAGTTGGCAATATCCACCATTTTTTTATCTACAATGGCCTGGTTGGATGCGATCAGATGTCTTTTCGGTAAAGCCATTTCGGTTTCCCGGATAAGCGCCCCTATATGCTCATGCCATTGGTCCACCAATGAAGAGTCTTTAACTTCATTATAAGGTTCGTTGGATATTTCATAGTAGAGATTGTCAAAATCATTCAATTCTTCTATAACCTTAATCACCATAGCATCCTGCCTCACAACAAGCGCTGAATCTTTCAGAGATTGAAAATCGAGAAATCCATCTTTCTTTTTTATCCCGGTATGCTGGATATTATTATCGGGATATAATGGCGAATAAGAATAAATACCGTCGCCATATTGGTTACCAAACAAAGTAAATTCAACCATGATGCCGCGGTGGGCAGCCTGCTTTAAAAGATCTTTTATTCTCAAAAAATACTGCTCATCCCAGTGATCCAAATCGAATTTGTTTCCGCCGTTTGCATATCCTGTCATATTGCTCCTTTTCCAGGGTACTATCAGCCTGCCGGGCTGTGGTGCAAGCGTATTGCCATATTGCATCCATTTGATATCATCCTTTCTTTCTACATAAGCCCCTGAAAAAACGCGGGTATTGTTCATTCCTTCTTTTTGCAAGGCGTCGAAATAGGACAGATAATTAAAATCAGGATTTAGCAATGCTCCATAATGTTCGGCAGACGTGATTAGTATAACTGGCTTCTTTTTATATTCCAGGTAATGATGATTGCTATCATATAAGCGAAGCGTATTTTGCGCGAATGCCTTGCTATTACAAAAGGACATACATGCCCCAAAAATTATAGCCCCCGATAAAACAGATGCTGTCCGGTGATTTAGTTTTCTAATCATGTATCCTATTCTTTATTGCAATTATATATCTCATCGTGCATTCAGGGCTTTTTATACCTTTTAGCAGCATCATCTATTACCAGCACCCAATCGTTGCCGTTACCCTGCGTAGGCGAGGTCATTTGTACACTTTTTGAATTACTTATTACTCCAATGGCCTTCACCTGGGCTGTTTGAGGATTAAACCACCAGCATCTGAGCTTTGCAGAGCATATGGATGCCGTATTGATGGTAACGGTTTTCCCAACAGGTATATAAACCATTATATAGCTTCCGATGCTATCGCGGAATGCGCACATATAGTCACCTGCCTTTCCCTGTTCGTTTTCAATAATACCCTGATCCGGCAAACGATACAATGATGGCCTTGAGAGTATCAAATGTTTTAAATATCCTGCCTGGAAAGCACCAGGACGGTCAAGTGCTTCTGTCCAGTAGCGATCAGCAAAATTTATTTTTTTATCATGCTGCCCATAAAATTGAAAGATAGAATTATGACCGTAAGTAACACCACAGGCTCCGCTAAATACCGACCGGTAGATTTGTTTACGCACATCGTAAGCGCGAAAATATCCATTTTTCGGATCCCAGTTAACAGGGTGATCTTCATAATTCGGTTCGCCATCTAAAACTGGCTTTGCAGGTGTTAAACTATAATCTTTCCTTATCCATTCCCATACCGGAAGATCATGCATCCGATGCCCTGATTGCATCATGTTAAGATCGAGGGCGCTTTCATTTTTCCAAAATTGAGTTGATGAACTTTCACCTGACGGGTGATAAGTTATCAATGCCTTTCCTCCCGTGCCTTCCCTGATTCCCTTAATCATGGAACGCCAGACCGGGCGCCAATCGATCGTGTCTGTAAATGCTGGCCGGTCACCTCCTGCTATCCAGATAATGTTGGGATCATTTCTGTACCTGTTCCCAATCCACTTACCATAAATATAGGCATTTACGCTATCAAAAATCACGGGACCGGTGCCCCACATTTTTGTGACCTTATCGCCCCAGGTGGGCAGCAACCCTATGAATATCCCGCGTGCCGCTGCCAGGTGTACGGTGCTGTCAATCAATGTAAAAAATTTATCATTGGGATGTGTCGGATCGAAATTTTCTAACGGCACCTGTCCATTCCTGTTAGCGTTGCGTAGTCCATCAGGTTCTGGTAAGGCAACTGCTTGTATCACATTGAATCCCTTGGCCGCCCGGTTATCCAGGTACTCCTTAATTTCATCCAATTTGAGTCGTTTAAACAAATCCCATCCTGTATCGCCCAGCCAAAAGAAAGGTGTACCATCTTCGTATTCCAAATAGTGTCCATTGGGAGTAACTTTCAACCGGTTGCCGTTAAGCTGCCCATAAGCAATTAGAATACTTAGAAAATAAATAATGATACTACCGAATAATCGCTTCATTTTCCAATTGTTTTATTTTACACTGCTTATGGAAAGAGGGTGTTATGCTTATTTTTATAGCAACAATGATATGAAGATCATTGTTGCTATATTTAAATGAAGTGCTATTTTTTTAATGATTTAAATAGCCCGCATCGCCCGCCGGTATGGGCATAAACCAAAGGTCGTGGTTGTTAGGGTCGCCGATAAGCGGGATCTCGTTGGCCGCACGGTGCGAGTTTGCTTCTCCTACAGTTTCTGTTCTTACCAGGTCAAACCAGCGATGCCATTCTCCGGCAAACTCCCATGCATTTTCCTGGATAGTTGCTTTTACAAAATCGCCGCTGGAAAGGCCAGGATTGAGGTCATTGAGGCCGGCCCTGTTTCTTACGGCATTAACAGCTGTATAGGCGTCTGCATTAGGCGCGCCCGTGCGGGCCTCTGCTTCTGCATAAATAAGTAATACCTGGGCATAACGCATAAAGATGATTGGGCTGTTAGAAACATAGCTCGTCGTATCTCCGCTTTGTATCCTGAATTTTTTATAATAAGGGTGCTTTATGCCAAATTGGTCCCAGCTTTTAGCAACCCCGCCTATATCAAACATGGTAGAGAAAGTTCCGTCTTTTCTTTTACCTTCAGGAAAGCTCTTGAAGAAGTTTACTTCTGCACAGTAATCATCCCATCCACCCTCATCACTCGGCCTTGCAGAAGCTCCATAAAAACAATTGCCCACACTTGTTCCGTTTGTTATAATTGCAAATACATACTCATGGTAAGCATCAGCAAAAATTTTCTGGAAATCACCCTGGTAAAGATCAAATCCATATTTGGTATGATCATCTATAACTTCTTTGGCTTTTGCTGCAGCCAAAACTGCTTTAGAATTGTCTTTTATTGGCCAGCCGGTTTGTGTTAAATATACATCGGCGAGATAGGCTTTTACGGTTCCTTTGTTAATACGGCCAACATCCACCTTGGTATCTCCTACCATGCCTTCCGCTTTAACTAAATCAGCTTCTATTTGCTTATACACATCTGCTATTTCACTTTTGGGAGTTTGCAGCAGTTCTTTGCTATAAACAGCAGTGGTAATAAGAGGCACTTTCCCCCATAATCTTACTAAATAATAATAAGCAAAACCGCGCAGAAAAAGGGCTTCTCCGGCAATTTCCCGGATCTCGTCCTTATCACCTTCTACTTTTTCATAGTTATTAATAATATTATTGGCACACTGAATAATCTTATAGCAGCCTGACCAAACATAGTAGGCCCTTGGATTAAAAGCCGTAACACTAAACTGGTCAAACTCGCGGAATTCTGCCTTATTCAGTTGTGGATGGGTGGTTAAATCATCGCCACCCATGGCACAGGCAATTTGACCGGCAGAAGCAAATCCCATGGTCCATCCCTGAACGAAGCAGGAATATGCCCCGGCCAACTGTGCTTCTAATCCATTTACATTGCTTACGGCTACATCGCCCACGACGATGCCCTGCGGGTCTTCTTCCAAAAATTTGCTACACCCGCACAGGGCGGATATAAAAATGAGCGTGGCTATATATTTACTTTTCATTTTTTGTAATTTTTAAATGGTTCAATTAAAATGTGAGCGTTACGCCGCCTGTAAATACACGCGGAATGGGATAACTGCCGTAATCAAAATTTTGAAAAACATCGCTTCCTGACCCTGAATTTGAAGCCTCAGGATCCAGGCCATTGTAATTTGTGAAGGTTATAAGGTTGACTACACTGACGAACAATTTTATTGCACCAATATTCTTCAAGGTATTTTTTGGAATAGTGTAAGAGAGACTCACATTTTTTATTCTAATAAAATCTGCCTTTGATAAAAACCTTGATGATAATGGTATGTTCTTATTGGTAGAACTGAAAGCAGGGATATCAGACGTCTCGTTTACACCGGGAATGTACCTGTTTTTTATATCGGCGCTCGTTGGCTGTTTGAAATCACCAAATGTTGAAACCATCATGCCATAGATATAATTATATTTATCCAGCCCCATCAGGCCCTGGGTAAATATATTTAGCGTAATCCGTTTATAGGTAACTGTGTTATTCCATCCCAGGGAGAATTTAGGCATACCATGCCCGATAATAATATCATCGCTTTCATCAATTACATGGTCTCCATTTACATCCAAATACTTTGAATCGCCGGGTACATTACCATATTTAGCTGCTTCTGCTGCTTCTGAAGGTTTCCAGGTGCCAAGAAATTTTACTCCATTAATAGCACCCATCGATTCTCCTGATTTCAACCGGAAATCAGGCTTACTGCCCCAGTTGGTGCCAGACGACATCTGCCAATCGTCGTTGCCACCCTGGCTTAGTTTAACTACCTTATTTTTTAGAATGGAAAAATTAAAGTTGGTATTCCAGCTAAACTTTTTGGTATCAAAGGGAGACGCACCTAATGTAAACTCCCATCCGCTGTTCTGAACATTCCCTACATTTAGCATGATACCTCCCCCGCCTGTAAATGCCGGCAGGCCGCTCCACAGTAACAGATCCCTGGTGTTTTTTACGAAATAATCTATATTGGCCGTTATGCTTCCTTTAAACAATCCGATATCCAATCCTACATCTTTTTGTTCGGTAGTTTCCCATTTCAGGTTGGGGTTTTCAGCCATGTTGATCCATAATCCGGGAACAGGTGTGCTCGAACTATTATAAATAGTGCTTACATTGGAATAAGTGGCGAGCGTGCTATAAGGCGCAACCGCCTGGTTACCGGTAAGTCCCCAGCTACCTCTTAATTTCAATTCCTTGAAGATGCCCATATCCGCAATAAAGTTCTCTTTAGACATTAACCAGCCTGCTGAAACAGCCGGGAATGTACTGTACTTGTTGTCGTCCCTGAATTTAGAAGACCCGTCCCTTCTGATAGACCCCGACAAAAGATATTTATCTTTAAACGAGTAATTAATTCTTCCAAACAATGAAAACAAGGCAGCTTTTGAAAGAGAAGAATTTAATCCGTTGAAGGTGGCAAGCGAAAGATTGTTCCACTTGAAGTCTGTATAAATAAGATTGGAAACGTTGGCGCCAAATCCTTCGGATCTATCCTTTTGTACCTCCATCAGGGCAGTTACATCAAGGTTATGTACACCATTAAAAGTATGTTTATAATTAAGGGTATTGATGTTTTGTAAATTCAGGTTATTGCTGAAATTTCTTGTTGCATAGCTGTTTTCAGACACATACGGCGTTCCAAAGCTTTTATATTGCCCGTTATCAAAATTTACACCATATTGAATATTCAGCGACAGGCTGCTGACAATATTATACAGAAGGCCTCCCGCCACGTTTACACTATAGTCATTGCTCTGGGCCAGCCGGTCATATGCCTCTGCCAGGGGATTATAAGCTTGCGAGCCTATGGGATCTTTTCGGGTATAATTTCCATTTTGGTCATACGCCGGTGTTGTTGGCGCCCATGCAAGCGCCTGCACTACAGGGTTGGCCGTACCGCTGTTTAAGAATGTATTCTGATTGTTGCGTACAAAACCGCTTATATTGATGTACGTAGATAATTTATCGGTAAGCCGTGCATTTACATTGGATCTGAGACTATAAAACTTATAATTTGAATTCTTAATAATTCCTTCCTGATCCTGATAAGATCCTGAAATATAATAATTGGTTTTAGCGCTACCTCCGCTAACGGCCCCTTCATAAGCCCGTCCCAGGCCGGTTCTGTAAATTTCTTTCTGCCAGTCGGTACCGCCGTTTTTTCTAAAACCTTCAATTTGATCCGGAGAAAAGGTCGGACTTGTGCCTGCTAGAGTATTCCTGGCATTTACCACATCTGCAAAATCTGCGGCATTTAGTACATCGTATGTTTTTACGATTTTGGAGGCGGATAAACGGGACGTGAGACTCAGGTTAATGTTGCCCTTGCTTCCTTTCTTTGTAGTAATGATTACAACGCCATTAGCGCCCCTGCTACCATAAGGCGCCGTTGCTGCAGCGTCTTTAAGGATCTGTATATCGGCCACATCATCGGGGTTAATGGTATTAAAATCTCCTCCCACAAATCCATCAACAACGTATAGCGGATCATTACTGCCTGTAATAGAACTGGCGCCCCGGATACGTATTCTTACATCGCCTCCCGGCGCGCCTGTGGAATTTGTAACCTGTACTCCGGCGGCCCTGCCCTGCAGCGCCTGGTCTAAACGGGTTACGGGTTGCCCCTTAAAATCCTCGCTGGAAATAGAGGATTGGGAGCTGGTCATTTTGGCTCTTTGCTGTGTTCCATACGCCACAACTACTACATCGCTTAGTCTTAAAGCGTAGGAAGTCAGCTCAACATCGATCTCTTTTTTGCCGCTTACATTTACTTCGCTTGTCCCATGGTTAACAGAAGAAAAAACTAAAGTGGCGTTTGGCTTTACCGATATTTTGTAATAACCTTTGGCGTCAGTGGAGGTGCCATTCGACGTTCCTTTTTCAATAACACTTACCAACTGAAGCGGATTTCCGACACTATCGGTAACTTTTCCCGAAATAATTTTACCCTGTGCAAATGTTTGCCCACAGAAAAACAAAAAAAGCAGGGTCGTAAAAACTTTCACCGAAAGATGAAATGAATTTACTGTGTGATTCTTTTTCATAACTGTAATCGTTTGGTTTTAATTTAGATTGATTGTTAGATGTGGAATTCTATTATCGATTTTAAGAAAAGATTATTCATATCAATTTTCCACCCCCGTAGTCTTAAACCACCTGGTGAACACGGGTTACTGTAAGCGCAAGTTCGTTTTTACAGTTTTTTAGATTTGCAATCGAATAGTACAGTACAGTATAGTATAGTACTAAAACACAATATTAAAAATAATTTCTTGAAATAACAAAATTTAATTTGCAGAATCATTATGATGCGATAAATTTATATTCAGCGCTACTTAAGGAGAGCCGGCTAATAGGAGGAACGGTAATTGATAATGGTTTGTTTTATTTAATATTTATTCGCAATACCTGTCAATGATCCAACATATACCGATCGCTGTGTTTTTTTTAAAATTGTTTTTTTAGTAAAAGATAAAATTTGAAAAGAATCACTGCAAATATTTTTATTTTCACAAGTACCTGTCTAACTTAGCAATTAATACAGTAGAGTACAGTATAGTCGAAGGACGGACTTTTGAATTACTTTTTAAACTTTTTTGTGGATAATCCTGAAAAATTACGGTTGGCTATTTTAGGTTGCGGCTTTTGGGCCAGGTACCAGTT
Source organism: Ferruginibacter sp. (assembly GCA_040007015.1). Classification (GTDB taxonomy): domain Bacteria; phylum Bacteroidota; class Bacteroidia; order Chitinophagales; family Chitinophagaceae; genus Ferruginibacter. The sequence continues at coordinate 7,662 of JBDTVX010000048.1, read as the reverse complement.
GCCTGCGTGGCTGGAACTGGAAGGCGTTGAAATCGTTGCCCTATACAACCGCGACATTGGTAAAGCTGAAGAACTGGCCCACCAGTACAATATACCTCATTGTTATGACGATGCGGAAAAACTATTTGAAAATGAACAGCTTGATTTTGTTGATATTATTACAAACGTTGAAACGCATGAATATTTTACATTAATGTCTGCAAAATATGGCATTCCTGTTATTTCGCAGAAGCCTATGGCAAATTCACTATTGACGGCAAAGAGAATGCTTAATGCCTGTAATAAATACAATGTTCCGCTTTTTATACATGAAGGTTTCCGGTGGCAGGCCCCTATTCGCCGGTTAAAAGAAGTGATAGACAGTGGTATCATAGGCAACCCTTTCAAAGCAAGAGTTAGCTTTTCTTCCGCATTTCCCGTATTTGACAACCAACCCTTCCTGGCCGGCCTTGAAAAATTTATTATCACCGATATTGGTTCGCACATACTGGATGTTTGCCGCTTTTTATTTGGAGAAGCAGAAAGCCTTTATTGTCTCACACAGAACATTAATAAAAAGATAAAGGGCGAGGATGTGGCCAATGTTTTTATGAAAATGCAGACCGGTTTGCATTGCATTGCCGAAATGAGTTATACTTCCATACTTGAAAAAGAAGCATTCCCCCAAACACTAATATTAGTGGAGGGCAGTGATGGGTCTGTGCACCTGACTCACGATTTTTTATTAAAAGTAACTACCAGGCAAGGTACCACTTCAAGTGTAATAAAACCTGTTTTATATAAGTGGCTTGATCCTGCTTACTCGGTAGTTCATAGCAGCATTGTGGATTGCAATAGAAATCTGTTGCAGGCAATACAAGGGAAAGGCAAAGCGGAAACAACAGGTGAGGATAATTATAAAACCGTAAAATTAGTTTGGACAGCATACGAATCGGCAAGAGAGAACAAAGTAATAATTTTGAAAGATGATGAGAATGTTTTTAGTATGGAAAATGCGGATCCCATGGAACATAATAATAAGCAGGAGGGTTGGTAAATAATCAATAACATACAATTACTGTGCTTTTACAATTGCAGCATATTTCAAAATCATTTGGTGGTGTAACCGCACTTCGCGATGTTTCACTACATATTGAAGCCGGAGAAGTGCACGCCCTATGCGGAGAGAACGGGGCAGGAAAAAGTACATTGATGAATATTCTGAGCGGTAATCAACAGCCAACATCCAGTAAAATATTAATGCACCAACAACCCGTAATCATTTCAAATCCAATACAGGCGCATGCCCTGGGCATTGCCATTGTGCATCAGGAGAAAAGCCTCGCCGAAGGGCTGAGCATTGCCGAAAATATTTTCCCCGGAAGGCAGCCTGTAAATAAATGGGGATTAATAAATTATACATTGCTTAATAAACGGGTAATTGCCCTGCTCAACCGCATACAGCTATTTAATTTACCGCCCAGGACTTTAGTAAAAGAATTATCTTCAGCGCAACAGCAAATGGTGGAAATAGCCAAAGCATTATCCTGCAACCCGCGCATATTAATTTTAGATGAACCAACCGCTGTTGTTTCCGGAAAAGAAACCGAATTACTATTCTCAATCATCAAAACATTAAAAGAAGAAAATGTGACTGTTATATATATTTCTCACCGGCTGCGGGAAATTTTTTCTATTTCAGATAAAGTAACGGTTCTAAAAGATGGCCGCTACCAGGGTACAAAAATCACTTCCGAAACAAATACCAATGAACTAATTAAACTGATGGTAGGTAGGGACATACAACAGTTACCCGCAAATCATAGCAGGCTGGCCTCTACCGCATTAAAAGTTGAAAAGCTATGTGGTCCCGGCTTTGAAAATATTTCCCTATCCGTCAACAAAGGAGAGATTGTCGGTCTTGCCGGTTTGGTAGGAGCAGGCCGTACAGAAATTGCCAAATCCATATTTGGCGCCGCAAAATTGTACAGTGGAAAAATTTTTATTAATAATAAACAAATAACTATAACAAATACCGCCAATTCTATTAAACAGGGAATCAGCTACATACCTGAAGACCGGAAATCCCAGGGCGCTTTTTTAGAAATGAGTGTGGCAGAAAATATTATCGCGGCAAAAATGCCGGCTGCCAACAAAAACAACTTATTCAGCTGTTCCCGTATGCTGGCCATTTCGGAAACATATAAAACAAAATTAAATATTGTAACCCCGAATGTTAAGCAGCCTGTAAAACTTTTAAGCGGAGGCAACCAGCAAAAAACAGTGATTGCAAAATGGCTGTTGGCCGATACGGATATATTGATTGCAGATGAACCCACCCAGGGCGTTGATGTAGGTGCGAGGTTCGAAATCTATCAGCTATTGCTGGAGGAAGCAGCGAGAGGTAAATCCATTTTATTAATCTCATCTGAACTGCCGGAACTGCTCCTGCTGTGCGATACGATTCATGTTGTTCATAAGGGCCGGCTTACAAAAAGTTTCCCTAAAGAAGATGCTACTGAAGAAAAAATAATGCAAGCGGCAGCCGCAGATTGAAATTAAACATAATAAATAAAACAGTGAAACATCGTTTACAAGACAGGACGTTTACATTATCCCTTACCATTATTGGTATTGTAATTTTATTTTCTGCAATCTATCCTGCCCTGTTTCCAACATTTGATAATTTGAGACAGGTGTTGTTAAATTTATCTATTGAAACCATTGTTGCTGTGGGTATGATGCTGCTGATGATTGGCGGTGATTTCGATTTATCTGTTGGTTCAGTGGTGGCTTTTGCAGGCGGCCTATGTGCATGGCTCATGTATTTTCAGAATGTAAATGTTTTTTCTGCAGTGTCATTAGGATTGTTGGCATCATTGCTTATAGGCTTTATAAACGGAATTTTTGTGGCATACATCGGCATCAATCCATTAATACAAACATTAGCGATGATGGGGATCGTTCGTGGTCTTGCACTAATGGTGAGCGGATCAGGCATACAAGGGTTACCATATTGGTTCAATGCAATTGGCCAAGGTATTCTAATGGGTTTACAAATGCCGGTATGGTATATGATTATTACAGTATCCATATTTTCCTTTCTATTTTCCAGGACCGTTTTTTTCAGAAGATATTATTATATCGGCAGTAATCAAAAAGCTGCCATGCTTAGTGGCATAGCCGTAAAAAAAATGAGGCTATATGGCTTTATGCTTGCTTCTTTGCTGGCAGGCGCTGCCGGAATCATATTGTCTTCAAGGTTAGGCGCAGCTATGAGTACCAGTGGAGAAGGGATGGAATTACGTGTAATCACAGGAGTGATCCTGGGGGGCGCCAGCCTTCAGGGTGGTACGGGTAAAATTATAGGAGCTTTTCTGGGTATTGTATTTATGGGCCTGGTAAGTAATATTATGACCATTGCCCGTATCAGCGGTTACTGGCAGCAGATTATTTTAGGTATAATATTAATTGCCGCTATCTGTATCGATTTAATACTGAAAAAAGAAGGCGATGCAGCTTATAAAAATAAAAATACTAAATACAATGTGTGAATCTATCTTATTAAATCATAAAAGCTAAATTGGCTTATTCCATTATTATTACCGGGCATTGAGACGGTGAACAAAGTTGATCGGAATAACGGACTTTGAAAACCATTATATTAAAAAGCCATGAAAAAAATAATCTCCATTTTTTACATTACTCTATTTAGCGCCTGCCAATTGCCGCCGAGGCATCGGGAGGATATCATTATAAAACCATTGCAAACGTCGGGTAAAAAAGTAGGCCCCAATGAAGAGTATGTAATGATAACTACGGCCGTAAACATGCCAATGTATGTAAACCATGATGAAGCTGCTTTTATACGCTGGGGTAAAAAGGCGGGTGTGAAAACATCCATACTTGGTCCTGCCAAATGGGACATCAATGCTCAAATCAATACCATTGAAGAGGTGATAGGCACCAGACCAGCCGGCTTGTTGATCAATGGGACCGACCCTGCTATTGCACAGGTAATTAATAAAGCGGTTGCAGCCGGGATACCTACCGTAGTGTATGATAGTGATATACCTGACTGTAACCGCCATGCTTTTTTAGGCAGCGATTGGTACACTATGGGCAGGCAGCAGGGCGAAGCCATGGTGAAGCTATTACATGGGAAAGGTAAGATTGCTTATATGGGGATATTAGGTTTGACCAATATGGAAGCGGGCTTCAAAGGACTAATGGATGTTGTGAAAGATTACCCGGATATTGAAGTGGTTGGCAAGTATGATGATAAAGCCAATGTAGAAGAAGCCGCTAACCTTACAGCTAACATTTTAGCAGCGCATCCTGACCTTGCAGGTCTTTGTGGGTTCGACAGTAACAGTGGGCCAGGTATGGCGCTAAGCGTTAAAGAAGAAGGGAAAGCAGGTATTATAAAGATTACAACTGTTGACTCCGAACCTGAAAATTTAAAATTAGTGAAAGAAGGAGTGATTCAATTATTGGTGGGCCAAAAAAGGGAATTGTTTACCTGGTATGGCGCACAATTTTTATTTGATATGGCACATGGGACCAACAAGCTATCGGTTGATGATAATTCAACGGGCATCATTAATGTACCTGATAAAGTTTATATAGGTTCGCTATTGATTACAAAGGATAATATTGAAGCGTTTATTAAATAATTTTTTTATAAAAGATGAAACTCACTGCCGGAGAATTATCCCTGCATTATGAAAACGGTTTCCTTAGATGGATTACAACCGGCGAAAATGAGGTATTACGCATGGTTTACTTTGCAGTGCGCGATAAAGAATGGAATACTGTTCCCGGTAAAATATTAAATCAAAAAATCGAACGTACTAAAAAAAACTTTAGCATTTCTTATGAAATGCTTTTTGAAAAAGATGATATTAGTTTACAATGGGACGCAACTATCAAAGGAAGTTCTGATAATCGTATCGTATTCGATATTAAAGGTAAAGCGCTGAGCACTTTTAAAAAAAACAGAACAGGGTTTTGTGTACTTCATCCCATAAAAGAATGCGAAGGGAACAATATCCTGATACAACATAAAAATGGAACCCTGGAAGAAAATATTTTCCCTATCAGCATTAGCCCGCAACAACCGTTTAAAAATATAGAAGCCATGCAATGGTGCTTAGATGATAATTCTAAGATAACAGTAACCTTTGAAGGGGATATTTTTGAAACCGAAGACCATCGAAACTGGACAGACAATAATTATAAGACATACTGCACACCATTGGAAATTCCATTTCCCGTAACCATTAATAAGGGCGATGAAATACATCAAAGTATTAGTATAAAATTCGATGGTCTAATTGCAAAAAAAGAAAATAAGAACTATGTTGAAATCTTTGTGGAAGATGATAAGTTACCAATTCCAGCAATAGGTGTGGGCAGGGCAAGTGAGAGAGATGAAACATACCATGAAGCATTAAAAATTTTATCTTCTGCAGGCTTTAGCCATTACCGCGTTGATTTAAAATTAAGGAAACCTGATTGGCAGCAAACAATTAAAAATTGTTTTGAAGAAGCGGAATTAATGAAAACAAAATTGGAGATCGCTTTATTTGTAAATGCCGGTATCATAAATAAAATACCCGCATTCATTAATCTAATAAAGGGAAGGAAAGATATACAACAAATTATACTATTGGAAGAAGATAAGAAATGCATTGCGGATAATTTACTGAATGAATTGCTGAACAGGTTAAGACCGCAATTGCCGGGAATACTCATTGGTGCGGGAACTGATATTTATTTTGCAGAACTTAACCGCAGCCACCTTGATACAACAGGTATTGATTTTGTAAGCTATTCGATCAATCCCCAGGTACATGCGTTTGATGATGATTCGATAATGGAAAATGCATCAGCACAGGGAGCGACAGTTTTATCAGCAAAACAAAAATTTAATAAAGCTGTACATATCTCTCCCATTACTTTAAGAAAGCGTTACAATGCTGAGGCGGCGGGGTTAGATTCTACCGCTCTTCCACTAGCGGATAAAAGGCAATCGGCCGGCATTAATGCTGTCTGGGCCCTGGCAAGTTTAAAATCTTTAATAGAAAATGGGGCATCTTCCATTACTTATTTTGAAACTATTGGAAAAAGAGGCCTGGGAATTTATGATTCATTAAAGGGCATGAATATATTTCCGGTTACACGGGTACTAAATGTTGTATTGGCCGGCCAACCGCTTCTACTTAAAAGCCGCTGTAGTAATCCATCTGTTATAGTTAGTTTAGTATTGGTTTATGATAACAGACTTGAAATTTTAATCGGTAATAAAACAAAAAAAATACAAAAAGTACAACGTGTAATAACAGGGAAGGTCAAAGCAGCAGATTTAATTACAGGGCATGCAATAAACATTGAAGGCGCCGATGGGGGCGCTATAGGTATTGAGTTAAGGGCGTATCAAATTATTATTTTGACACAGCTTAATTTACAGTCACTTTAAAAATGGGCTGATCCGGGTCGCCAATCAGCGATCGTTATTTTTTTAAGAAAAAAAACAAGACTTTTTTCCATAACACTTTATCTAGTATTAATTACGCTTAAACGAAACGTTTGCCTAATCGGTATTGGTAACACTCTTTCATTGCGAAGTTTGTCAAAGCTTCTGACTAACGTTTTTATAACACGTTGATAGCCACGGATGAATGAATTTTCGATTCAACTCAGGGCATTTCGACGCATCCAAAAGAGGCAATGGGGCAGGGATGGCTGTTTTAATGGCAATGTGCAGTGCAATTCTGGAAAAAAGCTCCAAAGGCGGTCTGGTCATTATAGGCCAGCCCAACTTAGGAGGTTCTTTAGATTTGGTTTACAACGCCGTGAACCTCGCCGAATTATCAATTAAAAAGGGAGCAACAACAATACTAATACCATTAAATGCCAGGAAACAATTGAATGAACTTTCCGATAACATGATCACAAAAATCAATATCCAGTATTGTACAGATTTAAAGGATTGTTTGATTAAGGCGTTGTTGGATTGAGATGGAGATTAGAATAATTTCTCACTATTTTCCGAGATTAATTTTCGGAACCCAATAAAAAGGAACAAATGAAAAAAGCATTGTCAGTTACAATTATTTTGATAACGTCCTTTTTAGTTATTGAAAAAATAATTGGGAAACTTACCACATAATAAAAGCGGCGATTTATCACTGCTTGCAATCCGGGTCAAAAACACATTAGCTGTCTTTTGTCTCTATCCGGAAAATGTACTTTCGGCATTATTACATTACTTATACTTCTATTAATTTGCCATACTTATTCAATCATGAATATTGGGCTTAGTTATTTAATATTTGGCAGCACGGACAAAAAGCGGTTAGCGCTTCATCATTTAAAATGATGTCAATACCTAATGGTACACGGCCAGCAAATAATCAGAACAGGAAATATTGCCTGGTGATCTATCATTATTTCAAAGTTGGATTTAAGGCATAGAATTATTATCAAAAAACCGTTTACATAAAACACGATCTCACCACCACTGACCAATCCAAAATAAAACCTGTATGCTCACATATTGCGATGGGGTTGGGCGCTACGCGTAATTTTTCAAATACTTTTAAAGATTACTTACTCCCCATCAAGGGTAGAAAAATATTTTTTTATTTCATGACAGGTCAGGTCACAAAAGTAAAAAAG
>JBDTVX010000047.1:0-19421 GCA_040007015.1 Ferruginibacter sp. | reverse complement strand
GGAAATAAGCGCTAAATAATTGTATTGACGGCAACATAATAATTGGCTAAATTAATTTAAAAAAAATTCGGAAGTCATAATTCATTTTCACTGCTTTTGATTATGTTTATAAAGTATTATATTCATTCAAACAAATATTTTAATGTATCATATTTCGGTAGTTATCATTGCAAAAAACGAAGCGGCAAATATTGTTGATTGTATTATGACCGCCAGGCAGGTTAGCACCGATATTATTGTTGCGGATAGTGGCAGCGAAGATAATACACCGGCCCTTGCTGCACAGTCAGGTGCCAGGCTATTTCAAACAGCCTGGAAAGGCTACGGCCAAACCAGGAATGAAGCCGCCAATATTGCTGAAAATGATTGGATACTGGCACTGGATGCTGATGAAAGAATTACTCCGGAACTGGCAATGTCCCTTAATAATTTGCCCTTAACCAACAATAATGGGGTGTACGGCTTCAAACGGAAAAATTTTTTGGCTGCAAAGGAAATCAGGTTTGGAGAATGGGGCCGCGACAAGGTGTACCGGTTGTACAACAGGCGCCTGGCATCATGGAATTTACCACAGGTTCACGAAACTATTATTGGCACTGATATCTCCAGGAAAATAATTCCGGGTGCTCTATTGCATTACACCATGAAAGATTTGGCAGAGTATAAAGCAAAAACCATTTTATATGCGCAGTTGAGCGCCAATAAATATATTGAGCAGGGCAAAAAAGCATCTATCATCAAAAGGTTTATTTCACCTGCTTTCAGCTTTATACAGAATTATATTTTCCGCCTCGGGTTTTTAGATGGAAAGGAAGGTTTTATCATTGCGCGCACTTCTTCAAGATATATTTTTCTCAAATACAAATTCCTAAACCTGTTACTCCAAAAGAAAAAGTAAACCGTTGCAGCCCCTGCATACGGATTATTCTTTCACCTACAATCATATGATTTTATAGTTCCTGAAATCAAACAGCCGAATGCCGGTTAGCTTTTCAAAATTATATAATATCCTGTCCTTCAATTTCAGGCTTTTTTGAGTAATGTCCAGTTCCGTATTCCAATTCTTTGCAGCAATACGCGGGTGCATCACAGCAGGGTGGGTTCCTGTAAATTTTCGCAACGAGTCAAAATCATTAAAATCATAAAAGTCAGGGCTGTTAACAAAATCTTGAAGCACCTCATCATCCTCCCGATAATAACGGAACACATTCTTTTGTTTGGCCTTCATTTGCTGCGGGCTTTTTACCCAGCCATAATGATACACTTCGGTATCAATTAATACTACGTCCAGTTTCTTATTTCCCATTCTAAATCCCTGGGCATCTTTGTACGAGGTGATCCGTTTGTCATTTTTAATCATCCTTACTTCGTAATTATACCATTTGCGGCTATCGCCTACATAATCGTACGTTGCATAAAAATGGAGATATTTAAATAACAATCCCTGCACCTTATCGTTTGTGCCATATTTTTTTGCTGCTTCAATGATAGTGGCATGATATTTTTCATGTATCACTTCATCTGCCTGTATATAAAATATCCAATCGGTATCAGCAGATACATGCGCAATCGCCTTATCTGTTTCAACGGCATACACTTTACCACCTTCCCGTAAGCTCATGTCCCAGGTTGAGTATACGATCCTGATCTTATCAGACATAATGCCTTTTACCAGTTGTTCGGTATCGTCGTCACCCCTGTCTATACTCACAATCATTTCATCAACCACCGGTAAAATAGATTTGATGGCCTCTGCTACAGGATAATCATTCTTTATTGCATTCCTTACTATTGTAACACCTGTTATTTTCATTCTAATAAATTATGAACGCCCAAAGAACCGAAAATATTTTGATAGATCAACGCTACTATAAATGATACAAGGTTTTGTATTTGGTAAAAAAAATGAAATTACCCGCATTTTCCCGGTCATTATAAATCGGCAGCACTGGTGTAAATACTGAAATCTTGTCATTTTTTGCGAACTTGTACGATATTTGACACATCGAAGCTTTTCGATATAATATACAATTACTTATAATGAAAATCTTACTGCAATATTTGAAACCTTTTAAATGGCTGGTCATATTTACATTGATCCTCGCCGCGATCAATATCTCGTTTTCATTAATCGATCCTATCATATTCGGTAAGCTTATTGACCTGGGATACCGGTATGCAGTAAATGATGCACTGTTCACACCATTTTGGTGGAAATTTGCCGGCCCCTTATTAATGCTGCTTGGCGCTTCTGTGGGGGTGGCCATGGTAAGCCGCATCGCAAAGGCATTCCAGGATTATTTTTTAAGCCTTGTAACACAAAAATTTGGCGCTTCGGTATTTACGGATGGGTTAAAACACGCCATGAAATTGCCTTACCAGGAATTTGAGGACCAGCGAAGCGGCGAAACTTTGAGTATCCTCACTAAGGTAAGATCAGACACCGAGAAATTTGTAGCCGCATTTATCAATGTGCTTTTCCCGGTACTGGTAGGGATCGTGTTTGTAGCGGTGTATGCAACTGCTATACACTGGAGTTTGCCGATCATTTATTTTGGGGGAATATTTTTATTGACTGTTATCTCCAACCTGTTAAGTAAAAAAGTAAAATCCATACAAAAAAACATCGTGGCTCAAACCAATTCCCTGGCCGGGGCCACTACAGAATCTTTAAGAAATATTGAACTGGTTAAAAGCCTGGGCCTCACCGGGCAGGAAGTGGACAGGCTGAATAAAAATACTTTTAAGATCTTAAAACTTGAATTAACCAAGGTAAAACGTATCCGCAGCATCAGCTTTATACAGGGCACTTTTGTAAATACCCTCCGGCAGGTAATCTTATTTATGCTGATGTGGCTGGTATTCAGGCATGTGATGCAGCCAAAAGAGCTGGCCACCATGCAAATTTTTTCTTTCTTTGTATTTGGACCTCTGCAGGAAATCGGTAATATTATCATCACCTACCGGGAAGCACAGGTATCGCTGCTTAATTTCCATAACCTCATGCAAAAAGCTCCGGAGGCGCAGCCCCTGCACCCCAAACAATTGGGCGATATTGAAAAACTTGCTTTTAAGAACATCAGTTTTAAACACCAGAGCGCCAATCAAAAAGCCATTAATAATATCAGCTTTGAAGTAAGAATTGGGGAAACCATCGCGTTTGTGGGCCCCAGTGGCAGTGGTAAAACTACACTGATGAAATTATTGGTAGGCTTGTACCGTGCAAAAGAAGGATCCATTTTATACAATGGCATCGATGAAAACAATATCAATTTTGACGACCTCAGGAACCAGATAGGCTTTGTAACGCAGGATACACAGTTATTCAGCGGTACCATCAAAGAGAATTTAATGTTTGTAAAGCCGGATGCCGTAGAGGAGGACCTGATCGACGTATTGCAAAAAGCCTCCTGCATCAATATATTGGCAAGGGCAGAAAATGGACTGGAGACTATGATTGGCGAAGGCGGACTGAAATTATCAGGTGGCGAAAAACAAAGGCTATCCATTGCCCGGGCGCTGTTGAGAAAACCCCACCTCCTGATATTTGATGAGGCCACCTCGTCCCTCGATTCACTAACGGAAGAAGAAATTACCAATACCATTAAAGACATATCATCCCAACGCGAGCAGATCAGTATTTTAATTGCCCACCGTTTAAGCACCATCATGCACGCAGACAGGATCTATGTACTGGAAAAAGGCGATGTGGTAGAAACAGGTACACATGATACATTACTGGAAGAAAAGGGATTGTACTATGCTATGTGGCGCCAGCAGATCGGGGAACGCAAAAAGCTGCAGGCGGTAGCGGTGTAAAAACCTTGCAAATACCTTACTGGTTATAAAAACCATTGAAGTGTTTCCGGCATCGCCCAATCAGACCCGTCCGACCGCATCATCCCCGCCTGAATGACTCAGTCGGGCATCCGGGCGGGCATCAAAAAAAGAGACATCAGACATTCAATTTAATTACCTTTGCAGTTTATGGAAAACAACAGACCTAAACCAGGTTATCTTTGGAGCATACTTACGATGCGGTGCCCCAGGTGCAGGCGCGGACCAATGTTTAAACATCCCAATCCTTACAAGAATATAAAGTTGTCCCGTATTTTCGACATGCACGACAATTGCCCTGAATGCGGACAAAAATATGACCTCGAACATGGATTTTGGTATGGCACAGCCTATGTGAGTTATGCTTTGGCGGTAGCCATATCCGTTGCCACTTTTATAGCCTGGATGGTATTGATAGGGGTATCTACCGAAGACAACAAGGTATTTTACTGGCTGGGATTAAATGGATTACTCCTTGTAGTGTTACAACCCTGGATTATGCGCCTGAGCAGGGTTATTTACCTGTACTTTTTTGTAAGCTATGATGAAAATTATAAGAAAACAAAACCGGTTGAATTTGATCACAGGCAATGAGATGGAGGAAGGCGGAAGGCGAAAGGTGGGAGGTAGCGGTGTAAGGAGAATTGGACATTCATCACCGGATGGCTTTCAGGTCATTACCTATCAAGCGATAGCTATCAGGTCATTACTCTTCACCCTATACCTACCGGGCCATTATATTTCCACTTAAAATAATATCAATTTTGGCAATTTTCAATTTATTTCTGGCGCGCAATTTTCATCATTACCTCTCCATGAAGAATGCGCCCCGCAACAGTAATAACTATAACAATCCCTTTTCATATGCCAAATGCATCGCCTGCGCCCTGCTGTTGACATGAAGCTTATTATATATGTTTATAACATGTTTTTTGGCCGTATTGGCGCTTATATTCAGGCTTACGCCAATTTCTTTGTATAATAATCCCTGAACCAGCAGTTGAAGAATTTCATTTTCCCGTTGGGTAAGATCAAAAAATAATTTTGGCGGTGCAGCAACGGTTTTTTTTACCAGGGTAAGATCGTTGTTCTGGACCATTTGCAAAATTTTGTGTGCAATACCCGGAGAAATAGGCCCCGCACCACTTTCATACATTTGCCACAGCATATCTGTAATATTTTCCCCGCTTTCATCTTTTAATAAATAACCAAATGCCCCGGCTTTAATTGCCTTGAATATTTTATCCTCATCATCAAAAATGGTAAGCACTACAAATTTTACAGAAGGGAAAAAAGAAGAACCAACAGCGATGGCGTCAACCCCGTCCATATTGGGCATTTCAAGATCCATCAAGGCTACATCAGGCATTTTTTCGACAGCCAGCTCTTTCATCTTTTGCAAAAAATCTTTTCCGTCTTCAGCAATGAGCGTTATTTCAAAATGGCCATGCCTTAATAATTTATCCTTTAAAATATTCCGGTTACTTGCCTTGTCGTCTATGATCGCTATTTTAATATGCATATTATTGATTGGCTTAGAAGCTGTTTTAAATTTTGTCTTTTTGCCACGAATGATTTGGCGTCAATTAAATTTTGTTATGCAAAAAGGCTTTATTCCTGCCGGCCTGGAAAATTATGGTAAATAATATTTGCCTTATAATCGCATCGCCATTTTTAAACATTTTATAAATATTTAATTAATAGCGTGATAAAAAAATAATCCGAATGGATACCCCGCTATATGCGTATAATAACTGAAGTACCGCCTTCATGCTTTGATTGAATGATAAGCTCAAATGCAGAATCGATTGCCCTTCGCTTCATATTACTCAGTCCATTACCCTGTTCGGTTTGTAGCAGTGATTCATCGTCAAATCCTTTACCGTCATCGCTCACGGTCAGCTCCCACCGCTCCTCGGTGAAGTTGCTGTTAATACTGATATTTTGGGGATCGGCATGCTTAATAGCATTCGTAACTGCTTCCTGTACAATTCTTACCAAATTAAGCGCCCTGGTGTAATGCATTGATTTGTTATCCGGTGCTATGCCCTCCACTTTAAAATATATATGCAGGTAATAACGGGTAAACGGCTGTATAAAATTCCGTATCCGCAGCAGGCAATCCTGTGCTGAATAGTTGTCTTTTTTAAACGCCCAGATCGTTTCCCGAAGGGCTGTTATGATATCTTTTGAAGCAAATTTGAGATCCCGCATTAACCCATCCCGCAGCTTTCCTTCCTTTTCCTTTTCTAATAAACCGGTATTGTATAAAACAGCATTTGCGTATGCGCCAATGTTGTCATGCAAATCGCGTGAAATGCGCTCCCGCTCCAGCCGTATCTTTTGCTCCCCTTCAAGTTCCAACAATTTTTTTCGATATTTTTTCCGGTTGTAGCCATTAATTCCATAAGCCAGTATAGCAACCAGCGCTATACACAGGCCGGTAATGAACAACCAGCTTTTCCAAAATGGCGGGTAAATGCTGATACGTATTTCTTTCATCGCCTTTACATTCTTATCAAAAAAACGGGATGCAGCTACTTTGAAAATATATTCACCCGGCGGCAGAAAATAATGCACCGTTTGCAAATCGTTATTTTGTATCCATAGTTTATCAACCCCGTCCATTTTATATTGATAAGTGTATTGACCGGGATTATGGTTTGCCATAGCTATAAAATCGAAAGCCAGGGAGTTTTGATAATAAGGCAGATCCATTTTCTCAATATTCCATACCGCTGTGTCTTTAAACGCAGGTTCATTATTTATTTTAATGCCGGTAAAAAGAAGGTTTATTTTCTCTTCAATATTGTTAATATCTGCCGGAAAAAAACTGCTGACGCCATTTACCCCGCCAAAAAAAAGTTCTCCGTCTTCCGTCTTTGCCACCACATTGGTATTGAATTCATTTTCCTGCAGCCCATCTTCCTTTTTCAATTGCAGGATGCTGTTATCTTTATTTATTTTATATATACCTTTATTGGTACTGCACCAAAGAAAACCTTTGTCATCGAACGACATCGCATAAATACATTCATCCGGCAGCCCTTTTTCCTTATTTAAATGATATAAAATTTTACCGGCGCTGTCAATTTTTAAAATTCCCTTGTTGCTTCCAACATAAATATAGCCTGCCGCATCTTTAGTAAAACATCTTACGCCACCGGTATTTTTTAAGGGAATCCGCTTCTGGTATTTAAACGTTTCGCCTTCTAAAAAAATAAGCTCATCATTGGTGTGGATGATAATGGAAGCATTATACAAAATACCGCTCATTGTACTTCCATTGGTAATTTCGTACTCAGTTACCGTATTGCCGCTAAACTCCGCCCTGTAAAACCTGCCTTGCGACTGAACCACAGCTTCCCGCTTATTTTGAAATAAAAAGTTGCCAAAATAATTTACCCCACTCTTATTCGCCGGGAGGATACTGGAAATTTTAATGCGTTCCATTTGCGAAAAGTCCTTGTTTAACCGCCATACATAATGCTGCCCGTAAATAAAAAGTATATAATCGCCTTTACTATTTTTAATTATTGCATTGGGAGAAAAACTATGATTTTCACCCGGAAGTGACTTTATATGTTTAATTAAATGCTGTAAAGTATCAAATACCAGTAAGCCGTTTCCATAAGTACCGGCCAGTACCCGGTTGTATTTTTTATCGGGCAAAACACTGATCACATAATTATCATCTTTATTTTCCGTACCATAATATTTGATGGGATAACTATTACGGAATATTTTTTTAAATCCATCGTTGATGGTGACAAGGTATAGGTTACCGAAATTATCTTCTCTTATACGTGAAATGGTAGCATTACCTGCGATGGGCTGGTTTTGAAAATTCACCAGTTCTGCATTAAATACCCTAAAGCCTGAATCTGTTTCATACAAATTATTGTAATAAGAAAACAGTGTTTTGTTTTGCCAGGAGTAAATAGTACTCCGGAATGAACGAACGCTGATCTTTTGGTTTACAGGTGCGAAACTGTTTGTTGTAGTTGCAAAGTTGTAAAGGCCGAGGTTGATATTTTCTTTGTTTAAATTATAATACAAAACCTCCTGCTCATTTTTGAGCAACAGAAAAGAAGGGTACACATTTGCTACTGTTGCTGATTGGTACAGGAATTTACCTTTTTGCAGGTCCCACAAATAAAGGTTGGAATTTACCAGCAACGCCACTTTATGATTTATAATATTATCGCTCAGCCTGGGCCTGAATGAGGTATTTGAAAGATAGCCGGGCAAACCGGTCTTTGTTTCCGCAACCAATTGAAGTGTACGGCAATCTATTCCTTCAATATTGCCTCCTACGGTGTAGAAATAAATGATGTTTTCATCCTCACCTATAAAAAGAGCAGGCTTTTTTTCATCGGGATGATTTTTATAAAACTGGGTAAACCTGTTGCTGGCAATATCATATTTACTGATTCCCTGCGAATGGCCGATGAGCAAATTTCCATTGCTGCACTGAAAAAAATTTACCCACTTATCATCCGGTAAGCCGGGCTGAAGCGGGATATTGATAAAATTTTTACCATCGAATTTCTGCATGCCATTGGCAAATGCGAGCCAGCAGAAATTGTTTTTGTCAAAAGCCATATCCAGCACATTGCTTTGCAGCAATCCGTCATTTACATTATAGCTGAAAGAATTGTATCGTTTAATCACCTGGGCTTTTACATTACCGGCACCAAATGCGAGGATAGTGATCAGTAAGCAGCGAAGGGTTATATTTGAGATAGTCTTCAATGAAATTATTAAGGTAAAGCAGGAGGTGTTTTTTTGTACCCGTTCAAATTACGCAATAACCGTATAATAAAACAATTATCCAAAAGGATTATAGGACGGATGCTTTTCATTGCATTCATTTGGAAAATATTTGGGACTTTTTGCGGAATTTTTGAACCTGCATTCCTTATATAAATTACCTCACTAACCCAGGAAGATGAGCCGGATATCATATGTTATCTCCATTTTATTCACGTCCCTGATTTTCATAATCAATTTTCTTTATTACAAAATTAATCAGCTATGAGGAAGAAATATTTACTTATTTTGTTATGTAATCTCATTTTTGCGCAGGTTGCACGCGCGCAAACCTGGGATGGCAGTGCCGGTACTGATTGGAATACGCCTGCTAACTGGAGTACCAATGCGGTGCCCACTTCAGCCAGTTCAGTAACTATATCCAATACCCCCAACAAGCCGGTATTGAATAGCAATGTTACCATTGCATCGCTTGACATGAACACCGGGAGCGCCTTAAACTTCAATGGGCGCACACTTGCGGTAAATGGCAGTTTTAGTATTGCAGGCGCCACGCTAAATAATACCAACCCCGCTACGGACATTGTAATAGCCATCAGTGGAGCTTCCTCCAAATACTTCGGCGCAAGCGTCATAAATGACAATATCACTATTAATTACAATGCCACCACTCCGATGTACGAAGGCTACCTCCAAGGCAATACGTATAATGGAAATACAATCATCAATATTACAGGTATGGGTACCCTGTATACCTGCTATAACCAAAAATCTTCTTTTAACGGCAATTTTACAATTAACCGGACTGTTGCAGGCATCACCTATATTTTTAATGCGGGCTTTAATTCGCTTACTGGCAACTTTAATTACGTAAATACTGTAGGTGGCGACAGCTATATTAACCCGAACAGTGTGGCATCCGGGGCGATAGGTGGCATGGTAAATATTACCGCCAATGGTTTGGGGAACCCGGATTTTACAATGAATAAAATCCGCAACCTCACAAACGGGGGAAGCATTTCGGCACAAAACAGTGGTGGGGTTACCATTCAGGATGACACTGTTAGACTGACCGCGTTAAACGTTAATGGATTTACCGGTAGCAGCGCTGACTATTTCAGGAGTAATTTAATCACAGCCAACGTATCGTTTTCAGATGCTGCCGCTAATACGGGCTCGGTTTATATCGGGGCGAATACTATTGGGGGCAATACCACTTATTCGGCTAATGCGGCAATTCCCTGGTATGAAGGATACCTGCAAGGCGATCAGTACAATGGAAATACAATCTTCAATATTACGGGTACGGGTACCCTGTATACCTGCTATAATCAAAAATCTTCTTTTAATGGCAACCTTACCATTAACCGGACCGGCGCAGGCGTCACCTATATTTTTAATAATGGTTTTAATTCGCTGACCGGCAACTTTAGTTACGTAAACAGCGCCGGTGGAAACAGCTATATTAACCCAGGCAGTGTGGCATCGGGGGATATCGGTGGCACGATAAATATTACCGCCAATGGTTTGGGGAACCCGGATTTTACAATGAATAAAATCAGCAACCTCACAAACAGCGGAAGCATCTCAGTACAAAACAGTGGCGGCCTTACTATACAGGACGACACCCTTAAGCTGGCAGCACTCAACCTAAATGGGTTTACCGGTAGCAGCGCCGACTATTTCAGGAGTAATTCGGTAACAGGCAATGTATCTTTTTCAGACGCCGCTGCTAATACAGGCTCGGTTTATATCGGGGAGAATACTATTGCGGGGAATACCACTTATGCATCTAATGCGGCAATTCCCTGGTATGAAGGATACCTGCAAGGCGACACATACAATGGAAATACGATCATTAATATTACTGGCACCGGCACCTTGTATGCCTGCTATAATCAAAAATCTTCGTTTAATGGCAACCTTACAATTAACCGGACCGGCGTAGGTGCCACCTATCTTTTTAATACCGGTTTTAGCGCTTTGACCGGCAACTTTAGTTACACAAATAACGCCGGTGGGGACAATTATATTAATCCAGGCAGTGTGGCATCGGCAACTATCGGGGGCACAGTAAATATCTCTGCCGCTGGTACGGGCAATCCGCCTTTTACGATGAATAGAATTTCGAATGTCACAAACGGGGGAAGCATTTCAGTACAAAACAGTGGCGGACTTACAATTGAAAATGACACCCTTCGAATCGCAACGTTAAATGTTAATGGTTTCTCCGGTAGCAGCGCCGATAATTTCAGGAGAAATTCAATAACGGGTAATGTTACATTTTCGGATGTTGCTGCTAATAGCGGTTCTGTGTATATCGGTGGAAATATTATTAGGGGTAATACCACTTTCACGTCCAGCGCATCAATTCCCTGGTATGGAAGCTACCTGACCAGCGATACCTATGATGGAAATATAACATTCAACCGCAACTCAGGAACAATAAATTTGGCATATAACGATGCCATGTACGTTAATCAAAACCTTGTATTTAACAGTACAGCCGGCCTTGTTATTAACACAGTGATAGAATTTGGTGGCAGTACAATCGGTAGCCTGGAACAACTAGGTAGCCAGCCCATTAGCATACCAACATTGATCATGAAAAAGACAGGAGGCGCAGGTTTAACGCTCAATGACTCAGTAACTGTAACCTCTGGCGCCATATTTACCAGTGGCAATATTTATACCAGCACGGGTAATAACCTGATTTTCCCAAACAATATTGGCTATACAGGAAGCTCGGCCACTAGCCATGTTGTAGGCCCGGTTACAAAAATTGGCGATGATGCTTTTACGTTCCCAACAGGTGGACCCACCTCCCTTAATGAAGTAAGGATCAGTGCGCCCGTTGGCGCCACCAGCAGGTTTAGAGCGGAATATAAAAATCAAAATCCAACGATTGATGGATACAACACAAATATCAAAGCAGCTTCATTTGGTGCGGCCATTATTAGTAATGCGGGCTATTGGGATGTTCAAAGGTTATCAGGTACTACCAATGTTACACTAACGCTCGGTTTCAACACCAATCCCTATGAGCAATATCCCGTACTTGCCAACTTAAAAGTGGCGCATTGGAACGGGGCCCAATGGGCAGATCATGGCAATGCTGGTACTACAGGAACTGCTGCAAGCGGAACGGTTGTAAATATTGTACCCATTACGACCTTTAGCCCCTTTGCAATTGCCGCAGCAAGACCAACCTATTTCTTTTCCTCTGGCCAGCCGGGTCCGGGCCCTGATGGATCGCCCATCAAACTTGGTGGCATTGGCGGATGGCCGGGTTACACTGTAAAACAATTGCCGGTCGGCGCTTATACGGGCGACAGTATTTTTCTTGAAGCAAATGGCAGCACCACCAGTTTCAGGGTAAGGGATGTATATGGCGTAGAAAAAGAT
Source organism: Ferruginibacter sp. (assembly GCA_040007015.1). Lineage (GTDB taxonomy): Bacteria > Bacteroidota > Bacteroidia > Chitinophagales > Chitinophagaceae > Ferruginibacter. Next base: position 7,406 of record JBDTVX010000047.1, on the reverse strand, counting down.
ACTACCATTACTGCCCCTGCATCACCTGTCAATTATATTTCGGCAAATGGCAATGGCACTGTCAACTTTACGGGATGGCGACATTTTGTGTACCTGCGAAATGCCGGGAATCAAATTATCGGTGCCATCAGGGATAATAATTTAACGTTGGGTAATACTACCATGACCGCTTATTTTTCTACTCAAAGCACAGCGACCGCACCGAATGGAAATATTTTCGCGAAACGCAGTTTTAAAATAACCAGCCAGTTCGCACCTGTGGGTACCAGGCGTGCCAGGTTCTACATCAGTAAAACCGAATTTAATGACCTCCAGGCTGCCGATCCTGCTTCTTTTCCCAATGGCATCAATAGCCTTACCATCACCCGGTATACCGGTCCGCAGGAGGATAGCCTCTTCAACCCGGTACCCGGTGGTAACAGTATTATTATTCCCAACAGTGATATCACGATCTCCGACCTGGGGTCTATGTATTCATTGGATATTGATGTTCCCGGCTTTAGTGGATTTTATATCGGGGGCAATCAATCAAACGTGAATATATGTGCCGGCTCTACCATATCTCTGCCATCCAACGTCAGCGGCGCAGCTTATCAATGGCAGGTAGATAATGGAAGCGGTTATGTAAATATCGGTAATACTACTGTTTACGGCGGTGTTACTACCAAAACACTAACGCTCACAAATGCACCGGGTACGCTATATGGCTACAAATTAAGGTGTGTGGTAAACGGGGTTACTTTCAGCCAGGTGTATACTATTAGATTCACCGCTTTGTGGCAGGGTAGCATCAGCAATGTTTGGGAAAATGCCGCCAACTGGGGTTGCGGTGTTGTGCCAGATGCAAACACAGACGTGATCATAAATGCCGGCAAACCAAACTTCCCGCAGTTAGGTTCCAATGCGTCTATCAGGTCTTTAAGGGTTGCTGCGGGTGCAGCCATAACAGTCAAAACCGGGTTTAACCTGACGATTACAAAATAGCAGCTGAACATAAAAAACTGTACTAAGAAACTCCTTAAAAAGGATTTCAGTACTTGCCATATAAGTTTTTTAATTGCCACGAATACGCTAATTAATACGAATTTCCACAAATTTCTTATAAAAAATTTGTGGAAACTCGTGCATTCGTGGCAAAGAAAATTTAAACAAGCTCAGGACTGCGCATAAAAAAACCCGTTAACAAATAACGGGTTTTAAAATTTCAACGTTTAACAATTACTTTTTACTTACATCAAATTTGCGGAAGATGTTCTTCACGCTGCCCTGTATCTCTTTACTGGTAAGATTTTTATTATTTACCTCATCAGTGGCCCATCCCTGCCAAACTACCTTATCAGTTTTGGCATCAATCATAGAAATAGTAAGTGTTCCTTCCCTGCTCACATATCGGCCATTATCGTATCCTACAAATTGCGAAGGATAATAGATATAGCTAATCCGACGTGTGTAAGGATTAAAAAATCTTCGTGTTAATGGTTGGGAATAGACAGGATTTGAATTATTCTTTATTGTTTTTTCAACCAATACATCGTGCTTTAAAATGATATCGGGGTTGTTTTTTTCCTCCTTCCAGTTTGCTTTGGTAAGCTCAGCATTAACGGCTTCCCGCACGCTTGATTCCTGCAGGCTGTTTTTCTTTATCGAGCTCGAATCATCCCTTTCATCCAGCCATGCAAATGTTTTGTAATTGTTAAAATTAACAGCATCGTCTTTTTCTATATGTGCTGTTGATGCGCAACCTGACAGTATTAAGCCAAAAGTTGCAAAGACAATAAGTGATTGAATACTTTTTTTCATTTTTCCCTCCTGTTTTTTATATTTTTTTGTTCGAATATATAAACGCAAAAAAGATACTATAGAATAATAAGGAGATGTTAAAAAAAACTTACTTAACCACTATTTAATCTATTAAAAATCGTGGTTAAAATAAATCAGCAAATAATCCGGCTACCGGGGTACAGCATTCAATCAACAGTCAGTTAATTTTTTATAAAAAAAATGCCCGGACATCCGGGCAATAAAAAATCCGCCTATGTAATTATTCAATGTTTTCAATGATGCCCGCAATGCCCTGCCCACCGCCGACACATGCGGTAACAATACCGTATTTTTTATTTAACCGCTTCATATCATTTACCAGTTGAATGGTTAATTTACAACCTGTGCAGCCTAAAGGGTGACCCAACGCAATGGCGCCACCATTAATATTTACGATTGCAGGGTCCAGTTCCAGTGCCCGTATCACCGCCAGTGATTGTGAAGCAAACGCCTCGTTCAATTCAACCAGGTCTATATCCGCCAGGCTCATGCCTGCCTGCTTTAATACTTTCGGCACAGCCTCTACCGGGCCAATACCCATGATACGGGGATGCACACCTGCACTTGCGCAATTTACCAGTTTCGCTATCGGTTTCAATCCCAGCTCATTGATCATTTTTTCACTCATTACTATTACAAATGCGGCCCCATCGCTGGTTTGTGAGCTATTACCCGCAGTAACACTACCTCCCAGAGCAAAGGCAGGTTTTAGTTTTGCCAACCCTTCAATGGAGGTGTCTGCACGCACTCCTTCATCGGTATCAACTGTATAATTTCTCTTTTGTTTTTTCCCATTGGCATCCAGGTACACCTCTTCTACATTGATGGGAAGAATACCGGTTTTGAAATATCCTTCCTTTATCGCATTACCGGCCTTTAAATGACTGTCATAACTAAAAGCATCCTGGTCTTCCCGGGTTACCTGGTATTCCTTAGCCACTGCTTCAGCGGTAAGCCCCATACTTAAATAAAAATCCGGGGTCTCACTTGCAATGGAGTAAGCCGGTGATGTCTTCCATCCTGCTGTGGGTACCATTGTCATGCTTTCCGTGCCCCCTGCAATAATGCAATCCGCCATACCGGTCCTGATCTTTGCGGTGGCCATCGCAATACTTTCAAGCCCGCTTGCGCAATACCGGTTGATCGTAATACCCGGCGCGTGAATACCCACCGCTTTTGCAGCAATCATTCTTCCTACCTGCAAGCCTTGTTCCGCCTCAGGAACAGCATTGCCTACAATTACGTCATCTATTCTTTTTGCATCCAGTTGCGGCACACTGGCAAGCAAACCTTTGATCACATCAATCGCAAGGTCATCCGGCCTGGTAAACCTGAATCCGCCTTTCTTACTTTTTGTGATGGCAGTTCTGTATCCTGCTACAATATAAGCTTCCTGCATATTTATAATTTTATGGTTTTTATATTTAAGCGCTTCCGGATGCCTCTTTCAATAAATTTCACTAAAGGCGCAGGGGAGCAAAGACAAGTTATACTCAAAACAACATTGCGCCTGGATGCTTTATATAAAAGACTACCCGGGAACCAAAATAGTTGTTTATGCAACTTTTCAACATCAAAGTTATAAATTCCGAAGGAAAACAAAAAATTGAAAAGCGTATCTTATTTTTGCGCCACATGTATACAATCCTACGCGCTGTTTTATTTGCATTTGACCCCGAACAGGTGCATTCTTTTTCGATGAACTGGCTAAGATTTCTTTGTAGGCTACCATTTGGAAAAAGTTTGCTGACAGCTGCATTCAGGCCAAAAGGAATTCATTTGGCTACCCGCGTCCTGGGAATCGAATTCTCTAACAGGGTTGGTCTTGGTGCAGGCTTTGACAAAAACGCGCTTTACCTCCAGGAATTGGAAGCCCTGGGATTTGGATTTGTTGAGATAGGCACTGTTACCCCGCTGGCCCAGGCAGGTAATGATAAACCAAGATTATTTCGCTTACCAAAAGACAAAGCCCTTATTAACCGGATGGGTTTTAACAATGATGGTGTGAAAGCAATTGTTGAGCGGTTGAAAAGTTGGAAAAAAAAGTCGAAAATTAAAGAGAAAGCCGGCAACAGCAATTTGAATAACCCAAAACAGGAAACAGGAAACAAAAAAATCATTATCGGTGGTAATATTGGCAAAAATAAAATAACCCCCAACGAAGATGCCTGGATGGATTATATCATTTGTTTTAATGCATTGCATGATTATGTGGATTATTTCGTAGTGAATGTAAGTTCACCCAATACCCCGGGCCTAAGAGAATTACAGGAAAAAGAATCGCTGCGTAAAATTTTAAGTCAGTTACAAATTCAAAATATAACATTCGAAACCAAGAAACCGATCCTGTTAAAAATTGCCCCTGATTTAACCTTCGGCCAAATTGATGATATCATTGACCTTGCAATGGAAATAAAGTTAGATGGCCTGGTAGCAGCCAATACTACTATCAGCCGCCAACAGCTGAAAACAGGATCTACCCTACTAAAGACTATTGGAGCCGGTGGCTTAAGCGGATTACCGTTAAAGAATAGTAGTACCCAAATAGTAGAATACATTCATCAAAAAACAAATGGGCAGATACCCGTTATCGCCAGCGGTGGAATATTTACCGGTGCAGACGCAAAAGAAAAATTAGCCGCCGGGGCCTCACTGGTACAGGTATGGACAGGTTTTGTATATGAAGGCCCGGGTATTGTAAAGAATATATGCAAGGGACTTTCTTTATAAGGTGTAAGGCGTAAGGTTCCCATACCATAAACCTTACTCCCTAAACCCTAAACCTTTTAAAAACCTGTATTTTTGAGCCATGGAATATTTATTTACATCAGAGAGCTTAATAAGTTTTTTTATATTAATTGTATTGGAAATTGTATTGGGGATCGACAATGTGATATTTGTAAGTATCATCCTGAACCGCCTGCAAAAAGAGCAGGATCAAAAAAAGGCACGGCGTATATGGATGATTACCGGGATCATTTCACGAAGTTTATTATTGATGGGACTAGGATGGCTGCTGACTCAAAAAGGTAAGTCCGTATTTACTTTGTTTGGAAAGGGCTTCGACTTAGCCAGTATCGTTATGCTGTTGGGTGGCTTATTTTTAATCTACAAATCGGTTAGGGAAATTCATGGTAAGCTGGAAGGTGAAGATCCCAACGAAACCGTAAAAAATACAAAGGGTATCAGCATGGGCCAGGCCATCGGGCAAATTATTTTAATAGATGCTGTTTTTTCCTTTGACAGTATTATTACAGCCGGCGGTACTGCCAGCCATGTTGAAATAATGATAGCGGCGGTTGTAATTGCAATGATTTTGATGTTTTTATTTAGTCCGAAAATTGCCGGATTTATACATAAGCATCCCACACTAAAAATGCTGGCCCTGTCTTTTTTGGTGATGATAGGTTTAAGCCTGATCATGGAAGGATGGAATTCAGAAACCGCGGAGAAGATGCACCTGAAAAACTATATTTATTTCGGAATGGCCTTTTCATTTGTTGTTGAGATACTGAATATGACAATGATGAAAAGAGCAGCCAAAAAAAAATTGGTGAAATTAAATGATCCGTTATTAAAAAAGAGTGAAGACGATTATACCGACCAGGCAAAATAAAATAAAATGTGAAAATGTGAAAATTCGAAAATGAAGGAATCGAAGCTGTTAAATAATGTACAGGAAGCCTAATAAAGCCAATAAATTACCACATTGCAGATGTTACGGATTCTTTGTCCCGTTAGGCACAGCATATTGGTAGAAAAATAAAAAATGGTAGTTTTGGCGTGCCGCAGATACGCAATATGGTTTCAAAATATATTTGTCTATACCGCGCTACATTATATTTCATCTGTACCCGGCTGCAATTCGCTAGCCTAATGACAAAATGGTAACAGCCACCATCCCCGCCGTTTCTGTTCGCAATCTTGTATTTCCCAATGCTACCGGGCTAAAATTATTTTGTAAAGCGAGGTCTATCTCATCAATTGTAAAATCCCCCTCAGGGCCAATCAGAATTATTGAATCGCTGAAGGGCCGGTAGGTGTGAAGCTCTATCCTGTCCCCATTCTTTTCGCAATGCGCAATAAATTTTTTTAACCCCCGATCTTCTTTTACAGACTTAATACAGGCTGCATACTTTACCGGTTCATGTATTGCCGGTAACCAGGCTTGCTGCGACTGAAGCATGGCGCTGATTAAAATACTATTCATTCTTTCAATACGAAAATGTTGCTTTTCAGTTCTGCTGCAAAGCAAGGGCACTATTTCGGCAACGCCTATCTCTGTCGCTTTTTCCAAAAACCATTCAAAGCGATGTGCATTTTTAACCAGCGAAATACCAATGATTATCTTTTTTGGGGAAGGTGGCTGAAAGGTTGTTGAAAGTATTTGAACCGTGCATTTCTTTTTATTATCATCGATAATTTCGGCGGTAAATAAATTTCCTTTGCCATCCGTTAATTGTACCTGTTCCCCATTTTTCATACGGAGTATCTGGGCTATATGTTTGGATGTTTCCTGGCTTAAAATAAATTGTTTTGCATCCGGTGCAATTTCCCCGCTATAAAAAAAAGGAAGAGCCATAAAAAAATAGAAGATATAATTTAAATTACTAACTGACCAATTTATAAAGCATTCTTACAAAAAAAAATTATCGCGAAGTTGCAGGTTGTTTTCAGGCCGGGTACATTATCCATTATCAATTAAAAAATTATCAATTAAAACGGCGCCTCATCATCAAATGCCCCATCATTCATTTTACTTCCCTTTTGTATATACAATTTGGCTCCCCCTCCATCTTCACCAGGTTTTACGGGCCTAAAATTACCGGATCCGCTGTTGCCAAAATCGCTGCCCCCGTCATCATCTTCAACAAATTTTTGAATGTGCAATAATGCTTTTAATTTGATGGTATCCAAACTGCCATTCCGATGCTTGGCAATCTTCACAAATGTTTCGCCCTTGTTGCTTTCCCCCATTTCATTGGCAGTGATATCGTAATATTCAGGGCGGTACAGGAACATTACCATGTCTGCGTCCTGCTCAATTGCTCCCGATTCCCTCAAATCACTCAACTGTGGAATTTTAGCTCCCTCCTTTCTTTTTTCCACCTCGCGGCTTAACTGCGACAGTGCAATAATGGGCACTTTTAATTCTTTGGCCAGCCCCTTCAGGTCCCTGGATATTTTGCTGATCTCCTGCTCCCTGTTCCCGTTCCTGTTGTCGCCTCCTCCGCTCATCAGCTGCAGGTAATCTATAATGATCAATCCAATATTGTGTTTATTTTTTAACCTGCGGCACTTGGCCCTTAACTCGAATATATTTAAAGCAGCCGTATCATCAATATAAATAGGGGCCTTGCTTAAGCGCTCGATACCTCTCTTGTACAGCTGTTTCATTTCATGCTCTTCCAGCTTGCCACGGGTTATTTTTTCCAGCCATATTTCACTCTCGGCACTCAGGATGCGCTGAACCAACTGGCCGGAACTCATCTCAAGGCTAAAAAATACGACCGGTGTCGGTTTGGTTGGGTGCAGGGCGGCGCTTCTTGCCAGGTTTAATGCGAAAGCTGTTTTACCAACTGATG
>JBDTVX010000046.1:0-19505 GCA_040007015.1 Ferruginibacter sp. | reverse complement strand
CCGTGAAGCGGGACTGTGCAGTTGGTTTTGGTAAACAACTATAGTGCGAAACATCTTTGAACCTTCATAGGGATTTACTAAATTTATTCATCCGGTAAAAACCCTTGTTCAAAGTTTCAATATGCAGTGTTATTGGTAAATAAGCAGTGTAACAGTCATAACCAACTGTCTGCTACTATTGACAATGACATTATCTGAAATGCTGCTTTAAAAAGGTAAAAATATTAGAATTTATTTTTAGGAAGGGATCTGTTTTACCAGCAATGGGTTGATGTACCTAATTCTTCTCTTAGTATATTACTGTAAATCAATATGTTATTAGAATTATTTTTTTAACCTGGAGGATTAAACCCCATTAAAATAAATAAAATTTATTTATTTCAGACTAGTACAAATGGTTTCCATCGCCGGCTTTCTCATTTTCATACAGTTTATTATACTTTTTTGTTTACGGCATAACTCAAACTGAATGGCCATTGTAAAATATTTAAGTGGTCATTGATTTGATTGCAATAACTAAAATTATGACCAGGCTTCCTTCTAAAAGAAGCTAAGTTTTCCAAACGGGTTTGAACAGGCGAAAGTTTCAACCAGGTTGATTAATGAGCCTTATAAACTGTAATAAAAAGCCAATCAATTATTTAAACAAAATTTTTATAGGGGCTAAATAGTAAATTGCACCCAATTTTATAATTCATGTGGAGCATTTGTAAAAAGGAACTTCATCAATTTTTCAGTAATCTCACCGGTTACATTGCCATCATTTTGTTTTTGCTGGTAAACGGCCTTTTTTTGTTTGTACTAAAAGACAGCAACCTTTTTGATTTTGGCTATGCTACATTGGATCCGTTTTTTGAACTTGCTCCCTGGGTATTGATCTTTTTAGTTCCGGCCATTACCATGAGGTCTTTATCGGAAGAGTTTAAAACCGGGACATTTGAAATTCTGCAAACCCGCCCACTCACTAAATGGCAGGTGGTTTCAGGAAAATATCTTTCTATTTTGCTGGTACTCATTTTTGTAATCATACCCACCTTCATTTATATATTCACCATTAAACGGCTAAGTGCAGATGGTGGAATAGATAGTGGAGGTATTACCGGAAGTTATATCGGTTTGTTTTTATTGGGAGCTGTATTTGGTGCCATCGGTTTGTGTTGCAGCGGCTTTACAAATAATGGGGTAGTAGCGTTTTTGATCAGTACATTTGCCTGTTTGCTGCTTTATTTTGGGTTCAATGCGGTTAGTAAATTGCCCGTGTTCCAGGCCAAAGCGGATTATTATATTGAAATGCTGGGTATCGATTTTCATTACCGGAGTGTAAGCCGTGGCTTGCTGGATAGCAGGGACGTAATTTATTTTGGCAGTCTCATCGTATTGTTTCTTTTGATCACAGTAAAAAAACTGCTTCAACGGTAATTAAATTTTTGAATGAAACCAATTATCAATAAAATATTCCGCAGTAAAGCATGGTTGCTCCTGCTAATATTATTGCTGGTTATTATCAACTGGCTGGCAGCTTTATTTCATACCAATATCGACTTTACCAATGAAAAAAGATTTACACTTTCCAATTCTACCAAATCCATACTGGAAAACCTGGATAGCACGGTTAATATTACCGTGTTGCTTTCGGGCGATATCAAATCTGAGTTTAAAAAATTATCCAACAGCACAAAGGAATTACTGGAGAATTTTAAGAACTATGGAGGTAAAAATATCCAATACAAATTTGAGATCCCGGGTGAAGGGCTGGATGATACAGCAAAGGCTAAAATATTTGAATCACTGATAGGAATGGGATTGCGGCCCACCAACCAAAAAGTACAGGTCAAAGAAGGAGTGGGTATTAATAACCGCCAGGTATTTCCCGGAGCAATTATACAGTATCATGATAAAACGGTTGCCATTGACCTGCTGCAGGGACAGGTTCAAAAAAATACTTTTAATTCAAACGATATCCTCGACAAGCAATCTTTGAACAGCGCGGAAGCATTACTGGAATACAAATTTGCCAATGCGATTCAAAAATTAACACAGACCCGGGTGCCTATTGTTGCCTACGCTTATGGAAATAATGAGCCCCCATACGGGTTTCTTCCAATAAATGATGTTTTTAAAACTTTGGGTGAAAACTTTATTGTAGACACAGTTAATATAAGAACCCAGCCACTCATTTCGCAGGAATACAATGCAGTGGTAATTGTAAAACCCACCGAAAAATTTACGGATGAACAAAAATTTAAGTTGGATCAATATGTGATGAATGGTGGTAGCCTTCTATTTTTTATGGATGTATTATATGCAGAAAGGGATAGTTTGCAAAATGGGGAGCTGATTGCCTATGCAAGGGATTTAAATATAAGCGACCTTTTATTTCGCTATGGTATAAGGATCAATACCGATCTGATAGTTGATAAGCATTGTGATAACATCGCTATATTAGTAGGTAGTGTAGGTGGAAAGCCGCAGAAGCAATCGTTGCCCTTTCCTTATTACCCATTGCTTCAGCCGGGTTCTTCCCATCCAATTGTGAAAAACATGGCAGATGTGGTGGCGCAATTGGCTAGCTCCATTGATACGGTAGAAGCAAGGGGCATTACCAAAACTATCCTGCTGGCTACTTCAAACTATTCATACACTTTACCAACACCTGCAAGAGTGATGTTGAACAGTTTACAAACTGAGGAAGACATCAGCAAATTTAACCGCAAAAATATTCCGGCGGGTGTATTACTCGAAGGGAAATTTACATCCTTATATGCCAACCGCGCTGACCAGGCTCAATTGGATACTTTAAAAGCTTATGGACAAATTTTTTTAAGAGAAAGCAAGTTCCCAGGCAAAATCATTGTTGTAAGCGATGCCGATATTGTAATGAATCAGGTATCAGAAGTGGTTGGGCCTTTGCCAATGGGAATGAATAAAGACACCAGGATTCAATATGCGAATAAAGACTTTTTCTTAACCTGTACAGAATACCTGGCTAATAAAAACAATATCCTGGATGCGAAGGCGAAGGATTATACGCTTCGCCTGCTAGACCTGCAAAAGGTTGAAGCCGGGCGTTCCTTGTGGCAGATAGTAAACATATTTTTGCCAATAATGCTGGTCTGCATGTTTGCATTGATTTACCAGTGGTGGCGGAAAAAAAAATATACATTTAATCAGTTGCTCCTTACAGATCAATGAAGCGGCGATAGAGAATAAAATTAAAAATGGATCATAAATTACTCATATACCTTGTTTTTGGTGCCGTGATCATCCTGGCCCTGGTGTTTGACCTGGGTCTTCTAAGTAGAAAAAACCGTGTTATTACGCTTAAGATCGCATTGGTACAAACTATTTTCTGGGTGTTTCTGGCATTGGCGTTTTGTGCCTTTATCTGGTTTGAAAATGGCTCGGAAGATGCACTGCAATATGTATCTGCTTACCTGCTGGAGTGGTCGCTTTCTATTGATAATATTTTTGTTTTCATTATTATTTTTTCTTTTTTCGGAATAAAGGAAATTAATTATTCAAGGGTGCTGTTACTGGGTATTTTAATGGCGATCGTTTTCCGGATCCTTTTTATCGCGTTGGGCAGCGAACTGGTTGCGCGGTTTGATTGGATCATGTATATTTTTGGTGTGTTCCTTGCATACACCGGTTTTAAGATGTTTGGCAAGAACGAGGAAGCAGAGTTTAACCCGGAAAAAAACTGGGCATTTAAACTCATGAAAAAATTGTTGCGTACTACCGATGAAGAGCCGGCAGGTCGCTTTATTATATGGAAGGATAATAAAATTTATTTTACCACACTTTCAATGGTAGTGGTAATGCTTGGGCTGATAGATATTGTTTTTGCGGTAGATTCGATCCCGGCGGTTTTTTCCATCATACCCGATCCCGCTAAAAAACTATTGATCTATTCATCCAATATTTTCGCTGTATTGGGTTTAAGGAGTCTATTCTTTTTATTACACGGGGCAGCCAACCGGTTCAATTTTTTGCAACAGGGCATTGCAATTGTGCTGATATTTATCGGCATAAAAATGCTCATTGTTGAATGGGTGCACATCCCGGTGTGGGTATCCTTACTGATGATCGTTTTTTGTATAGCAGGCTCAATATTTTATTCTATTTATCATAAGCAAAAAGTGGAAGCCTGAAATATTGACGGATGATTTTTGACGGATGTTGGATATGAATATGACAGGCAAAGGATCATTAAATTAATAAAGCAGTATTTTGAATTATTCAGTTTTACAAATAGAAAAAATTTTAAACGGCAAATTTTTATTAAATGAAAATTCTGCTGCAGTCATTGAACATCTCTTACTGGATAGCCGGAAACTCTTATTTCCCGCAACCTCCATTTTCTTTGCATTGAATGGCCCAAGGCGAAATGGTAATTCATTTATCAAAGAATTGTATAATCGGGGCATCAGGAATTTTGTGGTAGACGAAAGTATCGGGGTTGCTTCAATGACAACATATCCGCATTCAAATTTTTTACAGGTAAAAGATGTTCAGGCTGCCCTCCATTTATTGGTGGCTTACCACCGGCTGCAATTTCATATACCGGTTATTGGCATTACGGGAAGCAATGGTAAAACCATCGTGAAAGAATGGCTTTATCAATTACTGCAGGAGGACTATAATATTGTGCGCAGCCCAAAAAGTTACAATTCGCAGATCGGTGTTCCGCTGAGTGTATGGCAGATGAATGAAACGCATACACTCGCAATTTTTGAGGCGGGTATATCGCAACCGGATGAAATGCAACGGTTGGAAAAGATCATTCAACCGGGTATTGGCGTATTTACCAATATCGGCGATGCTCACAGCGAGGGGTTCTTAAATATCCGGCAAAAAGTAAATGAAAAACTGAAATTATTTGTACATAGCGATTTACTGATTTATGGAGCCGATAACCCGGATGTAAATGCCGGCGTAAATGTTTTCGCCAATAATGTAAGAAGCGGGGATGATTTTAAACTTTTTTCATGGAGCAGAAAACAGGTGGCATCCTTACAAATTATTTCGATCGAAAAAAAATATGACCAGGCTGTCATCACTGCCAACGACTACGGCTCATCGAATAATGCCGGGCCAATTTCAATCACCATTCCATTTACCGACGATGCGGCTATTCAAAATGCCATCACCTGTTGGTGCGTGTTATTACACCTGCAAACTGATGCTGCCATCATTAGTAAAAGAATGTTGCAGCTGCGTGCAGTGGAGATGCGGCTTGAGTTAAAGCAGGGGATAAATAATTGCTCGGTAATAAATGACAGCTATAGTGCAGACATTAATTCTTTAACGATCGCATTGGATTTTTTGGTACAGCAACAGCAGCATCCCAACCGCACTTTAATACTGAGTGATATTTTGCAATCCGGTAAAAGCAGCGCCGAATTGTATAAGGAAGTGGCGGCTATTTTGCAACAAAAAAGCATCAATCGTTTTATAGGGATCGGTCCTGAAATTTCCAGGCACCGGGATTCATTTAAAAATATTGGGCAAAGTTTTTTCTTTTCTTCCATCGCTGAATTTATGCAACAGTTTTATTCATTGCATTTTTACAATGAAACTATCCTGTTAAAAGGCGCCAGGATATTTGAGTTTGAACAAATAAGCCATTTGCTGGAAGAAAAACTGCACCAGACTGTGTTGGAAATTAATCTAAATGCGGTAGCGCACAACCTAAGGGCGTACCAGCAGTTATTAAACCCAGGTGTAAAACTGATGGCAATGGTAAAGGCGTTTAGCTATGGCAGCGGGGGTTTTGAAATTGCCAATCTTCTTCAGTTTCATAAAGTGGATTACCTGGCTGTTGCCTACGCTGATGAAGGTGTTGAATTGAGGCGTGCGGGTATTACATTGCCCATCCTGGTTTTAAATCCTGAAGAGGCAACCTTTGATGTAATGGTGCAATTTAATCTTGAACCGGAATTATATTCTTTCGGTATTTTCTCCGCTTTTCAGCAATACTTACAGCGATCAGGTGCTAACAATTACCCGGTTCATATAAAGCTGGATACCGGGATGCACCGCCTTGGTTTTGAAGCGAAGGACCTGGTTGCATTAGGCAAACTGTTGCAGGCAAACAAGGTATTTAAAGTACAATCGGTTTTTTCGCATCTTGCGGCCAGTGATGCACCGGAGCACGATGCATTTACAAGGTCGCAGGCAGCTGAATTTCTACAGGGTTGTGTAGTATTGCAGCGGGCCCTGGACTATTCGTTTATCCGGCATATCGCAAATACTTCTTCCATACACCGCCATCCGGATCTGCAGTTTGATATGGTGCGCCTGGGTATTGGCTTATACGGGGTAGACAGTAACGCGGATATGCAGGAAAAGCTTAAGAATGTAAGCACGCTAAAAACAACTATTTCACAAATAAAACAGGTGGCAGCAGGTCAAAGTGTAGGTTACAGCAGGAAAGGAACTGTTTCAAAAGATACTGTTATCGCCACTGTGCGTATAGGTTACGCAGATGGCTATCCGAGGATATTAAGCAACGGGGAAGGCAAAATGTGGGTGAATGGAAGCCTGGTACCCGTTATCGGAAACGTGTGCATGGATATGACGATGCTGGACATAACCGGTACCGGCATAAGGGAAGGTGACGAAGTGATTGTATTTGGAGAGGCGCTGCCGGTGAATGAACTGGCGTCCGGGGCCCGAACCATCCCTTATGAAATATTGACTGGTATATCACAGCGGGTGAAGCGGGTGTATTATGAAGAGTGAGGTATGAGGTAGCGTAAATAAAGTATGTAAAGTATGTAATGTAAATAAAGTATGTAAAGTAAATAAAGTAGTCTGGTAGGGGTGTAAGTGCATAGGTGGGATGCCTTTGATGACGCTGTAGTTTTTGCCAGATTTCAAAACCCCCAACCAGCCGCTACCTCCGCATAACTTTATTTACTTTATATACCTTATTTACTTTATACCCTACATACCTTATTCCATTATCTTTGCGAATTATTATGAAAGCAAGACACGTTATATTAATTATTTTAATGGTTGTAGTGGCCGACCAGGCGCTCAAATTGTATATTAAAACCAATTTCTACATAAACGAGCACCATAATGTGTTGGGTACCTGGTTCCGGTTACATTTTGTAGAAAACGAAGGGATGGCTTATGGCTGGAAATTTGGCGGAGAAGGCGGCAAGATGTTACTTACCTTATTCAGACTCGGCGCTGTTATTTTTGGAATATGGTACCTGCGTAGTATTATTCAAAAAAAATATAACAGGGGGTTTATTATATGTGCCGCATTAATATTTGCAGGGGCATTGGGTAATTTAATTGACAGTATGTTTTACGGTCTCATCTTTGAAGAAAGCATCCCCGGAAGCTATAGTGTGGCTAAGTTATTCCCCCTTCATGGGTATGCAGGTTTCCTGCACGGCAAAGTAGTGGACATGCTTTACTTCCCCATTATCACTGATACGCATTTTCCAAAATGGGTGCCCATTTGGGGAGGTGAGGATTTTGAGTTTTTTCGTCCCATTTTTAACCTCGCGGATGCATCTATATCTACGGGCGTAATTACGATCTTAGTATTTCAAAGAAAATTTTTCAAACACCATACTCCACCCGAAAAGCATAGTACCATAGAAACGGGAGCGGTAGTGAACGATGATGTGCAGGTGCAATAAAACAAGAAGCGCCTTTTGAACATTGAATATCGAACATTGAATATTTAACTTTAAAAAATGATCAATATTCAATCTTCAACGCTCCGTACTCAAATATAAATCCTTAACTCAGCCATCAATCAATCTTTCCCACCATATTGGCTGGGATTACCCACGCGTCAAAATCTTCAGGATTCACATAACCCAGCTTTACCGCCATTTCTTTTAAAGTAGTTCCTTCCTTATGCGCCTTTTGCGCGATCTCCGCAGCTTTATAATAACCGATCTTTGTATTAAGTGCAGTAACCAGCATCAGGCTGTTATCGACGTGTTTTTTAATATTTGATTCTATCGGCGCTAACCCGATGGCACATTTATCATTGAAAGAAATGCACCCATCTCCAATCAACCTTGCGCTGTGCAAAAAGTTATAGATCATCACCGGTTTAAAAACATTTAGTTCAAAATGTCCCATACTTCCCCCGATGCCGATGGTAACATCATTGCCCATTACCTGTGCGGCGATCATGGTTAAGGCTTCGCACTGGGTGGGGTTTACTTTACCCGGCATAATGGATGAACCCGGTTCATTATCAGGTATAAAAATTTCGCCTATGCCTGACCGTGGCCCCGAGGATAACATCCGGATATCATTGGCAATCTTCATCAGGCTTACCGCTATAGTTTTTAATGCGCCATGCGCTTCTACAATGGCATCATGTGCCGCCAGCGCTTCAAATTTATTTTCAGCTGTAATAAAAGGCAGGCCGGTCAGTTTTGCGATATGCTTCGCCACATTTTCGGAATAGCCATCCGGTGTATTGATGCCGGTGCCCACCGCCGTGCCGCCCAATGCCAGCTCGCTTAAATGAGCAAGGGAATTCTTAATTGCTTTTAATCCATGGGCCAATTGTGATGTATATCCACTGAATTCCTGCCCAACGGTTAATGGGGTGGCATCCATAAAATGGGTACGGCCAATCTTAACCACATGCATAAACGCTTTGGATTTTGCTGCCAGGGTATCCCTTAATTTTTCTATCCCCGGTATCGTGGTTTCAATTAAAATTTTATAGGCCGCAATGTGCATGGCCGTAGGAAAAGTATCATTACTGGATTGTGATTTATTAACATCATCATTGGGATGTAAAAATTTCTCTTTGTCCCCCAGCTTACCTCCATTAATCACATGTCCGCGGAAAGCCACCACTTCATTTACATTCATATTGCTTTGGGTACCACTTCCGGTTTGCCAAACTACCAATGGAAACGCGTCGTCTAATTTACCTTCCAATATTTCATCACAAACCTTACCAATCAGTTCTGTTTTTTCTTTTGATAATACACCTGCATCGAGGTTGGTTAATGCGGCCGCTTTTTTTAGGTAAGCAAATGCTTTGATAATTTCTTTGGGCATTTTATTGATGTCCTGTGCGATCCTGAAATTATCAATACTACGCTGGGTTTGTGCGCCATAATACGCATCAACAGGCACTTTTACTTCGCCCATGGTATCTTTTTCTATCCGGTATTCCATATGACCAGGTTTTTATTGTTTGTTATTCGCCGCAAAGTTAATCGTTACAGGATGAAATAAGCGCCTTTTTATGACTATTTAAGTAAAACCAGGTAGGCAAAAAACTGTTTTGGAAAGACGACGCTATTTTACTTAACTTAGGGATATAAAAAAAGTAATCAAAGAGCGACGGAAATTTCTCCAAAAATACAATCATGAACAGGCGTAAATTTATAAAATATGCCTCCTCATTTGCCATTATATTGGCCAATGGAAATATTCTGCAGGCGGGCCAGTTGAATTTAGAAGAGTGGGCAAAGGGTAAAGTTAAACTGCGTTTCGTAATCGCTTCGGATGGCCACTATGGCCAGAAGGATACAACGTATGAGAATTTTTTTGAAACAGTAGTCACCCGTATTAATGAGGAGCATGCTAAATCCCCATTTGCTTTTTGCATGATCAACGGCGATATTATCCATGATGATAAAAAACTTTACCCGGCTGCAAAGGAAGCGCTGGACAAACTGAAACTTACCTATTATGTGAGCCAGGGAAACCATGACCATGTTACTGCGGAAGAATGGGAGGCCATCTGGAAAATACCCGTGAATTTTGATTTTACTATTAAAGAAAATACTTTTTTAATTGCAACCACCTCAAACGAAACAGGAAGTTATCTATGTCCCGATACAAAATGGATAAGATCCAAACTGGAGCAGCATCATCAACAGAAAAACGTATTTATTTTTATACACATCAATCCCGGAAAACTCACCAAAAATGCGGTTGATTGCCCCGAATTGTTTGAAATTTTTGCAAGGCATAAAAATATTAGGGCCGTATTTAATGGCCATGATCATGATGAAGAAGGGATAAAAACGAAGGATCAAATACCTTTTATTTTTGATGCCCATTTCGGAAGCAATTGGGGTACCGCATATCGGGGTTTCAGAATTGTAGAACTGCGGGAAGATAATTCTATATTCACCTATATTATGAATCCGTCACAAAAAATAAATGAAACCGTTATCTGATCTGCCTTTAATTAATATCAGTTAATAATGAAGAAATATTTTACAATAGCCGGCATCCTGGTACTTAGTTTTCAATTGGTAAAGGCGCAAATTCCAAAGCCAACCCGCCAGCAATTGCAGTGGCACGATATGGAATTTTACCTGTTCACTCATTTTGGACCCAATACATTCACCGATAAAGAATGGGGCGAGGGAACAGAAAAAGAAGAAATATTCAACCCAACAAATCTGGATTGCAGGCAGTGGTGCAGGGTAGCAAAAGCCGCAGGCGCAAGAGGGATCATTATCACTGCCAAGCATCATGATGGATTTTGCTTATGGCCAAGCAAATATTCTACTCATACTGTGAGGGAAAGTAAATGGAAAAATGGCAAGGGGGATGTACTAAAAGAATTATCCCTTGCATGTAAAGCCTATGGCCTAAAATTTGGCATATACATTTCTCCCTGGGATAGAAACCATCCGGACTACGGAACTCCGAAATACAATGATGTATTCGTGAATATGATGACAGAAATATTTTCTAAGTATGGACCAATCTGGGAACTCTGGTGGGATGGCGCCAATGGCGAAGGGCCAAACGGGAAGCGGCAGATGTATGATTGGGACCGGTTTAAAAGATTAATAAAAAAGCTTTCTCCCAACACCGTCGTTTTTAGTGATATAGGCCCTCAAATAAGATGGGTTGGCAATGAAAGGGGCATAGCAGGCGAAACTAACTGGAATACTTTAGATACCGTAGGGTTTAGTGCAGGCCCGGGCGCGCCGAATGTTGATACACTTAACATGGGTAATGTAAACGGTAAATTTTGGATACCTGAAGAATGCGACGTAAGCATCCGGCCAGGATGGTTTTATCATAAAGAGGAAGATGATAAAGTGAAAACACCGGAACAATTATTTGAGTTGTATTTAAAATCGGTTGGCAGGGGTGCTACTTTACTATTAAATGTACCACCAGACAGGAGAGGGCTGATAAATGAAATTGATTCCCTGGCATTGGTTGGATTTAAAAAATTGCGTGATGAAAATTTCAGGAAAAACCTTTGTATAAATTCGGTTGCTACTATTGTTTCCGGTAATAAAATAAAAAGTAAGGGTTTGGTAAATGATAATAATCAAAATACATTTCTTGAAATAGCGGACATTCAAAATGAACAAATTCATATCCATTTTAAAAAGACGGCAAAAATTAATTGCATCGTATTAAAAGAATTTATAAAAGACGGCCAATCGGTTCAAAAGTTTAATATAGCAGTAAAAGGTAAGGGTAACGACGAAAGTTTTATTCTCACTACAATTGGTCATAAGAGGATCGTTAGCTTCCCGGCCAGGGATGCCGATGATATCTTTATAACTTTCTTAGAAAGCAAGCGGGAAATTAAAATCGCTGAAGTGGAAGCCTATTTGATTGATGAAAAATTATTGGAGAAGGCTGCTGTTCCTAAGTAGCAAGGCAAAGTAAATAAATGGCAGGTCATCGTTACAAAAACGATAAAGAATTGTTAGCCGGAACATGTGTTACTTTAATACCCGGTATTTTTTCTTTTAGCCAGCCAGCCATATATTCGGATCCCGGTTCTTCGCTGGCGATATGCCCCAATACTATTAAAGAAAGTTTTTGTCCCTTCGTTTGTGCGTCTCTTACATATTCCGCCGTCTCCCACTCCTGTATTTCTCCACATACAAGCACATCGGGTTGCTCATGGATCATTGCTTCTATCTGTCTTTTACCACCTGCAGCACCCGGCATCAATAAAATTTTTTTGCAGGATTGCGACAGGTCGCCGATATACCTCACAGTAGCGATGCCCAGTCTTTCTTTTGCGTGTTGTATCAAAGCCTTTAAAGTTAAGGGAGGTAGTACAGCAAGATTACGCGCTGCAATATAATATTTGTTCCAGCCCAGCCTGGCGATCACACCGGTTTCAACTCCATCAGGAACATGGCTGTGAATGTAATCATGGTTTCGCCAAACCGCAATACCATGTTCCTTTAACAACCCTGCTTTGAAACGATAAACTTCATCCTTTTCCAGCCAGGTGGTTTCATCAAGGTGATTATAGAAAGTGGGCTCATGTGCAATAATAAAGTTTGCGCCCAAAGCAATTGTTTTTTGTACCATTTCCAAAGTAGCAAACATAGAAGTAACGATACCCGTTACGATAATATCACGGTTGCCTGCCTTTAATGTATCCACCGTAGTTTCAAAAGGTGCGCCCGGAACTTCGCTGATGAAGCGATCGATGATCTCGCCAACCGTTATGTTTTTATAATTGGATTCCGGAATTTTTGCAAAGGTTAATAGCGGCGAAGACATAAGCAGGCCGGCACCCGCAGCCTTGGTTGCTGTTGATATAAATTTTCTTCTATTCAGATCTTTGCGGGGAAACCGGTTATCAGGTGCTAAAGCCATAATGATTTTTTAATGTTGTTTGAACTTACTCATTTACTTCAACAATATAGCCGAGTACAGGTTTATTATTGATCAATACAGTAACAGGGTATGTATCTTCCTGATCAAATTTATAATTGAAAATAATACTGCCGCGGGAAAAAGAATAGTCAACCGTTTTTATTTTCTTCTTTTTTTCTGTTCCGATTTCCAATGATACAATGTCTATATCAGCGCTGGTATTCAGTTTGATATTAAATGAAACAGGATCATTCATTTTTGCTTTTATAAAACCATTATTCGGACTAAATTTGCCTATTTTAAATTCATACGCCGCGCTTTTAACCAATGGCAATGATAAGAAATTACTTAAACTTTTTGGCCCTGGTCCAAGTTGCCAGGCGCCGTTATCAGGGAAATGCTGATAATTAAAAATGCCCCTTTCAGCAAAAAAATAATCGTCATTGTATATTTTTGTAAACTTAGTCATTTTATCATCTGTGTAACCGCTGCCCCAGGCGGGGTCTACATAATACCAGGCGTCCGGGCTTATGCCCAACTGTACCACGGCCCAGGTATGATTAAATTCATCAGGTTTTTCATTTATCTGTTCGGTATTATATTTCGCATAGCCGTTTACGGTAAGGCAACGGATTTTTAATACACTGCACATGTCCTGGAACAGCGCCGCATAACCGGCTGCGTTTGCCTTTCTGAATTTCAATACCAGGTCCGTATTTATTTTTTCATTGTCGTTATTTTTTCCGGCTTTCAGATCGAAACTGATATTATTGGTGATCCAGTCAAATAGTGCCCTCACCTTATCTTTCGGATCGGGAAATTGTTTTGTTACGATATAACTGATCGTACCCATGTTGAGCGTATCCAATGCGCCCAATGATTTCACATAATCATCAATCACTTTAAAATCATCAGAAGTTGACTGTCCAGTGGATGTTAGCCCGGATAATAACAATAATCCACCAAATAGAAGGGTATTTATTTGTTTCATAAAAATAAAATTAACCAATAAGCCGTTAAGAGAATACAAAAGTTTACCTCAAATTTCACAATAATAAAAGGTCTCCTTGTTACCCTATTTGTGGAGTAGGGATTTTTTAAAAGATACATACCGGTTAAGAGGCCGTTTAAAAATGATTGTAGCACTTATCACATAGATCACTTTTAGCCACGAATGCACGAATTAACCCGAATAAAGGCAATCTCTAAAAAAAAATTTGTGGAAAAAATTAAGAATTCGGTTGATGCTCTTTACTGTTATAAGCAATCCTCCGAATCATTTTTATACAACTTTTATGCGTCGCGGCTGTTGTAATTACCAATCGCAATATGGTAAATCAAATGCTTAATTTTTACCACTTCAAAGAAATTTGCCGAATATTTTTTATTTTGTAGCTTCAACCCGCAAGGAGCAAGATTGATAACGGGCTATGATTAGTTTTTCTACTACGATATTAAAATTTGATAACCAGGGTGAAAAAACCGGCTGGACCTATATTAAAATCCCGTCTAAAATTGCGGCACAGCTCCGGCCCGGCAATAAAAAATCATTTCGTGTAAAAGGAAAGTTAGATGATCATGCTATTAATGGGGTTGCATTATTACCGATGGGGGACGGCGATTTTATTATGGCGATCAATGCTGATCTAAGAAGGGCCATTGGTAAAAGAAAGGGGGCAATATTAAATGTGCAGTTAGCGGTTGACAAAATTCCGTACCAGCTAAATGCGGCGTTTATGGAATGTATAGCGGATGAACCTGCTGCTTTACATCATTTTAAATCATTGCCAAAAGCGCATCAAAATTATTTTAGCAAGTGGATCGAATCAGCTAAAACGGAGCCTACCAAAATCAAACGTATTGCCCAGGCGGTATCGGCTTTATCCCTCAAAATGGGTTATGGGGAAATGATACGGGCAAAGAAAAACGAAAGAGATATTCCACTATCCTTTTAGGCGTGAGAACTTTAATTCCTGGCTTTTTACAGGGCCTGATATTTTTAAAACAATGAAAAGATCTACCCGGAGCACTTTTCACATAGTTCGCTACAATTAAAAAACCGGTAAAAATATTTTTCATTATTTTAAAGATTCGATAACAGGGTTAAGATTGCGGTGAAGAAGATGGATTTCAATGGCCCATCTTTTACAATTAATAAAACACTCACTGCGCCTTGCAACCGCCATTCATCAAATGAAGATTGATTTTGTAAATTCACGGCGTAATTTTAATTTATCTAAACTAATTTTTATGAAACAGATCATGACCGGATTCGTAGCCATGCTCCTGCTGAACCTGGGTTCCACCGCCCAGTTAACTACTTTACCGGATGGGGGCAATAAAAAAGCAATGGTGGCGGAGCGTGTAGGCCTTACCGATATTACCATTCATTATAACAGACCGCGGGTGAAAGGAAGGGAGGGCAAAATATGGGGACAGCTGGTGCCTTACGGATTCAGCGACCAGGGGTTTGGAACCAGCAAGGCGGCTCCATGGCGTGCCGGCGCCAACGAGGGTACTACCATCGAATTTTCTACAGATGTAAGTATTGAAGGCAAGAATTTACCAGCAGGTAAGTACGGATTTTTTATTGCACCCGAAAAGGATGAATCCACGCTGATCTTCTCAAAAAACAATACGGCCTGGGGCAGTTTTTTTTACGATTCTTCCGAAGACGTGTTGCGTGTTGCCATCAAACAACAGGCAATGGATAAATCCGTAGAATTCCTGCAATACGTATTCACTAATGAAACCGACAATGGCGCCACTATTGCACTCCAATGGGAAAAATGGATGTTCCCGTTTAAAGTGGAAACTGATATAAAAAAGAACCAGCTTGTATCGTTCAGGAAAGAGTTACAGACTGAAAAAGGCTTTAGCTGGCAGGCATTTTTACAGGCTGCCAACTGGTGTGCCGATAATAATACCAACCTGGAAGAAGCATTGCAATGGGCGGATAAAGCAATCGGCGAGAAATATATCGGTGAGAAAAATTTCATTACCTTATCTGCCAAAGCAAGGATATTAAATTTAATGGGTAAAACAAGCGAGGCAGAGGCCATCATGAAAGAGGCTATGTTGATTGGTACGATGTCTGATGTTCATGGGTATGCACGGCAATTACTTGCTGCCAAAAAATTCCGGGAAGCTTCGGAAGTTTTTAAGGCCAATTATAAAAAACACCCCAATACATTTACTACCAATATGGGAATGGTAAGGGCCTTAAACAGCGAAGGGAAATACAAGGAAGCCCTAAATTATGCAAATGCCGCTTTACCGCAGGCGCCAGACAATGCAAACAAATTGAATGTAGAAGGGATCATCGAAAAGCTGAAAGCGGGTAGGGATGTGAACTAAGTAACGGGTATTCAGTACTTAGTACTAAGTTTTACAAAAACACCCTCAGCAGCAATGCAAATCCATTGTCTTTTTTGGGGTTATCCCTGATGGTAACTATATGCAAACCTGCAGGTGTCCATACCTTAAATACATCCCCTTTTTTGTGGGCTGCGATCGCTGCATCCAGTTGCGGTAGCATCGCGCCCCGAATAAACCATCCAAGATCGCCGCCTTTACGGGCAGAGCTGTAATCCGCACTATAGGTTCTCGCCATAGACTCAAAAGAACTGCTGTCTGTTTGAATTTTTTTTATGATGCTGGCCGCCAGGGAATCGGCGAACTTCCTGCTAAAAGTTGATGTATCTATCAGTATATGACTTACATGATAAAATGTATTGGGTACTTTGGCCAGCACCTTTATTAAAAAATTAGCGCCTTTAAACGGTCCATATACTTTGCCAATTTTTCCTTTGTAAGCAAGGCTGTCCGCGAGGCCCATAAAAGAGGAGGTACTCATTACCGTTACCGTATCTATTTTATACTTTTTTTTGAGTTTGTATTTTACATAGCCGATAGGGTCGGTGGTGGTATCGAGTTCTTTTTTTATTTGTGTTAAGGACTGGCTTTTTAAAAAAGTTCCCATCATTACAAAGATGATGACCGATACGAGTTGCTTCAATTTTAAAATTTTACAAATTTACAAAAAGCAAAAGGTTAACAAACCTGACCCGTTTTAAACAGGTCAGGCTTAATCATAATTTCAATTTCCGAATAACAAACCTTACCTGTTTTCTCATATTATCCAATTGGCCCATTTGCTGCTGAATAAATGTATTGTCTTCTACCCTGCCCACTACTTTATTCATTTCTTCAATATTATCATACACCATCTTACGGAATGGATTGCTATAGTCTTTTGCCCTGGATTCATAGATACCTTTGCTCATCCATTCCCTTGTTGACAAAGCCTGCTGCAGTAATTGTTTAAAAAGATCAGCGGTAAATTGCCTGGGTGTAATGTTCAATATTTCGAGGAGGGCAGTATAAGCATGATTTAGTTTATCGGTAAAATAACTTTGGCTTTGCAAAGCATAAAAATCATGTACCCCGGCCCAGCTTTTTATTTTATTAGTGAGGATGCTGCGTTTAAGTTTTTCAACCGCGGATTGTTGAATTAACTGACCGCCGATGTTAAGCCATTCACTCCGCTGTATCTTAGCCGATATTGTTTTCTTCAACTCATCAAAGCCATTGAATTTATTTTTTTGAATATGCTTTAGTAACTCCATAACACCATAATACTGCACCACTTCCTTAAAGATGTCAATGGACTGCCGTACTTTGAGCACGGATGTTTTACGCGATAAATTTTCCCATCCATCTGTTTCTGCATTTCCCTCTTCATCGGGGTGCAAAGGTTGTAAAAATGAAAGCGCGGTAAATATTTCATTGATCGTATCAGGAGCTAAATAGTCATATTCAATGAACTGGCTTTTGGCGATTCGTTTGTCGCGGTCGACATATTTGTGGGCATTGCGTTCCAGTGCATACATGTTGTACATGAACCAGTAAGCCGGCATCACTACCAGTTGGTCATTGGCCACGTCATTGCTTATCAAACTAAACGGCACCGGTACATTTAATTCTGCGGGAAAGTCGCCTTTGGCAATGATGGTGAAGGATGCAAATTTTGAATTGTGTTTTAAGCTTACACAAAGCCCTGGCCAAAAGCCGCGGCCCGCAATGATCTCGCCATCAGCGCTCCGGCTATTGTGGTTACTTCCGATAGTAGCGCCGGCGGCCATATTGCTCTGCCCCATTACAAGCGCCGCGCATAAAAAAGAATTATTATGATGTTGTTCATGCGCCGGAAAAATCAATGAATTCAGTACTTCACAACAGGAGATGGTAGAGTTGTGGCCCAGGTAAGAGTTAAGCAGGCGCGCGCCATATTTTAACTGCGAATGTGATGCCATTACAAAGCGAACAGCTTTTACCCCATAAAAGATCCTGCAGCCATATCCTATTATACCATTTACCAGTTCGCAACCTTCACCTATCTGGGAGGTACGGTTTGCATCACTGTTGATAGTGAGGTTTTTTAATTTATTGGCTCCTTTCAGGTATGCATCAGTACCTATCAATACATCCTTGATGATCTTACAATTTTTAATAACGGTACGGTCACCCACTGTTCCGTAGCGGCCCCTTTGTTTTGCAAATTTTTGATCGGTAAATTCTTTGAACTTTTCCATCAGTAGCTCGTTATTCCTGAACTTGCTCCACAAATAAGCGTCTGCAGCGCGCATTCCGTCAAAAGGAAGAACCCTCCTGCCTCCATTCTCATTGCATATTTCCATCCATACCCGGATATTTTCTTCTTCCCCTTCAAAAATAATTCCATTACCGAATTTTGCGATGTCTGTAGAAACCAGCTCATTCACATTAGCGATCATTACATCGTTGCCTATGATATAATGGCTGAGGCAATTGACATTTTCAACACAAACATTGTTACCAAAATCGCAACTGATGATTGTGCTGTTATACAATCCAACAGGTAATCGCAAGTTGTGAAATTCCAAATAATAAGGCTCTAATTTACCGATCCGGATCAACCCGTAAAACTTACAGTTCTTAACCAGTTCCGGGGCAAAGGCGGCGGATACAAATATTTTATTCCAGTCGTCAGAAGTATTGCTGTTGCGCACCAGCACTTCAATTTCAAGTGCCGATAATTTCCGGTATTCGTTACCATTGGGATTCTGAAGATAACGAAGGTAATATTCGTCCCTGCCCTCAGGAATATATTTTTCTTCAACAAAATTGTAGCCAAGGTTATTGACCGGGTGTTTTGTGATGATGTTCATTAAATAATTAATATTTAATAATTAATAATTGAGAATTCCTTCTAAGCAAAATGCTTAATATACTGGACTATTTTAAATGTACACAAGGAAGTTTTATTTTAAAAGATTCTAAAAACGAAGGCTGCTGGCATTAAACAATTATTCATTATTCATTATTAATTATTCATTACTTTTATTCAACCGTTACACTCTTCGCCAAATTCCTTGGCTTATCCACATCCACCCCTTTGGCAATACCCATATAATAGGAGAGTAGCTGTAACGGGATACAGCTTAGGATCGGCGCGATAATTTCATCCGCCGGGGATACATAAAACACGTCATCCGCAAGTTCAGGTATCACTTCATCCCCTTCGGTGATAATGGCGATTACTTTACCTTTACGTGCCTTTATTTCCTGGATGTTGCTTATTATTTTTTCGTGGTAGCTATCTTTTGTAGCAACAAATATTACCGGTAAAGTTTCTGTCACAAGGGCAATGGGCCCGTGTTTCATTTCAGCAGCGGGGTAGCCCTCTGCATGGATATAACTGATCTCTTTCAGCTTTAAAGCGCCTTCCAGGGCAATGGGGAAATTATAGCCCCTGCCTAAGAATAATGCATCGGTTGCATCTTTATATTTTTCGGCGATAACTTTTACAGCGTCTGCATTCTTAAGCAATGCTTCTACTATTTCGGGTACAGATTCTA
>JBDTVX010000045.1:0-19659 GCA_040007015.1 Ferruginibacter sp. | reverse complement strand
AATTTGTAAAAAGCAATATTAAGAACTGATTATCAGGTAGTAGCATTTAATTTAACTTACAAACCTGCTTTTAGAGCTTTAATTACGCTGTGCATATTTTAATTCTTTAGGATAAAAGCACATATTTACCGAATATTAACCTGACAGACATTCGAACGATCATGAAAACTTTGGCCCGGCAAAGATTCTTTGTAAAAAATCTTTTAAAGTGGAATACAAATGAAAATTCAAGGGAAATGCCCTGGAAAGGAGAGAAAGATCCTTATAAAATCTGGCTTAGTGAAATTATATTGCAACAAACCAGGGTTGAACAGGGGCTTCATTATTACGATCGTTTTGTAAAAGCATTTCCGGCCGTAGGCGATCTTGCCAGGGCACCGGAAACTAAGGTATTTAAGCTTTGGGAAGGCCTGGGGTATTACACCCGCTGTAAAAACCTCATTGCAACTGCAAAATATATTGATGTTAGACTAAAGGGCAGGTTTCCGGATAAATATGAAGACATATTATTATTGAAAGGCATCGGCCCTTATACGGCTGCCGCAATAGGATCCTTTGCTTTTAACCTGCCTTATGCAGTAGTGGACGGAAATGTATTCAGGGTTTTATCAAGATATTTTGCCATATCAGTTCCTACCGATAGCACAGTGGGCAAAAAATTATTTAGTGACCTGGCAAATGATTTACTCGACAATAAGCAACCGGGTATCTATAACCAGGCTTTGATGGATTTTGGCGCTGTAATTTGTAAGCCGCAATTACCTCTGTGCGCCACCTGTATCCTGCAAAAGCATTGCGCAGCCTTTTTGCAGGGGGCTGTACAGCAATTGCCGGTCAAAGAGAAGTCCATCACAAAAACAACAAGATGGTTTTATTACCTGGTGATTGATTTTAACGGGGGCGTATACGTACGTAAGCGGGCTGCAAAAGATATTTGGGAAAACCTATATGAATTTATTTTGATTGAAGGTAATGAAGCGCTGCCATTAGAGAACCTGGCGCCTGTAAAGGAAATACTGGGCAAAAATAAGTTTGAAGTGGAACATATTTCCGATTTTTATAAACAGCTATTGACTCACCAAACCATCCGGGGACAGTTTATTCGAGTAAAAATTAAGGAGCCGTTTGTATTGAAAGGCTACAAAATAGTTGGGAAAAAGGCTTTTCAAAAACTGCCCTTTCCCAAATTTATCAGTAATTATTTAAAAGATAAAAATGTATCTTTAAACTTGTTTTAGTGTAAAAAGAACCAATAATAATAGAATTAATATTAATATCATGAGAGGCGTAAACAGGGTAATGTTAATCGGCAATTTGGGGAAAGATCCGGATATACAGTTTTTAGAAGGCAATATAGGTGTTGCGAAATTTTCATTGGCAACAACAGAAACCTACAAAGACAGAAGCGGTAAACTTATTTCGCAGACTGAATGGCATACAGTAGTATTGTGGAGAGGATTGGCAGAACTTGCTCAAAAATATTTGCATAGGGGAAGTTTGGTTTATATAGAAGGACGTTTAAAAACCCGTAGCTGGGAAGATAAGGAAGGGAACAAAAAATTTGCCACCGAGATCGTTGGCGATAATTTAATTATGCTTGATAAACGAAGTGATGGCGGTTCAGCCGCTGGTACGGGAGAGGGTATAGAAGGACTGGGCGATATCCCTGCAGATGACGAGGGTTCCGAAAGATTGCCTTTTTAAATGATATATCAATTTCAAAGTCCTGCAGCAATAATCTGGAAAGGAAGGGAACCGAAGAAGGAGGCTTTGAATCCCCGACTTCAGAAAACCGATTCGAAATCGCAGGGTACAAGAACCCCCTTTGGGGGGCAGGGGGGCTGATTAAAGATATTTTTAACTAAACTAATAGTTTTGGATTACCATTCGGTTATTGATGGCGCAAGTCATTTGCACTTCTGTTTACTTGCAATAACGCCTGCGGCTTCTGCGGTACTTATTTTTTTAGCGGTGTTATTATTTACTGTTTCTTTTCTGATAGCCGGTTCCGAAGTGGCTTTTTTCTCTCTTACCTATAAGGATATTAATATGCTTAAAACAAAGCAACAGCCCTCGTTTAAGCGTATTGTTGCTTTGCTGGAACAGCCTAAGATTTTATTGGGATCAATGCTGATCGCTAACAGTTTTGTAAATATTGGTATTATTTTAATATCCAATATCCTGATGAACGGGCTGCTGGAGCCCCTTCACTGGGAACCCTGGATCAATTTTGTTATAAAATTGTTTTCTGTTACTTTCCTGTTGGTGCTTTTTAGTGAAGTGTTGCCTAAAGTTTGGGCTACCCATCATAAAGTTTGGTTTGCTTCCACCGCATCGTTGATAATTGAGATCTTTAACAGTGTTTTGTATAGCCTCAGCAAAAGGCTGGTAGGCTTTAGCGATCGTATAGAAAGAAAATTTTCACCGCATAATTCGTCATTGCTGGATAACAGCCAATTAGACTATGCGATTGATTTACTCCCGGAGAATGAGGCCACCATGGAAGAAAAACAAATACTTAAAGGGATCAGGAAATTCAGTGATACTACCGTTAAGCAAATCATGCGTACACGCCTTGACGTAAGCGGTATTGAATACAGCAGCTCGTTTGAAGATGTCATAAAAAAAGTAGAAGAGCTTCATTACTCCCGCTTACCGGTATACAATAATAACCTGGATGAACTAAAAGGCATGCTGCATACAAAGGATCTGCTGCCGCATGTAAATGCGAGTAAGGTTGAAAATTACGACTGGCACAGTTTGATGAGGCCAAGCTTTTTTGTGCATGAGCAGAAGCTGATAGAAGATCTTTTGCAGGAATTCAGAAACCGGCGCATACACTTTGCCGCAGTGGTTGATGAGTTTGGCGGAACCTCGGGCATTGTAACCCTGGAAGATATTATGGAAGAAATAATCGGCGATATCCAGGATGAATTTGATGACGAAGAAAGCGCCAATAAAAAAATAGATGATTACACTTATATTTTTGAAGGTAAAACCATGATCAATGATGTTTGTAAAATAATAGGTTTGCCAAAGGATACGTTTGAAAAGGTGAGGGGCGACAGTGACTCCTTAGCGGGCCTTGTACTTGAAATAGCAGGTGAGTTTCCCCCGGTAGAGGAAGAAGTTGTTAGCGGTGATTTTACATTTATACCTTTGGCAATTAATAAAAACAGGATTGATAAAGTAAGAGTGGTAATAAGGCAAAACAAGGCCGCCCTTTAAATTCCAGTATTGCAAAGCCTTTAAATGACTACTTAGACTATGCGAAAAATCAGTACCATTTGCCTTTTACCTTTTGCCCTGCACTTTTTGTCAACTGCTTGCAATTCGCCCTACGTTTCCAAAAAAAGGGGCTATTTCAAAATCGAATTACCTCAGCGGGGCTACCGGCAATTTGACAGAAAAGATTTTCCCTATAGTTTTGAATATCCCGTATATGCGCAGATAGTAAAAGACAGTACCTATTTCGACGCAAACCCGGAAGATCCTTACTGGATCAATATTGATTTTCCACAATTTCATGGAAGGATATTTTTAAGTTACAAAGCTGTGGGTGGCAAGGCCCTGTATAAAATAAAGCAACCCAATGGCAGCTATAAAGATTCTTTAGAGATCAATTCGTTCGACAAAATGAGGAATGATGCATTTGCCATCACAAATAAAAACGATGTGGTGGCCAATTCAATCAATGATAGCCTGGTACATACCTCCAATGGAATCAGCGGGGTATTTTTTAAAGTAGGGGGAAATGCGGCTACTTCAAGGCAATTCTTTTTAAGCGATACTACCCGGAATTTTATTCGCGGGGCATTGTATTTTGAAGTAACGCCCAATGCAGATTCATTGAAACCCGTACTGGATTTTTTGCAGGCTGATATGGATCATATGATCAATACTTTCAGGTGGAGGAATCATTGATAATTGTTAATTGATTAATTAATAATTGACAATTAATAATTAACAATCAAAAAGGGTCAGCAATTAGATATTTTCAATTTTCAATTATCAATTGTCAATTTGTATTTTTGTATATGATCGTAATAGATAATAAACTGGTAAGTGATGAAATTATTGAAGCACAATTTGTTTGCGACCTCAATAAATGCAAAGGAGGTTGTTGCGTGGATGGGGATGCAGGGGCCCCGCTCAATAAGGATGAGCTTGATAAATTGAATGAAGTGTATGAAGCGGTGCTGCCTTACCTGGATGATGAAAATAAAAAAGAGCTACTAAAACAAGGCCGTTATGTATATGATAAGGAGTTCGGTTGGGTAACTCCTACCATCGAAAGTAAGGTTTGTGTCTACGGCATTACGGGCAGGGACGGCATCGTTAAATGTGGTATTGAACAGGCTTTTAATGATGGAAAAGTTAGCTGGAAAAAACCGATCAGTTGTCATTTGTATCCGGTACGGGTTAAATTGAGCAGGAACAAACAAACAGAATATGTAAATTATGAGCCCAGGGAAGATCTTTGCAGCGCAGCCTGCACATTGGGGAAGAAATTAAAGGTACCCGTATATGTATTTTTAAAAGAAGCATTGATTAGAAAATACGGGATTGAATTTTATGAAACACTGGAAGCTACCGCGAGGCATTTACGTACTTAGTACTGAGCACCTGGTACTTGGACAACTTAACACATCACAAATGAAAAAAATACTAATTGCCCGCATTGCCTGTTTTTTTTTACTTCTCTCGTTTTCTTCCTGTTCTGTAAACAGGGCTAAGATAGATAACAGCCTGGGGAAATATTTTGATCAAAATAAAGTTGACGGATGCTTTACCCTGTTTAATAATACCGATGGAAAAGTAACTGTTTATAATATTTCTCTCGATACGGTTCGCTTTTTGCCGGCATCTACTTTCAAGATCGCAAACTCACTGATAGGTTTGGAAATTGGAAAAATTACAGATGAGAAGATGGTGATAAAATGGGATGGCATAAAACGCAGGATGGAAGCCTGGAACAGGGACCTTACAATGACAGAAGCATTCAAAGTGAGCGCGGTACCCTATTACCAGGAAGTGGCAAGAAGGATCGGAAGGGATACCATGCAACGATGGATCGATAGCATGCACTATGGCAATATGAAAATCGGAACCCATATTGACAGCTTTTGGCTCGATAATAGCTTAAAGATCTCACCGGATGAACAGCTGGGCCTGGTAAAGCGTTTGTATTTTGATCAGTTGCCTTTTCAAAAACGTACCCAACAAATTGTGCGGGATGTGATGACACAGGAAGATAATACCCTGTATACCCTATCTTACAAAACGGGCTGGGGATTTGATGAAAGCAATAACTCAATTGGCTGGATGGTTGGCTGGATAGAGGAAAACAAACATCCTTATTTTTTTGTAACACTGGTAAAATCGGCGGATGCAAATATTGATATGAAAACAGTGCGGTTAAATATTACCAAAGGAATATTAAAGCAATTAGGTTTTTTTGAAGGAAGGATGTAAAATGCATTGGATATTTATTGATGAGCGAAAGAAGACATAAAAGCCTGCAAACAATAACCTGGTTTTTAATAGCAGCATTTTTAAAAGAAGCCTGAACGATTAAAAAATCAGACCCGTCCGACTGTGTCATCCGGGCGGGCATCAAAGGATCAGTCAACAGGCATTTTTTAACACTTCAAATTTTGTAAAAAATTTAATTTCGCACATTGTTTCATTTTCAACATATCGAATACCTGGCCGGGCTTGCGGCGGTTCCGTTGATGTTAATATTGTATTTTTATGTGATCCGCTGGAAGAAAAAGACGCTCCGGAAAATCGGTGATCCTGCATTGGTAAATCAACTGATAGACGGCTACAGTCCTTTTAAATTTTCCTTCAAGTTTATTTTATTTATGGTTGCATTTACCATAGGGGTAATTGGACTGGCAAATCCGCGTATGCCTCTTGGCAGCGCCAAGGTAAACCGAAGTGGAATAGACGTAATGATAGCATTGGACGTAAGTAAAAGTATGCTCGCACAGGATATAAAGCCCGACAGGTTAGAAAGAGCAAAGCAAATTTTATCAAAGCTGATCGACAAATTAGACCAGGACAGGATCGGCATCGTGGTATTTGCGGGCAGGGCATATTTGCAAATGCCGCTTACTACTGATCATGCCTCGGCTAAAATGTATTTATCCTCCGCCACCCCTGATGTAGTACCCACGCAAGGCACGGTAATTGGGGATGCCTTAAAAATGTGTTTTGCTGCATTCAACAGCAAGGAAAAAAAATACAAATCGATCATTCTTTTCAGTGATGGTGAAGACCATGATGAAAAAGCAGTTACTTTAGCCAAAGCGCTGGCAAATGAAGGTGTGATGATCAATACGATTGGTATTGGGTCGCCCGAAGGCGCAATGATTATAGAACCCGAAACCAATGAAGTTAAGCGGGATGCAAAAGGAAATCCAGTAGTGACGAAATTAAATGAAGCTGAATTAAAAGCCATCGCCGCAAACGGGAATGGAATTTACCAGCTTTTTACAAATACAGATGAAGTGGTGATGCAATTGGAAAACAAGTTGAAAGGCATGGGCCAAAAGCCAATCACGGAAAATTCATTGATCAATTTTCGGAATTTTTTTCCCTGGTTATTGGCGTTTGCTTTATTAATATTATTAACCGAGTTTCTTATTTCAGAAACCAAATCAGTTAAAAAAAATCAGCAGGCAATGGTGAAAAAGAAAGTTAATCCCATCTCTTTTTTACCGTTCTTATTATCCATTCCTTTTACATTATTTGGACAAAATGACAATACCCTGATAAAAAAAGGAAATGAAGCTTATAATAAAAAGGAATATGAAGTGGCCCGGGAGAATTATAAAAAAGCGGTGGCGAAAAATCCTGCGAATCAAAAGGCGCAATACAATTTAGGCAACGCATTATATAAAAGTAAAAAGCCGGAAGATGCAGTGGTGGCTTTTAATGCAGCAATACAAAATAGCAGGCTGCCGGATGAAAAGTCCGCCGCATTTTATAACAAAGGAGTAGTGCTGCAGAACGATAAAAAATTACCGGAATGTATAGAAGCATATAAAAATTCTTTGCGTCTTAATCCTGCCGATGAAGATGCCCGGCTAAACCTGCAGAAGGCTTTACAACAACAGCAGCAAAAAGAAAAAGATAATAAGGAGCAAAAGAAACCTAAAGACGATCCTAAAAAAAAGAATCAGCAGAAGCAGGAGGAAAGTAATAAAAATGACCTGCCCAAACCACAGCCTTCAAAAATGACCAAAAAGGAGGCCGAAGAAAAATTAAATGCTTTATTGCAACAGGAAAAAAAGCTGCAGGATAAACTAAGAAAAGTAAATGCGGCGTCTCCTGAAAGGCCTGAGAAAGATTGGTAAATTTTTGCATACTTTGCAGTTTAAACTTGCAACATGAAAAATCGGTGGTTCTTATTTGGTTTCCTGTCTGCGGCGGTTTTATCTTCCTGTCTTGATACCGAAGAAAAAATTGTACTCAATGCCGACAATTCCGGTACTTATTCCGTGTCAATTGATTTGGGCAGGATGTTAAAAATGGCCGGTTCAATGGGGGCCGATAAATCTAATCCTGATAAGGTAAAGGAAAAGAAGGATACGACCGTTTACTTAAAAGACCTGGTAGATTCTGCGGATAATTTAACAGATGCCGAAAAGGCTTTGTACAAAGACGGCATGATCAAAGTGAATTTAGATGAGGAAAAAAATGAAATGAAGATTGTAATGAGTTCTCCTTTTAAAAATGCTGCTGCGCTCACAGAAATAAAGAATAATTTTTTTACTGTGATGAATAAGTTAAAGGCTTTTGAAAAAGCTACCGGGGAAAAAGAAAAGCCCGATGAAGAAAATGATGATATGAAATTGGGGACAAAATCGGCCAACCCCGTTGGCGACCAGTTTACTTTTAAGGCTGAAGCCGGCAGCATATCCAATACAATTACGAATATCGATTCATTCAAAAACCTGGTTGCATCCGATTCAACACTTGGAATGATGTCGAAAATGACATCTATGATGGGCGATTTTAATTACCGCACCATTATCGTATTACCGAAAGCCGTTAAAAAATATGATGGGCCGGGCAGTACTGTTTCAGCAGATAAAAAGACGATTACTTTTTTTACAACCCTCGCGGAAATGATGGAGCATCCGGAAAAGGCTTCGTATAATGTGGATTATTAGTGCCCTGGCCCCTAAAGGGTAATGTCATTTAGTTAAGCTCCGGAGGAGCATCGTTTTTATAGTTAATCATTATTTTTAATACGCTGGCTTCGTGGGTGCCGTGTAAGTTACGTGGCAACTACGGAGCCAAATTCAATATTTGGCATTTGTTTTCTATAAACACGATGCCCCCATCGGGCAAAATCTCTTAACTAAATGACATTGCTTAAAGGGGAATAACAGCCACAATATTTAGATAATCCCGATCCACTATAATTAAATTATATTTTTCGCGATCCGTCCGCTTCCCACCGGCCGAAATCAGTCGCTATCTTATTTGGCATAGGTCGGTTTACACTTCCTGGTTTTTTAATGTTAATTTTGCCACCATATTTTCCCTGGGGTTGCCAGTCTTCGCAAATCTAATTACCGGCGGTGCCTTACTAAGGTTGGCAACCCTTAATTTTGCAGTAATATTAAGATTATGGAATTGTACAGCGAATCGATGACGGAATACAAGCGTCTTAAAACCCGGGAAGTTAAGATTGGTAGCCTGTTATTGGGTAATGATCATCCGGTAAGAGTGCAAACGATGACGACTACTGATACGATGGATACGATTGCTACCGTGGAGCAAGCGATCCGTTGTATAGAAGCAGGGGCAGAACTGGTTCGTATAACCGCTCCATCCAAAAGGGAAGCGGAAAATCTGTTGAATATAAAAAACGAATTGAATCGCCGCGGGTACTATGTGCCGTTGGTTGCCGATATTCATTTTACACCAAATGCGGCAGAAATTGCGGCCACCATTGTAGAGAAAGTAAGGGTGAACCCGGGTAATTATGTTGACAAAAAAAGATTTGAGCAAATAGATTATACCGATGCTGAATATGGGGAAGAGATTGAAAGGATCAGGGACCGGTTTACCCCATTGGTAAAGATCTGTAAACAGTATGGTACTGCAATGCGCATCGGTACCAATCATGGTTCCCTGAGCGACCGGATCATGAGCCGGTACGGGGATACGGCAATGGGTATGGTGGAGAGCGCCATGGAGTTTTTACGCATCGCACGAAATGAAAATTATCACAATATCGTGTTGAGCATGAAAAGCAGCAACCCACTGGTGATGGTGCAGGCATACCGGTTGCTGATCAATCACATGATGGATGAATTTGGCGAGTGCTATCCCCTGCATTTAGGCGTTACCGAAGCCGGCGATGGTGAGGATGGAAGAATAAAATCCGCTATCGGAATTGGCGCTTTACTGGAAGACGGAATTGGCGATACCATCAGGGTAAGCCTGACCGAAGATCCCGAACTGGAGATCCCGGTGTGTAGGGACCTCGTAAAACGCTATACCAAAGAGCGGCTACACGAGCCTGTTAGTAGAATCATTCCCCCGGTTGAAACACTTCCTTATTCTCCTTTTGAATATAAGCGAAGAGAAACTTTTGCAGTAAGTAATATTGGCAATAAGCATGTGCCGGTAGTAATTGCTGATTTAAGCAAAATCGATAATATCTCACCAGCGCATCTCCGGAGTGTGGGTTATACTTATGATGCTATTACCGATAAATGGGCAATCAGTGATATGGCCGCCGATTATATTTTTACAGGCAATCAAATACTTGATTTTGCATTACCGGGCACCGTTAAGGTGATCGTTTATCCTGCTGCCTGGCAACTGGCAGATGACAAAGACACTTATTTTCCCATATTTGAAAACAGCGGCTATGTTGCTGCGGAATCAGTGTCGGATCAGCTCAATTTTGTGATGATTGACTGCTTTAGTGACGGCACCGCCATCAATGATTTTACTTACCTGGATGAACTGGCAAATGACCCCAGGGTAGTGCTTTGCCTGAGTTCAATGAATATACTGGCCATGCATGCAGTAAGGCGGATGGTAGTAGAACTGATGAACCGGGCTATTAAAAACCCGGTTGTGTTTATTACCGATAGTAACTGGTCTGCTGCAGATGAACACCTTATCCATTATGCAACGGAAACAGGCGCTTTATTTTTGGAAGGAATGGGAGATGGTATCTGTTTGGGTATGTCATCAAGCGCATACCATCATATCACCAATATAGCGGTCAGTGGAAGAAATTATATTGCGAATGCTTCCCTGGAACAATTTGTTAATAATACCAGCTTTTCCATTTTACAGGCTACCCGTACAAGAATATCAAAAACTGAATATATCAGTTGCCCCAGTTGTGGCAGAACCTTATTCGATTTGCAGGAAACCACTGCAAAAATCCGGAGTGTGACCAATCATTTAAAAGGCGTTAAGATCGCGATCATGGGTTGTATTGTAAATGGCCCGGGTGAAATGGCTGATGCCGATTTTGGTTACGTAGGTAGCGGCGTTGGAAAGATCACGCTATACAGGGGCAAGGAGGTGGTGAAACGAAATATTGAAAGTTCTATCGCGGTAGATGAATTAATCAAATTGTTGAAAGAGAGCGAGGCATGGGTGGATGCCAGTGAGTAATTTACCTTGTATTCACCTTTCTTAAAACCGGTACCGCCATCATTGCAACTGCGTCCCTGTAGTCAATAGGTAGTATATTGCCAGGCTGGTTAAAACGGTAATGTTTACCGCTTATTTTTCCGGTTACGGATAATGCCGATAATCCGGTGTATTCGAAAAATACATTATCCACAATTTTATTTGGGATTGGTTCCATAGGATTAGAACTGCCCAGCCTGGATGACCGGGTTGCTCCATAGTTTTCCCTTTTTTTTCCGCAGTTACACATAGCTATATTTTTTAAAGTTACTTGAATAAACCAGCCGGTCTTTTTTTGAAAAAAGTTACTTTCCCGGTATACAAAAATATGAAATGTTCCAATTATTTTATCGTGTTGCAGGCAGCACTCCACAATCACATTTTCATTAGCAAATCAGCACATTATCAAATTAGCACATTGCTTTAGTCTTCTTTATAATCCG
Source organism: Ferruginibacter sp. (assembly GCA_040007015.1). Classification (GTDB taxonomy): domain Bacteria; phylum Bacteroidota; class Bacteroidia; order Chitinophagales; family Chitinophagaceae; genus Ferruginibacter. The sequence continues at coordinate 8,536 of JBDTVX010000045.1, read as the reverse complement.
GTATATCCGGGTCATTATTTTTCCTAACTGTTGTAGCCTGTTCCAGCAAACAGGCCGCGCCCGATAGTGCCCACCAGTATAATAATTTTTCCCACCAGTTATTTCCTTCGCAGATTCCAAATGGAAATGCCACCCATACGCTTACACAGTAAAAGCAATCGAGCAGGCTTCCAAAGAAACCTGCTCCGGCTTTTTTCCTTAGACGATAAATAATGTTGAAGGGGCCATCTTCCTTTGAAAGTAAATGAGTGATACGCCAGGTTGCCAAAACTGCCAGCACAAAATGAAAAAGAGTAGTTGCCATTTATTTAAAATCGATTGTAAACTTACTAATTAAATTTGCGAAGTACAATACTCTAAAGCGGTAATTTTTACAAATCAGGATCCGCGTCTTTAAGTTGATATCACCGCCTACCTGTTAAAAATAGCCATTGATGTGGAAGCAACTCCCGGCATCCGGTATTTAAAAAACAAGCGATGCGCAAAATTGTATTTTTTAATAAACAGCATGGAATTTACAATGGAAACGCTTGTTTACTATTAATCGTTAATTTTAAGGTTCAGTTAAAAAGCAACAAATTATGCAAACAGACTTCCTTGTAATTGGCAGCGGCATAGCCGGGCTAACCTATGCTTTAAAAGTAGCAGAAGATTGTCCTGGTAAAACGATCACTATTTTAACAAAAACACAAAGTGACGAAACGAATACCAAGTACGCACAGGGAGGTATTGCAGGTGTGATGGATTTTGATAAAGACAGTTTTAACAAACATATAGAAGATACTTTAATAGCCGGCGACGGATTATGCAACCCGGAAGTGGTGGAGATTGTAGTGAGGGAAGGGGTGGAAAGAATAAAAGAAATTATAGAATGGGGGGCGCAGTTTGACAAAGATAAGGACGGCGATTATGCGTTGGGCAGAGAGGGCGGCCATAGCGAGTTTCGTATACTTCATCACAAAGATGTAACCGGTAAAGAAATGGAAAGGGCTTTGCTGGAAGCGATCAGTAAAAAGCCCAATATCAGGATACTCAGCCATTGTTTTGTACTGGATATTATTACACAGCACCATCTTGGATTTTTAATAACAAAATCTACCCCGGATATTGAATGCTACGGGGTATATGTATTGAATTTGAACAGCAACAAAATTGAAACGGTATTATCTTCGATTACACTATTGGCGACAGGCGGTAACGGGCAGGTGTACCGTACTACTACCAACCCGGCGATTGCAACAGGTGATGGGGTAGCAATGGTATACCGGGCAAAAGGGAGAATTGAAAACATGGAGTTTATTCAATTTCACCCTACCGCTTTGTATGAGCCGGGTGTACGCGGGCATAGTTTTTTAATTACGGAGGCGGTGCGTGGCGACGGGGGTATTTTACGCAATCATAACGGCGAAGCATTTATGGAACGTTATGATGAACGCAAAGACCTGGCGCCAAGAGATATCGTGGCAAGGGCAATCGATAATGAAATGAAGATAAATGGTACAGAGCATGTCTATTTGGATTGCAGGCATTTTAGCAAGGAAAAGTTTACCGCCCATTTCCCGAATATTTATGAGAAATGCCTGAGTATTGGAATTGATATAACCAAACACATGATACCGGTGGCGCCCGCTGCTCATTATAGTTGCGGTGGCATTAAAACGGATGAATGGGCAAGAACCTCCATAAAAAATTTGTATTCGGCGGGTGAGTGCGCATCAACCGGTTTGCATGGGGCCAATCGCCTTGCAAGCAATTCATTACTGGAGGCAATGGTGTTTGCGCACAGAGCTTACAGGGATTCCGTACTAACCATTAAAGAACGGCGAAGTGTTGCTTCATTTCCGGATAATGAAAATATAGTAGATATAACCGAAGTGCCTAATTGGAAATCGGAAGGCACCAATGCCCCGAAAGAAATGATCCTCATCACCCAAAGTTTAAAAGAAATGAAATTGCTCATGAGCGATTATGTGGGCATTGTAAGAAATAATGAGCGCTTATTCAGGGCGATGAAGCGACTGGATCTGTTGTATGAAGAAACAGAGGCTTTGTACGAAAAAACAGCAGTATCCCCGCAATTATGCGAACTGCGGAATATGATTACTGTCGCTTATTTAATAGTAAAGTGCGCTGAATTCCGGCACGAAAGCAGGGGGCTGCATTTTAATACAGATTATCCTTCAAAGCTTAAGATGGTTCAGAATATCGTGTTGTAGCCCCCCTTGGAAGGCAGGGAGGGTTATATTACCTTTGCACAATGTATTACCTTGTCTATGGCTTGTTATACCTGGTATCATTGCTGCCTTTTTTTATTCTATATCTCTTTAGTGACGTTATATACATAATGATGTATTATGTATTCGGATACAGAAAAACAGTGGTGATGGGTAATCTTGCGATTGCCTTTCCGGAAAAATCTTTGACTGAACATGAAAGAATAGCTTCTCAATTCTATAAAAATTTTGTTGATACATTTATTGAAACCATTAAGCTTTTATCGTTAAGCGATGCAGGTTTTGATAAAAGATGTACCGGCGATTTTAGCCTGATAAACAAGATTGCTGCTAACGGAAAAAATATCCAGTTAATGGGAGGACACCAGTTTAACTGGGAGTTTACAAACCTTTTATTTAGCAGGCATATCAAAATTCCGCTTATTAGCGTGGTTGCCAACGTGGAAAACAAAATATTCAATCGGCTTTATTTTAAGTTCCGGGCCAGGTACGGAACCATCTTAATTCCCAATTCAAACTTTCAAAGACAAATGGTCGGGCATATGAAAAAGCAATATTCACTTTACTTATTGGCCGATCAGAATAGTTACCCGGGGAAGGCATACTGGTTAAATTTTTTTGGCAAACCCGTGCCTTTTGTAATGGGGCCGCACCGGTCCGCTGTAAAGAGCAAGCCGGTGCTGGTTTATTTCGATTTCAAAAAAGTTAAAAGAGGGTATTACCATTTTAGTATTTTCGGGATAGTTGAAAACCCTGAAGCTTACACACCCGAAGCACTGGCGCTAAAATACAGGGATTTCCTGGAAAGCATTATACGAAGCCAGCCTGAAAATTATTTATGGAGCCACCGGAGATGGAAGCATGAGTACCTTGATAGTTATGTAAAACAATGGATCGATCGATGAGTGATTAGTTAATTGGTGAAGGGTTACAGGTTAGGTGTAAAGCGTCACTTTTTTGATACCCGTAATCCGTATCGCATATCCCGTAACGCATAACCCGTAACTGTAATAACGAAACTAATAACGCGTCAGTTCAGCACGCTTGGATCCTTTGCAATTTTTATAGTCTTTTCTTCTTTAATTTTTTCCCAGCCTCCCACTACATTACGAAGGTTATTGAGTCCCTGGCTTTTCATTAAAGAGCAGGCTATCACACTTCTATAACCACTTCCGCAATGAACATATAGATTTTGATTTTCTTCAAAGCCTGCAATTAATGCAAGATCGGTCATTTCATTTAAGGGTGTATTGACGGCGGTTTTTACATGACCGTCAGCAAATTCAGCTTCTCTTCGTACATCCACTACCTGTAAATTTGGATCGTGGGGAATATCCATTGCCAGTTCGTCTGCCTCTACATCAATGATCATATCCGGTTTTTCCCCGGCTTTCTTCCATGCTTCAAAACTTCCCTCCAGGTATCCTTCCATTTTACTAAACCCGACCCTTGCCAAACGTATTACCGTTTCTTCTTCTTTGCCCGGTTCCGTTATTAATAACATAGGGCTGGTAAAAGATAAAATGCTGCCTGCCCATTCAGCAAAGCGACCTTCCAGGCCGATAAATATACTGCCCGGTACAAAGCCCTGTGTAAAAATATCTGCGGGCCTTGTATCGAGTACGATTGTATCGGCTTTTATTTTCTTTTTAAATGCCTCAACGCTTAATGGAGTAAGTGCTTTTAATTTAATGAGTTCAAGACTGTCGTAACCTTCCTTGTTAATTTTTGCATTGATCGAAAAATATTTAGGCGCATCACCCAAACCTTCTGTAACAGCTTTTATAAACGCTGCCTTTGATTGTGGTTGCAATGCATAGTTGTTTTGCTTTTCTTCGCCGATCGTACTAAAAGTTTTGGGACCCATATTTTTGCCGCAACTGCTTCCTTCGCCATGTGCAGGATATACCAGGATACCATCCGGCAACGGGAGTATTTTCTGTTGTATGGTATCAAACATAATGCCCGCGAGTTCTTCTTTGCTCATATTGCCACTGCTCAGATCGGGGCGGCCCACATCACCTACAAATAAAGTATCGCCTGTAAAAATAGCGTGGTCCTTATCGTTCTCATCCTTTAATAAATAACAGCAGCTTTCGATCGTGTGGCCGGGGGTATGCAGCACCTGTAAATTAATTTTACCCAGCTTAAAAAGCTCCCCGTCCTTTGCAATATGCACCGGGAAATTCGTTTTAGTTTCGGGTCCGAAAATAATAGGGGCGCCCGTACTTTTGCCCAGGTCCAAATGGCCGCTCACAAAATCAGCATGAAAATGTGTTTCAAAAATATATTTTATTACCGCATTTCTTTCTTTGGCAAGATGGATATATTCTTCAATATCCCTTAACGGATCTACCACTGCCGCCTCACCATCGCTTTCTATATAATAGGCTGCTTCACTGAGGCAATCGGTATATAATTGTTGTATGTACATTCCTTATAATTTTATAACAGCAAAGATAAAAAACAAAAAGCGGATGTTATTCAACATCCGCTTCATTTACAAGTAGTTTAATCTCAGGCAACCAGTTCATTTACAAAAGCGCTAATCTCATCAATTCTTTTATGATTGATGATATAGAAAATAAACTTACCATCACGCTGGGTAGTTACAATACCGGCCTTCCGCAAAATAGCCAGGTGTTGTGAAGCTACTGACTGCTCCAGCTTAAGTCGTACATAGATCTCTGTAACGGTAATTTTTTTTTCTTCCTCAATCAGTTTAAGTAATTGCTGACGCAATTTGTGATTAAGCGCCCTTAATATTAAGGCTGCTTTTTTCACATTGTAATAATCAATTTTAATGGTGCCCATTTTTGTAGAGTGTTGCAAACTTACGTCTTGCCTCTTCGTGGCGATGTCATTTGTCATAGATATTTAATTTTATTGTGCCAGCAAAGATACAAATGAATTTATATACAAGAAAATTCTAATTGCACATTTTACGGACAAAATATTCGGAATGGCCGGGAATCAGTTTTGGGCAGAACCTCCAAAAAACTCCTTTAAATAAAGTGGTTCACTATATGCCAGGTCGGCAAAATCATTATATTCATATTTTTTATATGCTAATTTACTCATTGCCAATGCATTGCTAAAAATAGGGATGAATACTCCGTTTTCAGGTTTACAGATAAGTTGCCATTTTTTTGCACCATTTCCAAAAAAAACGATCTTATTTTTTAACAAGCTGTTGGCAAAAGAATTTTCATCCAATATCATTGCACAAGGTTCAAGCACAGGTTCAAGGGATTGATTGTATAAAGCAGTAAATACTTCCATACGTCTCGCGTCGATCATTGGACAAAATAATATGGAAGAATTGAAGGCTCTATTGCCGGTGTCCAGTATTGCGGCTAACGCGAGTATTTCCAATGTGCCGATGCTGATCAGGGGCTTTTTTAAAGCATAGCAAATCCCCTTTGCGCTGGCCATACCAACACGTAATCCGGTATAAGATCCCGGCCCGGCAGATATTGCAACTGCATCCAGTTCAGATATTGAAACGGATGCTTTTTTAAACAGTTCCTGTATGGCGGGCTGCAAAAACCCCCCGTGGTCTTTTTGTTCCTTATTTGATGATTGCGCCATTATTTCCCCGTCTTTGGCAATGCTGATATATGCGATGTCCATTGCCGTATCTATGTTTAAAATTATACTCATTTGCCTGCTGCTGCTGTTAATAATGTTGCGGGTAAATATCTTTTATCCTGCTTACTCAGCTTCTCTAAGAGTGCAAAGATCTTATCAATACCAATTAAAGATGCCCATTCAAAAGGGCCATAAGGATAGTTGGTCCCTAACTTCATGGCAATATCAATTTCTTCTTTACTACTTATTTTATCTTCGAGTGCAAAATAGGCTTCATTTATGATCATGGCAATTACTCTTGCTGATACGAATCCGGGTTCATCGGGTACACGTATCATTTGTTTTCCTAAAGCTGCAAATACGGGTTGCACGGATTCATTCATTGATCCCGACATCTCCCAGGTGTTCCGGGCTAAAAAACTATTCCATCCGTTAATGCGGACCACATTACCGGGAGCATTGATTTCTTTTAAAGTAAAACAAACGGCATTAATTAAAATTGGTTTGGATGTTATTTCAAAATCATACGTCATATCATCGGGCAAAAAAAGGCAGGCTTCAATATTGGCTGGAATATTTTCAAACGGATTCATCCTGTAATAATCAGCATGACTGATACCGGTATTTATTTCTTTCCACTGATTATCATTTGCCAAAACAGCAATTTTCATCTGGTTATTTTTTACAAAAATAGGTGGTTGATAAAAGATATATTTGCATTTCCTTAAAGAAAGATTTATAATGAACAAGCAAATCATCCACACTGTTAATGCACCCGAACCTATCGGGCCCTACAACCAGGCTATAAAAACAGGCAATCTGCTATTTGTATCCGGGCAAGTGGCTTTAAAACCTGGTACCAATGATTTTGCCAATACGGATATTATTGAAGAAACACACCAGGTTATGCAAAACCTGAAATCAATTTTAGCAGCTGCAGATATGAATTTCAGCAACGTCGTTAAATCAACTATTTTTTTAAGCACCATGGATCTATTTGGAGCTGTAAATGAAATTTATGCCAAATATTTCGATGGTGATTTTCCGGCACGTGAAACAGTTGCTGTAAAAGGGCTGCCCAAAAATGCGAATGTAGAGATCAGTGTTATTGCGGCGGAAGGTTAATTGATAATTGATAATTGAAAAATATTCAAAATTGTTGATCTCTTCCAATGATGTAAAATCTTTAAATTTCGTGAATCAAATTACCTGGATTTATTACTATTTTATTAAATGATTAATGTTCACCTTAAAGACATTATCAATTATCCAATTATCAATTATCAATTAAATGATGTTCGTCCGGAAGCAGGTTACAATTCGGATTTAAGGTATTTTCAATTTTCCAATTTTCAATTTTCAATTAATCATGAAACCATTGGTAATTATTACGGCTAAGGCACATGACATTTTGATCTCCACTTTGCAGCAAAAAGGGTTTCAAGTGCTTTACCAGCCGCAGATCAGCTACGTAGCATTATTGGGGATGGTTCATGATGCCCATGGATTAATAGTAACAACAAGGATCAAAATCGATAAGCAGATCATTGATAAAGCAACGGGGTTGAAATGGATCGGCCGCCTTGGAAGCGGTATGGAACTGATAGATACCTCCTACGCAGCCAGCAAAGGTATTCAGTGTGAAAGCAGTCCCGAAGGCAACCGGAATGCAGTGGGCGAGCACGTTCTCGGACTGGTGCTGAATTTAATGAATTATATCAGTCAAAGTTTTGCAGAAGTAAAACAGGGCAAATGGATCAGGGATGCCAACCGTGGAACTGAGCTCACTGGAAAAACAGTGGGAATCATCGGCTTTGGAAATACGGGCAGTGCCTTTGCCAGTTTGCTTTCTTCTTTTGGTGTAACGGTGCTGGCATACGACAAATATAAATTTGGTTTTGCAAAGGGATATGTAAGAGAGGCAAGTTTTGAACAGGTATGCCGCTATGCCGATGTAATTAGTTTTCATGTTCCATTAACAGAAGAAACCAGGTATATGGCAAATGAAGCATTTTTTAATAGCCTGGCTCAAAAGCCAATATTTATTAATGCCTGCAGGGGAGGGGTAACAGATACCTCCGCGTTAATAAATGCGTTAACACAGGATAGGATTGCGGGTGCAGGATTAGATGTTCTTGAAAATGAAAAACTTGATTCTTTAAGCCCGTTGCAGCAGGAGCAGCTGAATTTTTTAGCGACGCATCCCAATGTGATAATTACCCCTCATATTGCCGGTTATAGTCATGAGGCATTTTATAAAATGAGCGCAGTAATCCTGGAAAAGTTGAGTATTTAGATTTTTGATTATATTTGCGCTATCTGCAACGCCTTAGGCACATTCCTAAGGCGTTGTACTTTTTTCTCTTACTATAAAAAGAAATGTTATGAGTGAAACGAATTATGTAAAAAAAGAAACATTTGAGCAGATGAGAGTCGAATTGCACCAAATGAAAAGTGTACATCGCCCGGCTGCAAGCAAGGCCATCGCAGAAGCCCGTGAGAAGGGGGATCTCAAAGAAAACGCTGAGTATGACGCGGCTAAAGAGGCCCAGGGAATGCTGGAAGCAAAGATCAAATACCTGGAAGGTATAATCGCGACGGCGCGTATTTTAGACGAAACCAATATTGATACCACTAAAGTATCGATCTTAACAAAAGTGACGGTAACGAATATGGGTTCAAAAAAGAAGTCTACCTACCAGATTGTTTCT
>JBDTVX010000044.1:0-19757 GCA_040007015.1 Ferruginibacter sp. | reverse complement strand
GGTTGCTGCTCAGGAGTCGCAACAGCACCGTACCACGGCTAGCAGGCTGTATTTAAGACATGCCGAAGCAACTAATTATTTGTAATCTCGCATGCAGAGGAAGTCGTCTAAAATTTAGGATAAAAATTTGTCTTTATTCGTGTTAATTCGTGTATTCGTGGCAATTTTTAAAAAGGCCACTAATCCCAATACGAAAAGAGCCATCAATAGCATGGTCAGGCTCCCCTCTGCCTTTGGAGAGGGGTTGGGGGTGAGGTCTTCTCAGGCTCCCCTCTGCCTTTGGAGAGGGGTTGGGGGTGAGGTTGAATCAACAAAATCCTTTACCAGCCTGTAAAAACGATCTGCATCATTAAACATAAAGTCATGTTCGATTGGTACCACATAAATAGGAAAATGCCGCAATTCATTTTCAAACTTCTGTAACCGCACCCCATCTTTTTCTGTGGTGAGAATGATCTTATTTGAGGACGGCATCTTTTCAAATTCCTTTTTTATTTTTTCCATGTCGTCGATAGAAAATATATGGTGATCGGGAAAGCGCAGCATATCATACGTCTGTACCTGCGGCGTAAGAAATTCCAGGAAAGCTTTTGGATCAGCAATCCCACAAACCAATAACAGTTCTATACCAGGTGTAAATGAAAAAGCTTTTTTGCTAAACAGGTGATAAGGCGGAGCGTATAATATCTCTGTAAAAAATACCGATTGATGAGGGATAGGATTTAACTCGGCTAAAAGCAGGTCTCTTTCTTCGATTGTTAAATCATGCCTGCATTTTGTGACAATAATTATTTCCGCTCTTTTGGCGCTTTGCCTGCCATCCCTCAAATCCCCGGCGGGTATCAGCAGATCCCTGGTGTAAAGATTATTGTGGTCTGTCAGTAATATATTTAGTCCTGCCCTAACCGTCCTGTGCTGAAAGGCATCATCTAAAATTATGATCCCGGTATCCGGCCTGTCATGCAGCAATTGAGGTATTGCCTCCAAACGTTCTTCCCCCACCGCAACGGTCACTTCGGGAAATTTCAAATGAAACTGCATCGGTTCATCACCAATTTCAAGCGCGGTTGTGCCTGCATCCGCGATACCATAGCCCTTTGTTTTTCTTTTATATCCGCGGCTGAGTGTGGCTACGGCATAATCATTTCTCAAAATCCGGATAAGATATTCTACCATGGGGGTTTTCCCGGTACCCCCTACGGCAAGGTTTCCAACACAGATAATGGGAAAATTAAATGCTTCGGATTTTAGATAATTTTTATCAAAAAGCCAGTTTCTTATCCTTATAATAATCCCATACACAAAAGATAATGGAATCAATATATATCGAAAACGCTTTAGCATGATGGATGGTTAATAGAAGAAGGTGTAACGTGTAAGGTGTAGGGTATATAATACAAGATATAGGGTTCAAGATAAGGCATTCAGTAAAAAGGCCAGAAAGTAAAGGCCGGAAGACTCCCATTTGTCTTTACCCTACACCTTATGCCTTTCATCGTTACCACTGGTAGATAGCATCTGGTGTAATACCATAGTTTAGTTTCACATCAAATTTATTAATATCGTCAACCAGGTCAACCGGGTCAAAATAACTAAATCCTATTTTTATGCAATCTTTCCTGCACTGTTTCAAAAACCGGTCGTAGTAACCCTTTCCATACCCTACCCTGTTTCCCTTTTTATCAAAATATAATAACGGCACAATCACCAGGTCAATTTCAGTCCGGTACATATCTACGCCATCAACTGGCTCTTCTATCCCGTATTTATTTACTTTAAAAGTGGTTTCATCATCCACAATCACTGATATTATTTCAGGGTGCCGTTTCCCATCTACCATCACCGGGTAAAATAATTGCTGACCTGGATTTTTAAAATAACAATAGTCTGTAATTGTCTGAGGATCAAACTCATTTAAAGTTTTAATCGGCGAGTAAGTCATTAGAAGTGAAGGAATATCAATCGACAATCGTTGAAATTGTATCAACAACAGATCATCCAGCTTTGCCTTTTGGTGCAGGGGGAGCGCTACCCTCTTTTCTTTATATAGTGCCCGAATGTCTTCTTTTTTCATTTTGCTGTACTACTTCGAAATAATAATGATTTGATATCCCTCTTTGCCAGACTGAAACCTGCAGCCGGATCCATTTATTTACACAGGCAAAACAAACTTAAAGTAAAAAGAAATAATTTAAAGACAACTGGTTAATTATTGGTCAATGAACGGATTTACATGATAAATATAGAGAAAATAGTGGTTCCATAATTACGTTCTGTTTTATAATGTGGAAATTTCTTATAATCGTTCCTCGGTGTATGCTCTAATACAAACCATCCGCCGGGCTTTAATAATTTCTTTTCAATTATTTTTTTGGGCAGATCATCTATCGTTGTCAAAGCATATGGAGGACCGGCAAAAATGAAATCATACTGCCCGGATGCAGATTCTATAAACTTAAAAACATCTCCTTTTACCACTTTAAAATTAGTAAGGGAAAGTATCTCCGATGTTTTCTTTATAAAATCATGCATATGAGCATCCCTCTCCACGATCGTTATATCCGCTGCTCCTCTGCTGGCCAGTTCGTAACTTATGCAGCCCGTGCCGCCAAACAGGTCCAGCACGGAAAGCGTTTCAATCCGGAGATTATTTTGTATGATATTAAAAAGTCCTTCTCTGGCAATATCAGTGGTGGGCCTTGTGAATGGCATCTTTGCCGGTGGGTTAACCCTTCTGCCACCATGTATGCCGCCGATTATACGCATGCTGCTATTGCAAATAAATGACTGAAATAATGAGCCGGGTATTGATTGATATCTTCGGGGTATTGATATTGCTCCGGCAATCCCTCGAACTGCAACTGCAGAAAATATGTATACAATTCATTATATAAGGGAGAGTTTGCATCAATCATTCCGCTCAGGTGTACGACGGTGTTGTTCGCATTTACTCCAAAACTTTTACAAATATTCAGTAGGTGGTAAGCTACATCTTCCGGGGTTTTATAGGAATAGTTTTGTGTGATCTGCAGTTTTCCTTCCTTTATTAACAGCGTCTTCAACTGGCCCGTACTAAAAATACAATACAAATGGTTTCCGGGATCCTTTACAACATCCGGCAACAAGGAAAATAAATGAGTATATACTGCTGATCCAAAATAGTGGGCAATTACCATTTCAATGACTGTTGGAATACCGTATACATTATATATTGCATGCTTTTCCATAAAGTCTGCCCTTGTTACTCTTTCGCTGACATCTCCATAAACCAGGTCGAGCATGGCATTATTATCTTTGTCATTTATAAACTGGCCAGGTACCAATATGGAGGGGGTATACCCGTAAATGATATGTATCGTATTAAAATCTTGCTGTAAAACAGGCTGGTCTGCTATAACCTGGTGAATATACTCCGCGGTGGTTTCATCTGATATACCAGTCTTAAAATGATAAATTACCAGGGCAACACAAATACTGTTGTTCAAAATGATGTAAAACAGTCCCTGTGCATTGATCTCTAAATAAAGATCTGCGCTGCTGGTATCGATATTTATTGGTTGTATATGAAACGCTAGATCCAAAAGTTTTATTTAAGCAGGCAAAATAAGATATTTTTACCGACATATGGAAGGTGCAGGCACAATAAAAGATTTAAAAGTAAAGGTTACCTATAAACAGATACTCCTAATTGCCTTACCAATTACACTTGCAATATTGATACCCCAGGTTAATTTGCTGACCAACAATATTTTTTTAGGCAATTTAAGTACAGAAGCATTGGGTAATGCAGGCATCACTGGTGTATTCTACCTGATCTTTGCGGTTGCCGGCAATGGACTTAATAACAGCATGCAATCTGTTTTTTCCCGATATGCAGGAAGAGGCGATACCGGCGCCTTCAAAATCATTTTGGCCCAGGGGATGCGTATCAGTTTGCAATTAGCGGCAGCGGGCATACTTGTTACCTGGTTTATTGCTCCTTATATCATGTACCGGATCGCTGCTCCAGGATCTTATCCGCAGGAAATGAGTTTTTTGAAGATCCGGATTTTAGGGCTCCCCTTTTTATACCTCTTTCAAATGGGCAATGCCTTTTTAGTATCTTCTCTTAACAGCCGTTACCTGATGATTGGTTTTATCTGCCAGACCTTCTTCAATATCCTTCTTGACTGGCTTTTGATTTTCGGTAATGGGGGTTTTCCAAAAATGGGTTTTAATGGAGCAGCGCTGGCTTCTGTAATTTCCGAAGCGATCGGCTTTGCAGTGGTTTTTATTGTTTTGTATAAAACCGGGTTGCAAAGACAATATGCTCTGTTAAAGAAATATACTTACGACACTAAAAAAACAAAGGAAATTATTAAGATAGCTACTCCGCTTATTTTGCAATATGTTATCAGCGTGGGCACCTGGCTGGCATTTTTTATTTTGATCGAAGACAGGGGCATTGCTGCAAAAGCCATCAGCAATACCATGCGAAATATATTCGGAATGGTGGGCGTATTTGTATGGGCATTTGCAGCAACCTGCAATAATATGGTGAGCAATTTGATCGGGCAAAGAAAGGAAGAGAAAGTCATTTTGGCGATTACGAGGATCATGCTCCTGAGCCTGGGATGCTGTGCTATGATGTGTATAATTGTGAATATTTTTCCGGATAAATTCTTTGGGTTATTTGGGCAGGATAAAAAATTTATATTGCAGGGCATACCGGTACTAAGGGTCGTTACCACAGGAATGCTCTTTATGAGCATTGGAAATATTTGGCTCAACGGGGTAACAGGAACGGCGAAAACAAGGGTCAACCTCGCAATTGAGCTTATTGCGCTTATACTATACATGACTTATACCTGGATATTTATGAAAGTAAATTACGTTTCCCTTGAAATGGCGTGGACCAATGAGCTGGTATACTGGACCACGATTTTCCTGGGTTCATTCATTTATTTGAAGAGTGGAAAGTGGAAAAGCAGCATAATCGTTATACCCTCAAATGAGCCCGGCAGGGAATGATAACTTGATCAATGTTTCACCATTGACAAATTGAACCGCCATCCTATTCTTAACATGCCACTAAACTGCTGCCCCGGTTATTTTCTTATTGCTCATTTTAAATTTTCGAATTATAATATGCAAAAGTCTTCTGAACGCGATCCATATAGCATTGGGTTTTAAAAGCATACCATACTTTAAGGTAATCACTTTCGTAGTGGATGGCTGATTTGAAGTGCATAAATGGTTTTCGCTGATTAAGGGCGTAGATCAGCCTCGAACGCAGCCCGGGATCCGCGACTTCATTTTCTGCAAATGATTCCATGATCCTGAATTCTTCATGCGAATCAAGTGCTTTAAAAACAATGCACTCATGCATTTTTTCATCAATCTCATTAAAGGTATCTTCCCAGATTTCCTCATCCATATAAAAATCCTTCGTTCTGTCCGGGGCGCTTAATACTTCTTTGGTAGGAATATGGTACCAACATACCATACCTGCTTCCAGGCACTCTGCGGTATCTTTTATCTTGTCTGTTGAAACTAAAATAGCCATAATAAAGAATTTTATTATCACTTAATTTAATAACAAATTGAAGGAATTTGGATCTTCGTTTCAGTTGCAAGGGACACAGGTTATGTAAAAAAAATCTATCAGCCGATAAGCCGGATTCTGTGGTCCCGATAAAATCGGGATGGCCATCATTTATCTTGCCATAACATTACTGTTATGATCTTGCTGCCTACCCTCCAACGCTACCCCGGTAAAAACCGGGATATTGAACGGGCCGCTCTGAGGCGCTGGTGTACATGGCATTACAGCACACAAGGTTTACCCAATATTACAGTTACCCGTAATAGTCGTGGGCTCTTACCCCGCGTTTTCACCCTTATCCCCGCATCGTAGTGAGCGAACCCAGCTATGAAACAAGGGGATGGTTATTTTCTGTGGCACTGTCTGTTCCCGCGATCTGCAGGACCCGGCGCTTAACCGGTGTGTTGCCCAATGCTGTCCGGACTTTCCTTTCTCCCGTTAAAAGGAGAACGATGGCCTGGCTGATAGAACTGCGAAGATAACAAAAATGAAATCCAACGAACAACAAGGCATCTATTGGGGGAAGGTAATTAAAGTAAATAAAGTATATAAAGTAATATAAAGTATATCGAGTATAGAGTATTTAAAGTATATGATGGTTATTAAAAATCGAAATTTCATAAAGCCAGTATTATTTGATGTAATACTTATGACTATGAAAAAAGGTAAAATTAAAAATTAAAAATTAAAAATGCTTTACACCGGAATAGATATTGCGGGAAAAGAATTTATAAAGTCATTGTGATAAATGGAATTTATAAAGACTAACCGAATTCTAAAACATTTTTAATTTTTAATTTTTAATTTTTAATTATTAATTATTAATTATTAATTATTAATTATATCCGCCGGTTATTGAACCGCTATCTTTTTTGCAAAGGCTCCTTCAGGCAAATAGATCACGATGGTATAAACGCCAGATGCTAGTCCATGCAATGGCAGCTTATAAATACCATCAGCCGCGTTTACTTCAGTTTGCTGCATTAGCTTTTGTCCTGCGGCATTTATCAATTCCACAGTAGCTTTATTGGATGAACCGGAGATAAACAGGTTTACAAAATCCTTCGCCGGGTTGGGATTAACCAAAATTGAAATGCCTGCTCCAGGTTTCAGTCTTGCATTCCTAACGGGCGAATACACCTGCCTGTTATCAATATCCACCTGCCGGAGGCGATAATAATAAGTTACCCCCTTTTGAACATATTTATCAGTAAAATACCAGGTAGCGGCTCCGGAATTTGTACCATTCCCATTTACCCAGCCAACCTGTGTAAAGTTGGTACCATCCAGGCTTCTTTCAATGATGAATCCCTTGTTGTTTAGCTCCTGTGCGGTATTCCAGATCAATTGAATATCTTTTTGTTGAGGAGTGGCCTGGAAGCTGATGAAAGTTACCGGCAAAGTAGTAAGCGGTGAAACCAGCATAAACTGCGAGAACCCGGTAAAATTACCGGTGTACGAGATATAGCCTGCGGCAGCATCTTCAAAAACCGTTGGGGTAATTAATTCACTGTTGCTGAAATTTAAAGTACCGCTTAATGACACCCCATCCTTCACTTTCAGGATTTTAAGGTTTAATCTATCCGCACCCCAAACAGCCAATTCGGCGGTTGTAAAATATAAGGTTCCCTGGTAGCTCACAGTGCTGTTAGCAATAGCGGGGCTTATTTGAAAAACCTTTTGTGTACGGAGAAAATTACCTGTACCCGTAGTAATGGCAACGTTACCGCTACCCGCTTGTACTACCTGTGCCGTAACGCCGCTGACATTCGCCGATGGGTTTACGACAGAAGCGATTACCTTGTTATTGGTGCTTTTAAAATTATTGACGCCCGTACCGGATTGTACATCGTATTCGTAGCTGCTGCTAACGCTGGTTTCAACATGGTATGGAGTAGCGGTCAGCACAACATCATCTACGTTAAAGCCGGGATCAGACCCTGTGGTGAGCGTACCTGTTTCCCATAAGAAGCAAAGATTAAATTTACGGCTTACCAGGCCATTTGGGGCCGGGATGACGGGAGCATTCGTAATCGAAACTGTATTACTGCTATAGGGCCCATTTCCCATAAGTCCCTGGGTACCGCCATAATAATAAAAAGGTCCTGTAGGCGCCGTGGTTGGTGTATACGTCAGTATCGCATCGTCATGATCAACGAGTCCGCTGGTTGTATAAGTAAAACTTAGCGATCCCAATGATTGAACAGAAGTTGCATCTATTGCCGGAGACGCCAGTATCGCCGCTCCCGAAACTCCCTTTGTATAGGTATTGGGCCTTGAAGTGATGTTATTGGTAATATGTGCGCAACGACCGGATCCGCCCGCATTGCCATTGATACTGGTCACAAATTGATTTACATAATTGGCAGTAGTCAGTAACACCCATCCTGCCGGCAATCCGCGTGACCCGGTAGGCGATTCAAAATGTTCATCCAAAAGATTAATTGTATTTTCCCCTACCCTCACATTATCATCATCCAATAAATTAATGGTGACAGATTGAGCGTTGGATCCTGCGGTGACACCGGTATTTGAAATCGTATAATTCAATATAATCGTCCGGTCGCCATCAACCAACGGGTTATCGAAAATTCGTATGTTAACGGGCTTAAAATTATCGCCTGCGGCAAAAGTAACAGTAGGTGTTAGTAATTGATAGTCGCGGCCGCTAACTGCTGTTCCTGTAGCGGTAACAGATACGGTGGCATCGCCGGTTGCCTTGTCTTCAACATTTAAGGTAAGGGATATATCCCTGGTACGCGGATAAGTGGTGTTGGTGCCCGTTTCCAAAGCGGCCAAAATGCCGGTGCAATTTATAAATGAAATCCTGTTGCTGCCGGTTAATATTACTCCTCCAACATTGGATGTGGTCAGGGACAAACGCCGGGGGCTGTTTAACATCACTGTTTGCATACGGTCAACCTGGTTGGCAGTAAAGGTATTTAAAACAACGTCGTCACTGTAATCCATATAGTTTTCAAACATTTCATCGGAGGTACCACAACTGTTAGGCTTGGGATGTGCTGGCGCACCGGTGTTTGAAGTAAAGTGTACCGGTGTATCGTCGCAGAAATCATTGCCGCAATTAGCATCTCCCCAAATATGCCTTAAACCAAAAAAATGCCCGCTTTCATGTGTAAGTGTTTTACCCATTCCGAATCCGTTACCACAAGTGTTGGGAGCAAATGTACTTCCAACAGTTGGTGTCAGCACTACTACTCCCGCGGTATTAGAAGTTTCAGTGCTGGTTATCCCCGCCAGCGTAGAGCCAGCGGGAAAAGTAGCGTATCCCAAAATGTCTACCGCGGTTGACCCGCCATTTAATTTGGGAATTATCCATACGTTGTAATAACTGTTGGCATTCCACACGGAAGCCGGTTTTACAGTTCCGTCGAGATATGAGATAGTCCATCCGGAGTTTGTATAGTCAGTCCATCCCTTATCATTCCTGTTTATACGATCTATACCGGGTTCGGGAAGGTTATTGCCGTCGAGATCATTTAGCGCCAGTACAAATTGGATACCGGTTGGTGTAGCGGAACTATATGGACTATTGGAAACATTGGCGAAATCCTTGTTCAACTGGATCAACTGTTCCTCCACAAGAACTGCATCAAGATTGGGGGATGTACCTACTGCTTCACCATTGTGTATTACATGAAAAACAATGGGAATAGTATAATTTGTATTGGGACGTTGAAGGGGCCCCTGTTTCCTGCTCTTAATTTTTTCACTCATCCAGGCTTCAAACTGTTCATCAGTTTCTGCATCGGGATGAGTTTTTCGAAGTTCCATGATCCGTTCAACAGTATAACATCTTTGAAAGTGATCGGAAATGGGTTTTATTAATTTTTGCGATGAGGATCTTAATCCGGCCATTACAAAAATTATCACAGCTAGTAATCGAACATTTTGCCTCATATTTTGGTATTTAGAATTTTCAAAACCAGGTTAAAGATATTATAAAATAAACTTTTTTAATAAGTTCCTGCAATTTCAATACTTCCGTAAACGAATCTTTAATAATTTAAATTACTAACATCTGCAATAGTTCATTACAAAGTATGAATCAATAACAATTATCCAGGGGACTCTTTATATTGTATTATCAAACGGATAAATTTTTTACAGGTTGCCTGCACAAAATATTAATACGATGTTTGATAAAATTAATAAAAAAATGATTCCCAAAATTTTCGGGACGGCTTTAATTATTTATCCTGTTATAAAAACTATTTTGTAGAACCGAAATTCAAAGGGATTTTTAATTTGAAACTAAAATTTCTTCCCAGATTATAGATACCGTGGCCCCTTGGATCGTCGGGGTAAGGCTCAAAATACTTTAACCGGCTCAAATGATCCTGGAAAGCTATATCAAAAAGATTATTTCCCATTAAGTAAAGGTTGAAGATAACCTGGCCCTTTTTATTCGTGATCCCTGTGCCAATGCCCGCATTGAATAAGGCATAACCGGGAGTAGGTGTCTCTGTATTATCCGCCAGGTAAACTTTGTCTTGCCTGGCATAATAAGCCAGTTCAATTTTTACAAAGCCATTTACAATATGACTTTTTTTTGAATCAAAATCGTATCGTAATTCGGATATACCGTGTAATGGCGGAATAGCGGCAACATATTTATTGCTGTCTGACTGAAGTTTTGGATCAATACCTTTAGTTTTTCCATAAACCACTGACAGGCTGTTTTCAAAATGAATGGATTTAACCGGGTGGATATCAATGCCAATTTCGCCTCCATAAAGGTTTGCCTTTCCCTGCTGAAATTTATAGGTTTGATTGCCTGCAACAATCACGGAATCTGCCCCCATACCGTTAAGCAATTTTTGATTGAAAATATAATTACTAAGGTTATTATTAAAAATGCTTAGACTGACGACGGTGTATTTGGATGAATAACTAAAACCGATATCCTGCTGAACACTAAATTCAGGTTTAAAATTAAGATTTCCGATCTGGTAAATATTAGTACCCGGATGTACTCCATTTGCAGAGATCTCGGAAATATTGGGTGCCCGGAAACCCCGGGACAGGTTAGCCTTTACAGCAAATTTATCTGTGAAATTGTAAGTAGCGCCAAGGCTGCCGGAGAAGCCCGAATAGTTGTGGCTGTACTTTGAAAAAATTTTATTTGCGCCGGCCGTATCAGTTCCGTAAACAGGCATATCAAATCCTGTTACCGGATCAGTGCCAACGTAGAGCTCATCATTTCTAAAAGAGCGGCTATCAAACCTCGCGCCGCCCGCAAGGTCCAGTTTTCCAAATGTTTTTTTCAATAATGCAAAGGGGCCAATATCAAACTGCCGGTATGAGGGAATGATAAAATCCGTTCCGTTTGTGACGGTATTATCCTGGTACATCCCATTTATTCCGGCGGAGATATTCCAGCCGTTCCGTTCCCGGAAAAAATATTTCAGGTCGTATGAAAAAGTATTCAATTGTAAAAACAAGCCGGGTATTTCGGTCAGTACCGGGTGGATAAATTCCCTGCGTTCGCTTCGCTGGAACCCAACATTCAATGCCAGCCTGCCCGAACCCAGGGTAAAATTACTGGCGGAATAAACACGGTAATGCTGTACATGCTGGTGAAGATCCGTTATCCGGTACGACTTCAGATCAGGATCCGGAACAATTTGCCTGGTGGTATCGGCCTCTGTAATTTGCCTGGTAAATTTCCTGCTGGCAGAATCCCTGCTTCCGTCCGGTATTTCCTGCAAGTCGTCAAATATTGAAAAGCTAAGATGAGAATAACCCCATTTGCGATGCAGCCCAATTGCCAGGTTCGCATCGGTTTCTTTGAATCCCGTGTTATAAACCCGGCCATCCATTTTGTTTTGATAATTGGTTGCCGCTTTATGAGATATCCTGCCCATCCATTCAAAGCCATTTTTATTGCCTTGCAACATGGCAGAACCGCCATACAAGCCGTTATTTGTTTGATATTCACTAACTACTTCGCCTGTTATTTTTCCTTCCGGCGCCGACTGAAACGGGATCAGGTTTACCACTCCTGCAAGCGCATCGGAGCCATAACTCAGGCTCGCGGGCCCTTTTATTATTTCAATCTTTTCTACGCCGTATTGATCCACCTCCACCCCATGCTCATCCCCCCACTGCTGGCCCTCCTGCCTTACCCCATCGTACAGGGTCAGTATCCTGTTGTAGCCCAATCCCCTTATAAATGGCTTTGAAACATTTGGTCCCGTGGTTAAAGCATTCACTCCGGGAATTTTAGCAATGGCATCAATAATATTTGTGCTGAGATTTCTTAACATATAAGCGTGGCTAACCGAAATAATGGGGATCGGGCTTCTTTTTATTTGCGTGGCTTTTGATAACCCTGTTATAACCACCGTGCTTTCTTCCACCACATTATCTTCCAATTCAAAATTTTCTATGTCGCCATCATGAATAATAACATCTCTTATTACCGTTTTAAACCCTGTATAATGAACTTCTACAAGGTATGTTCCGGGAGGAAGTGTTTTAAAAAAATAATGGCCGCCTGAATCTGCAACCACACCCGTCTTCAGGTCGGGGATATAAATACTGGCTCCTGCCAAAGGGGTATTCCATTTCTTGTCGAATACTTTCCCTGATAAGCCTCCTGCTGAGACAGCCGATCCTTTGACGGGCTTTTTTCCGGTAATAGCCTGTGCGGGTATTGATTTATGGTAACTTAAAAAAATCAACAAAAAAAGTGACGGTATGATAATTCGCATCGTAATAGTTTTTGGAGTAAATATTAAAGCAGGGACGGGTATAAAAACATTCATCACAAGGGATGACTAACATTACAGGAATGGCATTTAGCCTTTAATCAACCAACAGGGTATTCTAAAATGAATACCATATTTTACAATTTGTTTTTTATAATCAACTTTCAGCGGGAGGGCCACGAAGCGTAAAAAAGAAATATTTAACGGAGTAAAATGAGCAAAAATGTATTTTTTGCTGAGTTGAAAAAGGTTGAAGTGTATATAATTCAAAAACATTTCCAGGTTCGGTAAATGGAGATTCAGCAACAATATGATCGCAATTACAGTTGAAAACTGCTTTGGTAAACTGCTGCCCGCCAGAATTCGATAATTTTATACCTGCGGAATCTTTATGTGAAGCAAACCAGCCATGCAACACGATCCTGGGTGTGATACTGATTGCAAAAACCATCAGCATAAACCCTGCTATAACAAGTCTTATATATTTTTTTTTGTGCAAGATTATTTGTTACTATGTTGCAAATATAGGAAAAGGTAATTGATAATTGATTTTTGATAATTTTCCTATTCAATAATTTCTGCGTAAAGGATTGGAAAAATAGATAGTGTCTGCCTGGATATTTTCAATACGAATCAGCTGGCCAACAGATTCCAGTGCCGTTCTATCAGTGACGAGGCTGGCATCATTTTGTTAAATTTTTATATAATCATTTACCTGGAATAAAGATAGGTTATCCACTACAACCGATGTCTGGTCTTTAAATACGGACGAGGTGATACCAGCAATTGCGATGGATGTATTGCCGGCAATCGTTATTAAATTACCCGTTCCTCCCAGGTTGAATTTTAAGGTTGTACCTGCAGCGCCCCCGCCCCGCAGGATTAAACCATTTCTGAGCGTTATGGTAGCATTGAAAAGGAAAATTCCTGAAGGAAAATAAATAATACCATTTTAATTGGTTGAACCTG
Organism: Ferruginibacter sp.; assembly: GCA_040007015.1. Lineage (GTDB taxonomy): Bacteria > Bacteroidota > Bacteroidia > Chitinophagales > Chitinophagaceae > Ferruginibacter. The sequence continues at coordinate 6,470 of JBDTVX010000044.1, read as the reverse complement.
TTATGGCATTTTGCAAAGCAATATCATTAAGCCCGATGCCATCAGCCAAGCCTCCATAATCCATTATGTTTTTTACAATGGGATAAGCTGGTATGGCACCGTGATACCCTGCTAAAGTCCAGTCAGTTCTGCGGGAAGAGGGAATATCCTGGGAACGTGCAGAATAAGTAAACAGGATCAGGAAAAAACTCAATAGAGAGTATTTCGTTGATGCATTCATCAAAAGTACACCTATGAATTAGCCGTAAATGAAAAAATAAAATTGAATGGTTTTTGTGACGCAGGTTTCGGGCTGTTGTTCAGAGACGCGACAGATGCGTGGCGGGTTAGCACAATTAATATTAGTTGTAATGAGAATATATCATAAAAAACCAAGTTCCAGTTTGGCTTCTTCGCTCATCATTTCCCTGTTCCATGGAGGATCAAAAGTAAGCATCACATTTACATCGGTTACACCTTCCATCGCACGAATCTTATTATCCACTTCCATAATGATATCACCGGCAACAGGACAGCCGGGAGCTGTGAGGGTCATCTTAATATTTACAAAGCCATTGTCACTGATATTAATATCGTACACAAGACCCAGTTCATAAATATCCGCCGACAATTCCGGGTCCTGGACGGTCTTTAAAATTTCTACGATCTTTATTTCTAAATTTATCTTATCTATCATATCAAATCAATTGACGTTTGCACCGGATTGCAGTGCCAACGCATACATTTTCATTTGTTTTATCATCGACAATAAACCATTGGAACGTGTCATGGAAAGATGTTCTTTTAAACCGACTGCATCCACAAAATAAAGTTCAGCATGCATAATTTCTGCAGGCGTGTGATCTGACAAAACGCGTACCACCATGCCCACTAATCCTTTTGTAATAATGGCATCACTGTCGGCAGTAAATGATATTTTGCCTTCTTTAAAATCTGCGCGCAGCCATACTTTTGCCTGGCATCCCTTTATCAGGTTTTCATCCTGCTTATATTGCTCTTCAATAATGGGTAGTTCTTTTGCCATCTGGATAATATGTTCGTATTTTTCCATCCAGTTTCCAAAAAGTGAAAACTCTTCAATCAATTCGTCTTGTATTTCGTTGATGGACATCGTTGTTTTGTGTTGATGGTTGGTCGTTGATGGTTGGTTGCCGCGGCCCGGGAACGATCAGCTTTTAACCAATAACTAATTACCCAGCATGGAAACAGCTTTCTTCACCCCATCAGTTAATGTATCAATCTCTTCTTTGGTATTGTAAAATGCAAAGGAAGCCCTCACGGTGCCTGGGATGCAATAAAAATCCATCAATGGTTGTGTGCAGTGATGCCCGGTGCGGACGGCTATACCGAGTTGGTCGAGGATCAGGCCTACATCATATGGATGCAGCTCATCTATTATAAATGACACCAGGCTTGCTTTGTTGTCTGCAGTGCCAATAAACTTTATTCCTTCTACTTCCGCTAATTTTTCATTGGCATATTCCAGCAATTCATGCTCGTACTGCTGAATGTTTTCCATCCCTGTTTCATTGATATAATCCACCGCAGCACCCAGGCAAATGGCCGCCTCAATATTTGGGGTACCTGCTTCGAATTTGAAAGGCAATTCATTGAAAGTTGTCTTTTCAAAACTTACGGTTTTGATCATTTCCCCCCCTCCCTGGTAAGGCGGCATCTGGTTTAGCCACTTCTCCTTGCCATATAAAATCCCTATCCCGGTAGGTCCGTACATTTTATGACCCGAGAAAGCAAGAAAATCCACATCCAGTTCCTGCACATCGATCGGAATGTGCTGTATTGCCTGTGCAGCATCCAGTAAAACAGGAATATTATGCAAGTGTGATAACGCGATGATCTCCCTAACCGGGTTAATGGTACCCAAAGAATTGGAAACATAGCTTACTGCAACCAGCTTTACTTTTTCATCCAGCATTGATTTAAAATCATTCAATAACAACTCACCTTTTTCATTGATAGGAATTACTTTCAACACAGCTTTTCTATCTTCACAGAGCAATTGCCAGGGAACGATATTGGAGTGATGTTCCAAAGCGGATATGATGATCGTATCGCCCGGCTGCACAAACTGTTTGCCATAACTATGCGCAACCAGGTTAATGCTCTCTGTGGTTCCTTTGGTGAAGATCACTTCACGGTCGTGTTTTGCATTGATAAAATCAGCCAGCTTTTTCCTGGAGGCCTCAAAGGCATCTGTTGCCTGCTGGCTTAAATGATGAACACCCCGGTGTACATTACTGTTGAGATCGGTATAATAATGTTCAATGGCTTTGATAACATGCCAGGGTTTTTGAGAAGTAGCTGCATTGTCAAAATATACCAATGGCCTGCCATTTACTTTTGAATCAAGTATGGGAAAATCTTTTCTTATCTTCTGTACATCTAATATTTCCTGAAATATTGCTGAATCTGTTTTCATATTCAAATCCTTAAGAAGTTTTTTTGATACTTAATGAAGTGTAAAAAATTAGTTGATTGTTTCTGTTTGGTGTTGTTGGAACTCGTGTGTTCTTTAATATAAAGACTAATATTTTTTGTTTAAAACTGAAGTCTTTTTGATCAAAAAGTGTTTTTTTTATCCAAAAAACAAAATCTGCAACTACGCTGTTTTTTGCCCCCGGTCCGCTCGCCAGCGGAGAGGTCTGCAACCAGTCTGCTTCTTACTCGTCCAAAGTGGTAATAGTATAGTGTATTTCTACTTGTTCTGTATATCCTTATTCGTTCTTTATCAGATAGTCTTCGTGTACGCTCTTATTTTTTTATCATTCATCATTCATTCCTCATCACTTCAATCCTTCCTCTATCAATTGATTAATATATGCCCGTACTGCAGGAATTGGAATTTTCTCTGTTACATCATACGCAAATGCATGGATCAGTAATGCCTTTGCCTTTTCCTCCCCTATTCCACGTGCTTTCAGGTAAAACAACGCATCGTCATTGAATTGCCCGATCGTAGAGCCATGACTGCACTTAACATCGTCCGCAAAAATTTCCAGTTGGGGTTTGGAATCCACCACCGCTTTTTTGCTCAGCATCAGGTTATTATTCTTTTGGAATGCATTGGTTTTTTGTGCATCTTTTCTTACTAATATTTTACCATTGAATACGGCAACTGCTTCGTCTTTCATTACACCTTTGTATAATTCATTACTGAGGCAACGCGGTTTCAGGTGATCAACGATGGTATGATTATCTATCAATTGTTTTCCACCTGCAAGATATAAGCCGTATAAATGGCTTTCAATATTTTCGCCATCCAGTGAAACATTCAGGTTATTACGTAATAAACCTGTTCCGGGAAAAGATGCCTTGTAATTATTATAAAGGCTCGAGGCCCGCTGCACTATTTCGGTATGATGGATATAGCTGGTATTGGCATTACCGGTTTGAATATAATAATGTTGCAACCTGGCCTGTTCACCGACTACTATTTCCGACACATTATTCACAAAAACTTTTGTACTGCCTGAGTCAGATCCACCGTTCGTTATAAAGCTTTCAATAATGCTGATTTCCGCATGGGCGCCAATTACAAAAAGAAATCTTGGTTGTAAAAACAGGTTACTATCTGAAGAAACGAAGTGGCTGATATGTATAGGCTTATCAAGAATTGCTTTATTTTTTATTTCAATAAATAGCCCATCCCGGAACAAGGCCGTATTTAATGCTGCAAAATGATTTTTATCTAATGCGATGTATTTTCCAAAATGCGTTTTGAATGAAGTTTTGTTCATCGCAGCTGAAAGGGAAGATATGCAAACCGCATCGCCCGGAATAGTGTCGGAAAATTCGGAGTGATATTGGCCATTCACTAATACGATACGATAGCAATTCAGTTTTTTAATTTTTGCTTTAGCCATCATCTCCTCATTGAGGGTCGGCAACTCATCATCCGGTTCGGTTATAAAATCATCCTTTAAAAAAGGGACGAGGTTGACATATTTCCAATCCTCTACTTTTGTATTTGGAAATCCAAGTTGCCTGAACTGATCAAAAGCGCTTTCCCTGAGTGCATTCAATTCCGTTGATTCGGAAGAGGATGATAAAATGGACCGCAGTTCAAAATCAGCGATAAACTGATCGTATAAAGAATTTGTTATTTGCTTGATCATGAATATTAATTTATGCCAACACCTTTTCTGCAGGTTCTTCTTTCAGCCAGTCGTATCCTTTTTCTTCCAGTTCAAGGGCCAGTTCTTTACTGCCTGTTTTGGCGATCTGCCCGTTGTACAATACATGCACAAAATCGGGAACGATATAATCCAATAAGCGCTGGTAGTGGGTAATCAGTACAAATGCATTTTCATTTGAACGCAGCTTATTTACACCTTTCGAAACGATCCGCAGCGCATCAATATCGAGCCCCGAATCTGTTTCGTCGAGAATTGCCAGTTTAGGATCAAGCATTGCCAGTTGAAAAATTTCATTTCTCTTTTTCTCGCCTCCTGAAAATCCTTCGTTCAAAGAGCGGTTGGTAAGCGCTGCGTCAAATTCAACCAGCTTTTGTTTTTCTTTTACCATTTTAAGGAATTCTTTTGATTCCATTGGTGGCAGGTTGCGATAGGTTCTGATCTCATTCATGGCCGTTCTCAAAAAATTAATATTGGAAACGCCCGGTATTTCCACAGGGTATTGAAATGCTAAAAACACGCCTTCCCTCGCACGGTTTTCCGTTGTCATTTCCAAAAGGTTTTTACCGTCGAACCATACCTCCCCTCCTGTTACTTCATAATTTTGATTTCCGGCCAGCACGGCTGCCAGGGTACTTTTGCCGGATCCATTCGGTCCCATAATGGCGTGGATCTCCCCGGCCTTTACTTCCAGGTTTACACCTTTTAAAATTTCTTTCCCCTCTACCGAAGCTCTCAGATTTTTTATACTTAACATGTTGTTCCCTTTAATATTATTTTATTAGTGGTAATTATCAATTATTATTTATCAATTATCCTACGCTACCTTCAAGGGAAATAGCCAATAGCTTCTGCGCCTCCACGGCAAATTCCATGGGCAACTGGTTCAATACTTCTTTGGCATACCCGTTTACGATCAATGCTACTGCCTTTTCTGAATCAATACCTCTTTGGTTGAGATAAAAGATCTGATCCTCCCCGATCTTGGAAGTAGTGGCTTCATGCTCCACAATGGCCGAACTGTTTTTTGATTCGATATAAGGAAAAGTATGCGCGCCACATTGATCGCCTATCAGCAATGAATCGCATTGGGTAAAGTTTCGGGCATTATCTGCTCCGGCGCCTATTTGCACAAGCCCGCGGTAGCTGTTGTTGCCATGGCCGGCAGAAATACCTTTTGAGATAATCCTGCTGCGGGTATTCTTACCAATATGAAACATTTTAGTACCGGTATCGGCGATCTGTTTATTCTTGGTGAGTGCCACGGAATAAAATTCGCCGGTAGAATTGTCACCACGCAGAATAACACTGGGATATTTCCAGGTGATGGCAGAACCGGTCTCAACCTGTGTCCATGAAATTTTTGAATTAATACCTTTACAGATACCACGCTTGGTAACAAAATTAAAGATACCGCCCTTGCCATCTTTATCACCGGGATACCAGTTTTGCACCGTAGAATATTTGATCTCTGCATTGTCGAGTGCGATCAGCTCTACCACTGCGGCGTGCAACTGGTTCTCGTCTCGCATTGGCGCCGTACAGCCTTCCAGGTAGCTTACATAACTTCCCTCGTCGGCAATGATCAGGGTTCTCTCAAATTGCCCGGTATTTTGTGCGTTGATGCGGAAATAGGTAGATAATTCCATTGGGCAGTGAACACCCTTTGGAATATAGGCGAAAGACCCATCAGATACTACCGCAGCATTCAGGGAGGCAAAAACATTGTCTGTGTAAGGCACAACCGTACCAAGGTATTTTTTTACAAGGTCGGGATGCTCTTTTACAGCATCGCTGAAGGAGCAAAAAATGATACCCATTTCCTGCAACTTTTCCCTGAAAGTAGTGGCAACCGATACGCTGTCAAACACAACGTCCACCGCCACACCCGATAATATTTTTTGTTCGTTTAAAGGGATGCCCAGTTTGGCAAAAGTGGCCAGCAACTCAGGATCAATTTCATCCAGGCTGTTGTACTTTGTTTTTTTGGTAGGGGCCGCATAGTAAGATATACCCTGGAAGTCGATATTGGGCATTTCAAAATTTTGCCAGTTGGGCATTTCGCATTGCTGAAAATGACGCAATCCTTTCAACCGCCACTCCAGCAACCAGGCTGGCTCATTTTTTTTTGCGGAGATGAATCTCACCGTTTCTTCATTCAACCCTTTGGGAGCGATATCCATTTCGATATCTGTCACGAATCCATACTCGTAGGCTTCCGTGGTTAACCGCTCCAGTATCTCATTATTATTACTCATTATAATTTTTTCATTTCTTTGCAAAGTTACACCGCAAAACTTTCACCGCAACCACAAGTTC